>CANRBI010000019.1 GCA_947628775.1 uncultured Clostridia bacterium
AGAGTAAAAGTTAAAATAAAAACTATTATAATAGATAAAAAATACATAAATAAGAAAACGCAATTAAATGTTGCTTTAGCTAGAGAAATAGGTCAGTTTATAAATGATAATAAAGAATATTTAGATTCATTTGATAAAATTGTTATTTATTATGATAATGGGCAAGAAACATTAGCAACAATATTGGATACTCTTTTTGCTAGTAATCCTAAAGTAGAAAGAAGAATAGATTTTGACCATACAAAGAAGAGATTATTTCAAGTTTCAGATATGCTAACTGTAATAGATAAACTAGATTATAAAAGAAAAAATAATATTCCATTCACAAAAGCTGAAACATTTTTCTTTAGAGGTAAAGATTTTAGGCATATTATAAACTTGTTAAAAAACAAAAGAATTTAACACAGAGTATGATGGAGGAAACCAAAGATGGAGGACAATTATCCAAAAGCATATAAAGAAGTTATAGAAATATTAAAATATTTACCAGAAAAAAGTGTAAATAAAATACCTCAAACAATGCTTGATACATTTAAAGCAAAAATGGATAAAGAATACAATTTTATTGTTGATATAAATAAAGCTTTTGAGGAACAGGAATTATTAGAAGAAACTAAAGCTATATTTGCTAATATATTTAGAGATTATTGGGCTACACCATATCAAAAAGAAAGAATTGAAGCAAAGGAAGAATATGATAGACAGCAAGTAGAAAAGCTGAAGCAAGAAAAGTATAGTCCAAACAATATATTTAAGAAAAGAAAAATACAGATTAACGATAAAAATATAAGTAATTTGCCGATGGAAGTAAAACAAGAAAAATTTTATCAAAAAATAATAAGTTGGCTAAAAAAAATATTTAATATAAATTAATGTATTAATAAATCAAAGGAGAAAAATATTTATGGACACGGGATTAATCAAATTACCAATGTCATTAGGATTAAAGATAAATGAAATATTAAAAGAAAAAATGCAATTTATACCAAGGAAAAATAAAATGGGATTATTATCATGTGAGTTTACTATAGATGAGTTAGCATTGATCGATAAATTAAGTTTTGACAATCCTGTACAAGGGGATATTGAAGGAGTTCAATTATTACCAAACCTAAAATCCCTAATTATAAAGTCAGTTGGAAATACTGCATATAAGCAAGATAAATTTGTAGCTTCAATATCTGATAAAGATGGTTCTTGCATTGCAAAATGTAAAAATCTTGAATATCTCGATATAGAAAATCAAGCAAAATTATCTTTTATAGATGTTTCACAAATGAAGCAATTGCATTTTCTTTCTGCTAAAAGAAATGCAGTGTTAGAAGAGATATTTGGACTTGATTCACTTGAAGAATTGTGGCAGTTAGACTGTTTTGGAAATGAATCTCTAACTCAAATTGAAGGATTAAATACTGCAATTATGCAAAATGAAGAATTAACAGATTTAAACCTTGATGTATTATTATTTCCTGATGCAATTGCCTATGATTCTAAAACTGGCAAATTTAATGAAGCTACAACAAAGAAATTTGATGAAATTAATATTTCTTGGCATGAAATTTTATCTAATGGTAAAAGCATAAAAATAAATAATTATCAAATGATGAATATGCATAAAACAGCTATTACAGTTTTAGAAGATTATGTTCCAAAACAATGTGATAATCGTACTGCTGTAATTGGAATTGAACAATACCTTGCAGAAAATATAAAGTATGATTATGAATCATTAAATAAAGGACATTCTCATTCTTATTCATCTAAAAATGATAGATTACCATCAATTACTACTGGTCCAATTGCCGGAGCAAATGGTGCATATAATGCTTTTATTTATAATACTTGTGTTTGTGAAGGTTATACAAGAGCAATGCAATATCTTTTAAGGCTCAAAGGAATAAAATCTCATAATGTTCATTGTATTGCGGGAGAAGATACATTGCATATGTCAACAGATAAAGGAAATGATATTTATAAAACCTTTGATTTGCCAGATGATGGTTATCACAGTATAATTTCAATAGACGATGTTGATTGTTTATACGATGATCCTTGTTGGAATGCTGGAAGATATCAAAGAGGCGATAAAACAATGCCTTGGACATTATTAACAAAAGAAGAAATATCTAAAGACCATACTTTATCTTTTAATGAAAGAAATATAGATAATAATACTTTAAAAGTTCCAAGAAATATTATACAAACAGCTATGCAAAGGATTGCAAGATATAGAGAAGAAAGAAAGCGAGATAGAAGTAAATTTTCAGAGGAAGAAATTGGAAAAGCTACAATCAATACCCCAACGGTTGATAAAGAAAATGCAGAAAAAAGGCAAAAAAGAGATGAAAATCAAATGATACAAGAAGGACAAAAAAATGTTAATGAATTAGAATAATATAAAAAGCCATTCGTTTGAATGGCTTTTACTGACGCTTAGCATCACTTCGGGTCAGGTCCTAATCTAGTAAACTATTTCAGACCTAGTAGAATATCTATCTACAATGTATAGTATTCCTTAATTTATTTAATTATACACTAAAAATTAGAAAAAGTATAGTATTTTTTGAAAATTTCTTGAAAAAGTCATATTCTTTAGTTATAATAAATTTATCAGTTGATTAATCGAAATATTTTTTGAGCCAAAAGTGGGAGGAAAATTTTTCGTAAATAACCTCCTTAATCACTCTATAGAAAAACCGTAAAAACATTGAAATATCAATGTTTTTACGGCTTTTAATGTTTTTTGATTAAAAGTAAAAATTCAGTATTTTCTGTACCTTCAGAAGTTAGAAAATAAATTTTATAATAAAAATTATAATGTTCGCTTGAAAAAGAAAGAGAAATATTGTATAGTATAAATCATAGAAAATGAGATAAAAGTAGATTTGTGTTGCCACTTTACTAGATAGTTTTACTATCAGAAAGTGAGGTGGTGTTTATGAGTTTTATACTATTTTTAATAATAGCCTTAATGGCTTCTACAACTATAAACGTAGCCTTATTAACGATTATATACATACAATATGTAAATTCAATAATAAATAAGGAATAAAATAACAACACATTCTGCTCTTGACCAAAAGGAATGTGTTGTTATTGCTTTTTATAAGTGGTAACCATATTTCTACGGTTTCTCATTTTCTATCTTTATTATACACAGATTTTAAGAATTTGTCAAATGTATTTATATAATAATTGATAAGAAACAAGGAATGATAATAATGGAAAATATAAAAAAATATTATGAAAATACAGAAGGAGCTTTACCAAATCCAACAGTTAAAGAATTTATAGATATGAATATTAAACCTACAAATGCTATTGACTTAGGATGTGGTGCTGGTAGGGATACTATATTTTTAATAAACAATGGCTGGAATGTTTTATCAATAGATAGAGAAAATACAAAAGAGATTATATCCAGTAAATTAGATAATGAAAAAATAAAAAAATTCAGATTTAAAAGTCAAAACTTTGAAGATATCGAACTAGAAAAAACTAACTTAATAGTCTCAAATTTTAGTATTCCCTTTTGTGACAAAAAACATTTTAATAAATTTTGGAAAAAGATTACTAATAGCATCTTAAAAGACCGGATATTTTGTTGGGAATTTTTTTGGAATAAATGATTCATGGTCAGAAATAAAAAAACAAATGGTGTTTTTAACAAAAGAGCAAGTTTTAAATTTATTTAAAGATACCTTTGAAATAATAGAATTTAATGAAATCGAAAAAAATGGAAAAACAGCATTAGGAAAAATAAAACATTGGCACATATATAATGTAATAGCAAAGAAAAATTTTTTTAAAAATAACATCAATCAAAAAATGCTTAACATTCATTAAAAACCTCAAGTATAATAAATATAAGAAATAACAATTCCACAAACGTGGTTTTGCCGAATAGAGTTAACTCACATCAAAGTACAGGTGTGAGCTTTTTTATGTAGTTGCTCATTAACCCAGTTCTTATACAGAACTGCAGTCAAGGCAATATTTTTTATATAAACATATTGACTTCTACAAACATTTGTTTTATAATATAAACAAAGTTTACACAAGGAAGGAATGAAGTTATTTATGAATAATTACACCAATATTAAGCCAGTAAATAAGGACTTAAATATAGTAGAATATGGAAAATTAGATATTAAGAACTTAATTTATTACATAAGAGGAAAACAGGTCATGCTAGATAGTGACGTAGCAATGTTATATCATTATCAAACTAAAAGAATAAATGAAACAGTTACTAGAAATAAGGAAAGATTTCCAGAAAATTTTTGTTTTCAGCTAACAGAAGAAGAGTTTTCATGTTTAAGGTCGCAAATTGCGACCTTATTGGAAAACGAATATATGCGGTCGCAATTTGCGACCGCATGAGAAAAGAGAAAATAGCAAGAGAAATAAAAGTAAACTTCCTTATGCGTTCACAGAACAAGGTATAGCAATGCTTTCAGGTCTATTAAGAAATGAAATTGCAGTTCAAGTAAGTATAAACATAATGAATGCATTTGTTGAAATGAGAAAATTTATTTTCATAAATGGACAAGTTTTTGAAAGATTAACAAATGTTGAATATAAATTATTAGAACATGATAATAAATTCAATCAAATATTTAATGAATTACAAAAGAATAAAGAACAAGAATTCAAACAAAAAATTTTTTTTAAAGGACAAATATGGGATAGTTATGAACTAATAATTGATATTATAAAAACAGCACAAAGTAAAATAGTAATAATAGATAATTATATAGATGATACTATTCTTAAAATGCTACAAAAGAAAAATAAAAATGTCCAAGCAATTATTTTAACTTCACAAAATTGTAATCTAACAAACTTAGATATTAAGAAGTTTAATAAGCAATATGGGGCACTAAAAATAGCAAAAACAAACAAATTCCATGATAGATTTATTATTATAGATAACAAAGAGCTTTATCATTGTGGAGCATCACTCAAAGATTTAGGTAAAAAATGTTTTGGTATTAACAAAATAGAAGGAATAGAATTTATAGAAAATATAAATAAAATAATTAATTTTTAGTACCTTTATATAAGCTAAGTATTTTATTTTTTCAATTTATATAAGCCAATAATATTGACAAAAAAAACTAAAAGAAATACAATAAAGATAATGTATTGGAGGTAGAAAACATGGAATTAAATGAAATAAAGAATTTGAATTTTGCAGTTTATGAAGGAGATGCTGCACCACAAACAATAGAACTTTATATTTTTGATTTAGATAAAGAGAAAACTTCAGTTGTAACAGCTCAAACGATGATATTAAGATTTGTAAATATCGATGACTATAAAAAACAAATAATTACTCAAGAGCAAAAAATAAAATTATTACATTTATTAGATGAATGCAATGTTATTAATTGGGAAGAAAAATACGAAAATAATGACATACTTGATGGCAATTCATGGAAATTAATTATAGAAACAATTGATGGAAAGAAAATAGAAAAAAAGGGGATTAATGATTTTCCTAAATCTTTTATGATTTTCAGAGAAGGACTTTTAGATATATTTAGCGAAGAATATAAATATTACAACGAAGAAATTATAAATTTCTTGGAAAATAGTAATGATATAAAATTAAAAAATTTAGCAACTGATATATACAGACATGGGAATGGGATTAAATCTAAAAATATAGAAAAGGCAATAAAAGGATATGAAGAAGATTCAACCAATATGCACAATTTAATTGAACTAGCAAATATATATTATGATGGAATTGACACTGAAAAAAACATTAAAAAAGCTCTTGAATTATTTATTAAGGTCGCAGATATTCAAGAATCACACAAAAATGATGAATTATTTGGGATTTTTATAAATTATGATGTATATTATAAAATCGGCTATATTTATTATAAAGAAGACAAAATAGATAAATCTATTGAATATTTAAAAAAGGCTATTCCTTATGTTCCAAAAGCTTATGAAATATTGATAGAGATATATTATAATATTAAAGAATATAATTTAGTTTTTCAGTATTTTGTAGAAATGAACTCAACTAATGAAGATTTATATAATGTTTTAAATAAAAATGCCAATGAAATTATAAAAAATTTAAAAGAACTAGAAAATAACATATGTGATTTTGAGAAAATTAAAGATAATATAACCAGTACATTGATAAATGATAATATAGAAGAAATATATAATGATTTATTAAAACTTCTAATTTATTATAATCTTGCCATAGAACCTGATAATAGAAATAACTTACAAATTTGTAAAGATTATATTAATAAAAAAGAAGATATATTCAATGAAATATGTCATAGATTTCCACCAAATCATCCTGCAAAAAAAATTTATAATAAATTAAAATTTATACCAGATGAAAAAATAACTAATTTATTGAATAAAATAGGTTTACATATTAATAACTATTTACAAAAAGGAAATAATAGTTCTTTACTAGACATTGATTCAGATGAAAAAGTAAAAAAATATGTAGAAAAAATATTGGAAAATTGATTGCAAATTATTAGAAACAGAATACTTAACTTATATAAAAATCTCAAGTAAAATAAATATAGGAAATTAAAAGAATAAATGAAGCAGTCAAAAGAAATATTGAGCGTTTTCCAGAAGATTTTTGTTTTAAATTAACGAATGAAGAATATATCATATTGAAGTCGCAATTTGCGACTTCAAACATAGAAGAAAATATACATATTATTAATATTACATTCCATATTTCCCCAAATCAACCCTATACCCACTAACAACAATTCCCTCTCCTTCTAATTTTTCCTTTTGCTTCTCAATTCCACCAAAAGCAAAACGCCTTGATAAATTCCCTTTACTATCTACAACTTTATAACAAGGATATTTATATTCATCAGGATTATTATGAAGAATATTTCCAACAACCCTTGCAAGATGTTTATTCCCTAAATATTCTGCTATTTGCCCATAAGTTACAACTTTCCCCTTTGGAATTGTTCTTAAAAATTCATATACCTTTTCTTTCATTGATTTCTCCAAAATCCCTTTTATCATAAACATTAACCCTCCAAATCTACAAAACAAATTATAACATATACTAATTATTTATCAATATATTATCTATATAAAAAATAAAATATACCTAACCAAAAAAACTTGACATACAACAAATAAACAAATATAATAAAAACAAATAAAAAAGATAGGGGGGTAAAACAATGAAAAAATATCTATGTGAATTTATTGGAACAGCAGTACTAGTACTATTTGGCTGTGGAAGTGCAGTATTTGCAGGAGGAGGTCTAGGAAATTTAGGAATTGCATTAGCATTTGGACTATCAATAGTAGCAATGGCCTATGTAATAGGAAACATCTCAGGGTGCCACATAAATCCAGCAGTATCACTAGCAATGCTAATAAACAAAAAAATATCACCAAAAGACTTCGCATTCTATGTAATAGCACAAGTACTAGGAGCAATATTAGGAATAGGTATACTATACGCAATAGTAAATTGTTGTGGTCTTGATGTAAATCTACAAGGATTAGGAGCAAATGGATATGGAGAACTTTCAGCAAACAGTATAAACCTAATTGGAGCAATACTTGTAGAAATAGTACTTACATTTGTCTTTGTATATACAGTACTAGGAGTAACATCAGACGAGAGCAAAGCATCAATAGCAGGAATAGTAATAGGACTAACACTTGCATTTGTACATATAATGGGAATACCACTAACAGGAACATCAGTAAATCCAGCAAGAAGCTTAGCACCAGCAATATTCTTAGGAGGAGAAGCCCTAAAACAAGTATGGGTATTTATAGTATCACCACTAATCGGAGCAGCATTAGCAGCAGTAGTATTCAAATTCCTAAACAAAGAAACAATAAATTAAGAACAAAAATATGAATAAAAAAAGAGAGATAACAAACAAAAGTTATCTCTCTTTTCATAAACTTAAATTAACTCAACTCTTTAAAAAATACATATTCACTACCAGAAGTATTATTTCTAGACTGATACAAATAACCGCCTAAAATTTCCTGTGAATCAGTATTAAGATTAACATTCATATTAGCATGATAAACAAAACAATCATCATCATAATTTTTAATATGAACATCAAATTTCAAATTAAAATCAATATCTGCCAAATTAACCCCAGACTGTTCTAAAATTTTACCATTAAAAACAACGGAATTAACATCATCATGAATAGAATAATTCTTTACAATTCCAGAATTAACATAACCTAAAGAAATAGCATTAGAGCAATCAGTATAAAAAGTAGGTTTATTATAATCAGCAGACTCATTTTCATCATTAGTATTTACAACATTAAAATCAATACGACCATCTTCATCACTATCTAAATTCTGAAACATACCAAAATTATTTAGATTTTTATAATTCAAAACCTGAGAACCTACATCAGGATTACTAGTAGTACAAGAAATATTATCAATCCATAACTCTTTAACAGTATTTTGAGCAGTCAAATCAGAAATAGAAGAAGTATTATCAATATGAATAGCTATATCTGTATACTGGCAAATATCTAAATTCTGTAAAGAATGATCATCAGAATTATCAATAGCATTACCACTACTATAAAGAATAATTTTACTAATTCTAAACACAGAAAGCTGGTTTTGTTCTGCAATTTTTAAAGACTGCTTAACAAATTCATTTTTAGCATAAGTAACATAAAATATATAAGAATAAGCAAAAGAACAAAGTAACAACAAAACAATTAAAACAACCAAAGTTACCTTAGTATGCTTAAAATTAAATCTACCAAAATTAAACTGCAAAACCAAACCCCCCTCAAATTATTTATCTAATCTATTATATAACATTTCCATATAATTATAAACTTTTGTATGCCAATCAGAATCACTTGCATATCTAATATTAACATCGGCAATACGAGGACCATTATAATAAGTAGCCAAAGCCTTTTCTCCATCATAAATATTAGTACCTGCAGGATTAACATAATATTTAACTAAAACCTTAGCAACCAACTCAATACCTTCTGCATATGAATCAAAATCATAAGAAGAAGCATAAGGAGTAGAATCATAAGAACCATATCCAAACAAATTCTTTTTCTCACGAGAAATTTGTGAAGTACCCCATGCACTCTCATGAATAGCCATAGATGCTAAGAAAATACCATTAATATTATACTTTTTATCAACATTATAAAATACCTCATAATTATTAGCAAAAACCTTATTAGTATCATTAGGAAGACCAGTTAAAATCTTCTTAAAATCTGCCAAAGATAAACCAGAAGACTGATTTAAAGGCATGTCCATATTTAGTTTTAATAAAAGTTTATGTATACGATTTTTCTCAGGCATAGTAGGTGTTGCCTTAGCAGAAGTTAAATTAGAAGTAGGTAAATAACCTTCCATACCTTCATAAGAAACCTTACACCAATCCTCATTAGGTAATTCCAAAAGAACTACATCAAAATATGTTTTAATTTCAGCAAGTTCTTTAGAAGAATTATCCATTCCCTCTCTAAGAGACATAGTTTTGGTCAAATACAAAGTATCTTTTAAATGAGCTTGAACCTTAGCCAAAAATTCTGAAGTACCAACATCAACAATTTTAGGCAAATAATCCTCCAATTTATTCTCACTTAAAACAGTTTCATCAGTTAATTCACCATTTTCATAAGATCTAACAAAAGTAACATCTTTTTTTCCATTGATACCTTCTTGCAAAACAACCTGTTCACCCTTAGGTAAAGTAGAACGTTCAGTATATAAAGTTTCAAAAGGGATATCTTGTTGTTCAATAACTTGTTCTTTTACAGTCTCTAGAGCAGCATTTGTAGTAATAATATTATGAGCATTTAAACGATGACGATTAATTTCTATTGAAACATCTTTACTTTCAGCTTCAGATAAAGGTGAAGACAATTGAATTGAATCATCCTTAGCAGAAATAGAATTTGTGCCTAAAATAACTACAATAAAAGCTATCAATAAAAAAACTAAAGTAGAAAAAATACCAATAGTCTTCATACGAGAAGTATGAATAGGCTTATAAGTTTTATTCATATTATTTTTACTACGTTTTTTAGAAGCTTTACTAACTTTATGAGTACTAACAATACCTTGTTCTACATATTGTCTACGAGTTTCTTGTAATTCTCTAAAAACATCAGTAAGCTGTCTATTATCATTATTATCAAAATAGCTATTTTTATTAGCCATAAAAACTCTCTCCTTATAAAAATATTTATACATACATATTATATAACATAAAACCAAAAATGTCTATACATTTTTCAAAAAAATAGCTTGCAAAATATGTAAAACATAGTATATAATAAGAAAAGTATAAAACAGACTAACAAAATGAAAAGAGGGAAAAAAATGGAAAACGAAAAACTAAAACAACTAGAAAAAAATATAAACTACACATTCCAAAATAAAGAACTATTAAAAAAAGCACTAACACATACCTCATATGCATATGAAAACAACACAGAAAGCAACGAAAAACTAGAATACTTAGGAGACAGTATACTAGAATTTATAACAAGTGAATATATATATCAAAACTATGACAAACTAAAAGAAGGAGAAATGACTAAAGTTAGAGCAACAGTAGTATGTGAAACCAGTCTATACAAAGTAGCAAAGCTACATAATTTTAGTGATTTCTTATATGTAGGAAATTCAGAAAAACAATCACAAGGAACGCAAAAGCCAGCAATATTAGCAGACAGTGTAGAAGCAATAATAGCAGCAATTTATCTAGATGGAGGTATAGAACCAGTCAAAAAATTCATAATAGAAAATTTAAAACAAGAAATAGACACAGCAACAAAAAATGTAGGAATAAAAGACTATAAAACAGTTTTACAAGAAAAACTACAAGAAAACGGAACAATAAAAATAAAATACAAAATAACAAAAGAAATAGGACCAGACCACAATAAAACATTTGAAGCACAAGTAGAAGTAGAAGGAAAAGTATTAGCAAAAGGTACAGGAAAAAGCAAAAAACAAGCAGAAATGGAAGCAGCCAAAAAAGCTTTAACACAAATGAAAAACAATTAACAAAAACAAGCAAAACGAGGAGGTATATATGAAAAAGAAATACGTAATACCAGTATTTGTACCACATTTAGGATGTCCAAATAACTGTATATTTTGCAATCAAAAATCTATAAGTGGACAAAAAGAAGAACTAACAAAAGAAAAAGCAAAAGAAATAATAGAAGAATTTTTAAAAGGAATAAAAGATAATGAAAGTGAAAAAGAAATAGCATTTTTCGGAGGAAGTTTCACAGCAATAAAAGAAGAAAAGCAAGAAGAACTACTAAGTTTAGCATATGAATACATAAAATCAGGACAAGTAAACAGTATACGAATCTCAACAAGACCAGATTACATAAACAAACAAATACTAAAAAGACTAAAAAAATACAAAGTAAAAACAATAGAATTAGGAGTACAATCAGCAAATAATTACATACTAGAAAAAGCAGGAAGAGGTCATACATTTGAAGATGTAAAAAAAGCCTCAAAACTAATCAGACTATATGGATTCACACTAGGGCATCAAATGATGGTAGGATTACCAGAAAGTAACAGAATAGATGAAATAAACACAGCAAAAAAACTAATAAAACTAAAACCCAAAATGGTAAGGATATATCCAGTACTAGTAATTAAAGGCACACCACTTGAAAAACAATATCAAGAAGGAACATACAAACCACTAACACTAGTACAAGCAATAGAAACATGTAAAGAATTAGTATTACTATTCAACAATAAAAAAATCGACATAATAAGAGTAGGACTACAAAACACAGATGAAATAGCAGAACCACAAGATGAACAAAGTGAAGTAGTAGCAGGACCATTTCACCCAGCATTCAGACAATTAGTTGAATCATCAATGTGGTATGATGTAATACTAAATAAAATAAAAAAATTAAATGCAAAAGTAAAAGAAGTAGAAGTAACAGTAAACCCTCTAGATGTAAACAGTGTAATAGGACACAAAAGAGAAAACATAGAAAAACTAAAAGAAACATATGATGTCGAACTAATAATAAAACAAGATGAAAAAATCAAACAAGGTAAACTAAAAATGGAAATACTAAAAACATATAATGACTTCAAAGATGAATAAAAAACAAAAGAAAGTAAAGGAGATAAAATGATATTAGAAGAGAAATACAATACAAGAAGAGCAATAAGAGAATGTATAGGAACAATATTAGGTTCAGCAATAATAGCAATACGGAACATCACTATTTCTATTACCAAACCAACTATCATCAGGAGGATTTTCAGGAATAGCAACAATACTATATTACTTTATGAAAATACCAATGGGAACAACAATACTAGTACTAAACATTCCACTATTTATACTAGCAACATATAGACTAGGAAAATTTTTCTTATTAAAATCATTTATAGGAACACTAAGTCTATCCATATTTATAGACATATTTGATAAAATACAACCACTAACAAATGACAGATTTTTAGCATGCATATATGGAGGAATAGTAATAGGACTAGGAACAGCACTACTACTAAAAGCAAATTCATCAACAGGAGGATCAGATTTATTAAGTTATATAGCCAAAAGCTACAAACCAACACTAAGAGCAAGTAATATAATAATAGTAATAGACATAATAATAGTATTATTAAACATGATATTTTTCAAAGAAATAGAAGTAGGATTATATTCAGCAATAGCAATATATCTTAATGGTAAAATTATAGACATAATATTTGAAGGAATATATTTCACAAAACTATTAATAATAATCTCACAAAAAAATGAACAAATATCAGCAGAAATAGGAAACAAAATACAAAGAGGAACAACCGGAATATTTGGAAAAGGAATGTACACAGGAAAAGATGAACTAATATTAATGTGTGCAGCATCAAGAGGAGATATAGCAAAAATAAAAACAATAGCAAAAAGAATAGATCCAGCCTGTTTTATAATAATAGCAAATGCAAGAGAAGTAGTAGGAAAAGGATTTAAAGAAATATAGAAAAAAGGAAGAAAAATGGAAGAACAAACATATACACTAAAAACACCAGAATGTTTTAATTTAAAAGATATATTCACATGTGGGCAATGCTTCAGATGGCAACAAAATGAAGATAAAAGTTACACAGGAATAGTAAAACAAAACGTAATAAAAATAAAACAAGAAAATGGAACAATAAAAATTAAATCAATAGGAAAAGATAATATCCAAGAATTAACAACACAATATTTTGATTTAGAAAGAGACTACAAAAAAATACAAAACAAACTATCACAAATAGATGAAAATATGAAAACAAGTATAAAATATGGTCAAGGTATAAGGCTACTAAACCAAGACTTATGGGAAACACTAATCTCATTTATAATATCAGCAAATAACAACATACCAAGAATTCAAAAAATAATACAAAGATTATCAGAAAACTATGGAAACCCAATAAAATTTGAAAATAAAATATATTATACATTTCCAACACCAGAACAACTAAAAGACGTAACAATAGAAACATATAGAAAATTAGGACTAGGATTTAGAGATAAAAGAATATATGAAACAACCCAAAAAATCTTAAAAAAAGAAGTAGATTTACAAAAACTTAATCAAAACCAAAACACACAAGAAGTTAGAGAAATTTTACTAACACTACCAGGAGTTGGACCAAAAGTAGCAGACTGCATATTACTATTTTCAACACTAAAAAGATTAGAAGTATTTCCAATAGATGTATGGGTAAACAGAGTAATGAATGAACTATACATACATGGAGAAGAAAATAAAATAAACAAAAAACAAATAGAACAAATTGCAAAGCAAAAATTTGGAAAGCTAGCAGGACTAGCACAACAATACCTATTTTATTGGAGAAGAGAAAATGAAGGTTTATAGGTAAGTCCAAAAAAACCTAAATAAAAACATAAGGAAAAAACAATGGGATTAAAAATTATATATGGAAAATCAGGAAGCGGAAAAAGTGAATATTGTTACAACCAAATCTCACAAAACATAAAACAACAAGAAAAGATACTATTAATAACACCAGAACAATTTTCATTTACCGCTGAACAAAAACTAATGGAAAAAACAAAAACACAAGCCATAATGCAAGCAGAAGTAATACATCTTAGTAGAATGGCAAAAAGAGTCATACAAGAACAAGGAATAAAAAACACACAAATGACTAAAAGTGGAAAAGCAATGTTAATCAGCCACATATTATATCAAAATAAAAAACAATTAAAATATCTTTCAAAATCAGAAGAAAATATAGAAATAGCAATAACAAGTATAACAGAATTCAAAAAACATGGAGTAACACTACAAAAGTTAAAAGAACAAATCGAAAAAACAGAATCCCCATATTTAAAAACAAAACTACAAGACATAGCACTAATATATGAACAATATGATAAAAAAATACAAACAAACTATATAGACGAAACAGAAGAACTAACAATATTAGCACAAAACATAGAAAAAACAGAATGGATAAAAAACAGTATAATATACATAGACGAATTTGCAGGATTTACATATCAAGAATACCAAGTAATAAAAGAACTAATAAAACACGCAAAACAAGTAAATATAACAATAACAACAGACACACTAGAACCATCAACAAACCCAGATACAGACATATTCTACAGCAACAAAATAACAGTACAAAAACTACAAAGCCTAATAAAAAATAACAATCTAAAAGAAGAACAGCCAATACATCTAACAGAACAACCCAGATTCAAAAATGAAGAACTAAAACATATAGAAGCAAATATATTTAAAATAAAATCCACAAAAATGGAACAAAAAGTGGAAAACATCACACTATTTTTAGCAAAAAACCAATATACAGAAATAGAAAATATAGCAAAAAAAATAACCAAACAAATAAAAGAACAAAAATTAAGATACAAAGATATAGCAATAATTACAAAAAACATACAAAACTATGCAAACCTTGCAAAAGTAATATTTGAAAAATACGACATACCAATATTTATAGACGAAAAACGCGAACTAAGCCAAAACATAATAATCCAATACATATTATCAATATTAGAAATAATACAAAAAAACTACAGTAAAGAAAGTATAATTCAATACATAAAAATGGGATTTACTAAAATCCCTACAGAAGACATATTTAAACTAGAAAACTACTGTACAAAATGGGGAATAAAACAAAACAAATTTAAAAAAGACTTTACACATGAAATTGAAGAAAAAAAAGAACAAATCACATATCTAAATGAATTAAGAAAACAAATAATAATACCACTAGAAGAATTAAAACAAAACATACAAAAAGAAAAAACAGCAAAAGGAATAACAACAGCATTATATACATTCATAACAAAACAAAAAATACAAGAACAAATAATAGAAAAAATGCACAACCTACAAAAACCAGAACTAATACAAGAATACAAAGAAAGTTATGAAATACTAATAAACATCTTTGACGAAATAATAACAATATTCCAAAATGATAAAATTACAATAGACCAATATATAAATCTAATAAAACAAGGACTAAAATCAAGCAGCCTAGGAAAAATACCAGGAACACAAGATCAAGTAATAATGGGAGATGTAGACAGAAGCAGAGCACACAAAATAAAATCCATATACATAATAGGGCTAAATGATGGAATATACCCAAGCATAAACAAAAATCAAGGATTTTTTGGAGACGAAGATAGAGAATACCTAAAAAATGAAGGAATAGAACTCGCAAAAGGAACACTAGAAAATCTATATGACGACAAATTCAATATATACAAAGCATTTACAACAGCAGAACAAGAAATAAATCTATCATACAGCTCATCAGACACAGAAGGAAAAGCTTTAAGACCATCAATATACATAACCAAAATAAAAAAAGCATTTCCAAAATTACAAGAAGAAAGTGATATAACAGACACAAAACAACAAATAACAAATCAAAAAGCAACATATGAAGCTCTAATAGAGAAACTTGCAAAAACAGAAGAAGAACTAGAAATAACATGGAAAGAAATATACAAATACTACAAAAACCAAAAAGAATGGGAAATCAAATTACAAAAAGATATACAAGCAATAAACTACACCAACATACCAAAAGACATAAAACAAGAAAACATACATAAGCTATATGGAAACACACTAAATACAAGTGTATCAAAACTAGAAAAATACAAAAGTTGTCCATTTTCATACTTCCTACAATATGGACTAAAAATAAAAGAAAAAGAAGAACTAAAAATTCAAAGCTTTGATACAGGTTCATTTATGCATGAAGTAATAAATATGTTCTTTGAACAAACATCAGAAGAAAATATTGAATTACCACAACTTTTAGATGATGAACAAAAAATATCAGAAATAATACAAACAATAATAAACACAAAACTAAATTATGAAAAATATAAATTCACAGCAACAGTAAAATACAAAGTACTAGTAAAAAGACTACAAACACTACTAACAAAAGCCCTAAAATACATAATAGAAGGAATAGTATATAGCGATTTTCAAGTACAAGGAACAGAAATAGAATTTGGAAAAGGAAAATACTACAAACCAATAATAATAGAATTAAACAACAATCAAAAAATAGAAATAACCGGAAAAATAGATAGAGTAGATATAGCAAAAACAGAAGACGGAAAATACATAAGAATAATAGATTACAAATCATCAGCAAAAAACATAGACCTAAATCAAGTATACAATCGGAATCCAAATTCAACTGCTAACATATTTAGATGCAATATGTCAAGAACAAGACCTAATACCAGCAGGAATACTATATTTTTCACTACTAGAACCACTACAAAAAGTAGATAAAAGCAAAACAGAAGAAGAAATAAAACAAATAATTAGAAAAAAATACAAAATGAAAGGACTAATATTACTAGACATAAAAACAATAAAAATGCAAGACAAAAATCTAAAAGAAGGAAAAACATCAACAATTATACCAGCAGCAATAACAACAAAAGGAGAAATAAATAAAACCAGAACAAATGGAGTAAATGAAAAAGAATTTGAAATACTACACAAATACGTAAAAAAAATAATAAAACAAATAGGAAAAGAAATACTACAAGGAAAAATTGAATTAAAACCATATAACTACAAAGGAACAACACCATGTAAATATTGCAAATACCACTCAATATGCGGATTTAACACAAAAAACAACACAAATAAATATCAATATATTGAAAATTTACAAAAAGATGATATAATAAAAAAGATGGAATAAAATAAAAAATTTGTTTTTTTCCAAGTCAAACAAAATAACATTAAAACAAAGAGGTAAAAAAATGAATTTATCTAACGAAAATATAATTCATATAAAAAACGATAAAACCGAATACATACAATTCAAAAAACTATTAGAATATCAAGACATAATAACACATGCATTTTCACTGGGAATAAATGTAAATTACAGAACAATCACTAAAACAGAAAAAGGAGAAATAAACAAAGTAAACTACAACAAAGCAATGTATGACTATGAAAACCTATGTACAAGTTTAGAACTAAATAAAAACAACATAGTAAGACCTTGTCAAACACATAGAGAACAAGTAAAAATAGTAAAAAGAAAAATAAAACAAGGCAAACCAGACATATATGTAGATGAATATGCAGAAACAGATGGACTAATAACACAAAACAAAGATTTAATACTAGCCACAACAAGTGCAGACTGTATATTAATGCTATTTTTTGACCCTGTAACAAAAACAATAGCTAACATACACTCAGGCTGGAAAGGAACACTAAAACAAATAGCCATAAAAGCAGTAGAAAAAATGCAAATTGAATGTAATGTAAAACCAGAAAACCTTATATGCTGTATATGTCCAAGCATAAGAGACTGTCATTTTGAAGTACGAAAAGACGTAAAAGATTTATACAAAGAAAAATTTAAAAACATAAAAGAGCTTGATAAAATAATAAAGAAAAGAGAAGATGACAAAGAAAAATGGAATATAGACACAATACAATTAAACAAAATAATGCTAAAACAAAAAGGACTAAAAGAACAAAACATAATAGATAGCAAATTATGTACTGTATGTAATTCAGAAATAATGCATTCATATAGAATAGAAAAAGCAGGATTTGGATTAGAAACAGCAATAATAACACTAAAATAAAAGGAGCAAAAAATGTACCAAACATGGGAAAAATTAGAAAAATCCATACAAAATTGTCAAAAATGCAAATTATGTAAAACAAGGCAAAACATAGTATTTGGAGTAGGAAACAAAAATGCAAAAATCATGTTTATAGGAGAAGGACCAGGAGCAGATGAAGATAGAATAGGAGAACCATTTGTAGGAAGAGCCGGAAAGCTAATGAACATGGGATTTGAATTAGTAGGAATAAAAAGAGAAGAAGTATATATAGCAAACATAGTAAAATGCAGACCACCAGGAAACAGAAATCCAGAAGAAGATGAAGCATATGCATGTATGGACTATTTACGAAATCAAGTAATATTAGTAAAACCAAAAATAATAGTACTATTAGGTAGTGTTGCTCTAAAAAATATATTAGGAAAAGAATATGGAATAACAGCATCAAGAGGAAAATGGGTAGAAAAAAAAGGAATAAATTATATGCCAACATGGCACCCAGCAGCACTATTACGAGATGAAACCAAAAAAGTAGACTTTATAAAAGACCTATTACAAGTAACAAAAGTACAAGGTTTATAGGTAAAACCAAACAAAAACCTAAATAAAAAACAAGGAAAAAAAATGGAAAACGAAATAAAAGAAAAAATGGACAAATGTCTAAACTGCAAAACAAAACCATGCTCCAACAAAGGCTGTCCTTTAGAAAACAACATACCAGAATTCATAAAAGCAGCAAAAGAAAACGACATAAAAAAAGCATATGAAATAATATCAGAAACAAGTGTCTTACCAGGAATATGTGGAAGAATATGCCCACACCAAAAACAATGTCAAGGAAGTTGTGTAAGAGGAATAAAAGGAACACCTGTAGAAATAGGTAAAATAGAAGCATATATTTATGATACAGCAATAAAACAAGGACTAACACTAAAAGAAATATACAATATTAAAACAAACCAAAAAAACAAAGAAAAAAAGGTAGCAATAATAGGAGGAGGTCCAGCAGGTTTAACATGTGCAGCATTTTTAGCAAAAAAAGGAATTCAAGTAACAATATACGAAAAATACTCATATCTAGGAGGAATCCTATCACATGGAATACCAGAATTTAGATTACCAAAACAAATAGTACAAAAAAGCATAGAAAACATATTATCTTTAGGAATAAAAGTACAATACAACAAAACACTAGGAAAAAACCTAAAATTAGAAGACTTACAAAAACAATATGATGCAATATTTATAGCTATAGGAGCAAACAAATCATCAAAAATGAATATTCAAGGTGAAAATCTAAAAGGAGTATATGGAGGAAATGAATTACTAGAAACAAACAACCATCCAGACTACACAGGAAAAAAAGTAGCAGTAATAGGTGGAGGAAATGTAGCAATGGATTGTGCAAGAACAATCAAAAGAAAAAATGCCAAAGAAGTAATAGTAATATATAGAAGAGCAGAAGAACAAATGCCAGCAGAAAAAAAAGAAATAGAAGATGCCAAAAAAGAAGGAATTAAATTTCTATTTCAAAATAACATAGTAAAAATAATAGGAAAAAATGAAGTAGAAAAAGTTGAATTAATAAAAACAAAACTAATAAAAAAAGAAGGAGAAACAAGAGAAGTACCTGTAAATATAGAAAATAGTAACTACGAAATAGACATAGATTACATAATAATGGCAACCGGTGGAACAGTATCAGAAGAAACACTATATATAGATTTAGACCACAACAAATGGGGGAATCTAATAATAGATGAAACAGGAAAAACATCAAAAAACAATATATATGCAGGAGGAGATGTTGCAGGAATAAAAGGAACAGTAGCATGGGCAGCAAAATCAGGAAGAGACGCAGCAGAAAACATAATAAAAAACCTATAAAAAGAAAGATATCTAAAATAAATAGATATCTTTCTTTTAAGAATAGGTTTATGATAAAAAATATAAGTAAAAGCATCAATCATTAACATGTTTCCTTTGCCCTAAAGCAGAAGAAACTAATTTTTTTATACTTTTTATTATAGAAATAAAAATATTTTGTTGCTCTGTTTTTACAGTAATAGCAGTTTCACCACCATTTTCCAATACATTATATTTATGTTCCAATTCATTCATTTTTTCTATATAATAATCATAATAAAAAGTATAACCATCACTAGTACCAATATAATCCTTAAACTTATACAATTTTCTACGATAACTCTCAATTTCCTCTAAATTAGTAATTTTAGAAAAAGCACCATTAAAATAACTTGAAATAATCAAATTTTGAGTACGTAAAAAAGTAATTTTAATAGTATTTTTCAACTCTGATATTTTACTAACCATAGAATCAACTTTTTTATTACGATCATCATTCTCAAGAATTTTATTATTCAACTTAATAATTTTTTCTTCAGAATACAAAATATCATCAATAGCATTTTGTATATTATAAAAATCTTTTAAAGAACAAACCTCTAAAAACTTATTTTTAAATACATCATTACTATTAAGAGTACTTTCAAATAAAACATCTTCACCAAACAAATAAGCAAGTTGATTAGCTAAACAACACTCCAAAGGATAATAAGAAGGACTACAAGTCTCAAAATCAATACCATAATATTTAACATAATCCTTATTAATACCAATAACCTTAGAAGCCATAAGTTGAACAGCAGCCTCATTTAAAGCCATTCCATAAACCTTAAATTCAGTATAATCACAAAGCCCCATTCTAATAAGATAATTCTTCTTATCCTTAACCTCTTGTATATAATGAATACACTCATGAATAGCAAATTCTTCCAAATCATCAGGTTGAATATGTTCATTAAAATAAATTGAACAATTTTTATAAAAATAATTAGCCTCAGCCATACCCTCAGGCATTTTAGCAATATACATATTTAACCTAGACAAACTTGCAAATAAAGAAGATTCATTCAAACCAAAATTAGGAAAAGTAGAACAAAGTCTAAAAGAAATATTTTTAGCAAGAGAATTAACAGTTAGTGTATCTAACTGTTTAACAACCTCAATTCCATCTTTTCTCAAATCTGATTCAA
>CANRBI010000020.1 GCA_947628775.1 uncultured Clostridia bacterium
TTACAATAATGTTAGTGTAAAACTAATTTATGTTAATATATATTCCAAATTGAATTTACTTTTTCAATTGAGGAAATTATATGAATTTAATAAAAACTCCAAAAACCTCTTGCTAAATTCTTCCATTTGTAATATAATTGCAATATATTTGTAATATAATTGAAAAGAAACTTTATGAGTGGAGGTAAAAGTATGTTGAAATTTGGACAAGATGTTGGAATTGATTTAGGAACAGCAACAGTAATTGTATATGTTAAAGGCAAAGGAATAGTACTAAGAGAACCATCAGTAGTAGCAGTAAACAACAACACAGGAGAAGTACTAGCAGTAGGAGGAGAAGCCAGAAGAATGCTTGGTAGAACACCAGGAAATATTGTAGCAACAAGACCATTAAGAGATGGAGTAATCTCAGACTATACAGTTACAGAAAAAATGCTAAAACACTTTATAAACAAAGTATGTGGCAAATTCATATTTTCACCAAGAATAATGATATGTATTCCTTCACAAGTAACAGAAGTAGAAAAAAAAGCAGTTATAGATGCAGCAACACAAGCAGGAGCAAGAAAAGTCTATCTTATAGAAGAACCAATAGCAGCAGCAATAGGAGCAGGAATTGATATAGCAAAACCATGTGGAAATATGGTAGTAGACATAGGAGGAGGAACAACAGATATAGCAGTTATATCACTAGGAGGTTCAGTTGTAAGTACATCAATAAAAGTAGCAGGTGACAAATTTGATGAAGCAATAGTAAAATATATAAAAAGAAAACATAATATTGCAATAGGAGAAAGAACAGCAGAAGATATAAAAGTAAATATAGGATGTGTATATCCAAAAATACAAGATGCAGAAATGGATATAAGAGGAAGAGACTTATCAACAGGTCTTCCAAAAACAATAACAGTACACTCAAGTGAAATACTAGAAGCATTAATAGAACCAGCAATGATGATAGTTGATGCAGTACACAGTGTACTAGAAAAAACACCACCAGAATTAGCAGCAGATATAAGTGACAAAGGTATATATATGACAGGTGGAGGCTGTTTAATAGATGGACTAGATAAACTATTACAAGAAAAAACAGGAATAAATGTAATGATAGCACAAGATACAGTATCATGTGTAGCACTAGGTACAGGAAAGGCACTAGAAAATCTAGATGTATTAGATGGCAAAACATCAAAAAGATAAAAAGTAAAAGGTTGGGAAATTATAATTTTCCAACCAGATTTGTGCCTATGGAAGGAATGAGATGAAAATGAATAAAAAAATAGCAATAATTACCCTAGGGTGCAAAGTAAATCAATATGAAACAAATGCAATGGCACAAAAACTACAAAAACAAGGATATGAAATAGTAGAACACAATGAAAAAGCAGATATATATATAATAAATACCTGTACAGTAACAAATATGTCAGATAGAAAATCAAGACAAATGATCAGAAGAGCAAAAGAAATTAATCCTAGTGCTAAAATAATAGCAGTAGGTTGTTATGTTCAAGTAGCAAAAAAAGAACTAGAAAATATACCAGAAATTGATCTTATACTTGGTAATGAAGAAAAACCACAAATTGCAACATATTGTGATAAAATCCTTGAAACAGAACCTGAAATAAAAGATGTAATGCAAACAAAAGAATTTGCAGAATTCGGAAATATTACATACACAGAAAAAACAAGAGCAGTAATAAAAGTACAAGATGGATGTGACAGATTTTGTACATATTGTATTATCCCATATGCACGAGGTAGAGTAAGAAGTAGAAAACCAGAAAATGTAATAAATGAAATTAAGCAAATTGCACAAAAAGGAATAAAAGAAGTAGTTATAACAGGAATTCATATAGCCTCATATGGTAAAGATTTTAAAGAAGAATATAAACTAATAGACTTATTAGAAGAAATAAACAAAATAGAAGGAATCCAAAGAATACGATTAGGTTCAATAGAACCATTATTAATCACTCCTGAATTTGTAAAAAGATTATCAAAACTAGACAAAATATGTGACCATTTTCACTTATCATTACAAAGTGGCTGTGATGAAACACTAAAAAGAATGAATAGAAGATATACAACAGATCAATTTAGACAAATAGTAAAATTATTAAGAGAAGCATATCCAAATGCTAATTTAACAACAGATATAATAGTAGGATTTCCAAATGAAACAGAAGAAGAATTTAACCAAACATATAAATTTCTAAAAGAAATCCAATTTTATAAAATGCATATATTCAAATATTCACCAAGAAAAGGCACAAAAGCAGCCGAAATGAAAGAACAAATTCCGCCACAAATAAAAGAAGAAAGAAGCAAAAAACTAATCGAATTATCAGATCAAAATGAGCAAATGTACAACAATAAATATATAGGAAAAACTGTAGAAATATTATGGGAAGAAAAAAAGCAAAATATATATAAAGGACACACAAAAAATTATATTTTAGCACAAATGGTTAGAAATGAAAAAGTCAATAAAGAAAATATTATACAAAAAGTAATAGTAAAAGAGGCTGAAAAACACTATATAATGGTAAAAGAGTAAAATTGTAACAAAATTGTAATATATACGTAACAGAAACTTAATAAAAAAATGGGCAAAATTACTTGATTAATTTTAAAATATATAGTATAAATAAAATAAATAATAAATAAATCTACAAAGGAGGAAATAATAATGGCAGAATTTGGAGAAGAAAATAAAGTAACAGGAGTTTTTGGTGGAGTGGAATTTGGAGCTGAAAACGGATCAAACGAATTCAAAATTGATGAAAATGGTCATGAAGTAGGAGGAGATGTAAACACATATCAAAATGAATTCAATATTGATGGCCAAGAACAACAAAATGTTGGAACAATAAGAAATGAAGCACTACCTGTAAAACGTGGATTATGGCAAAGATTCAAAGCATTCTGGTTACAAGAAATAGATTGGAATAAAGAAATAAGAGTAGAACTAACTCCAAAACAACAAAAAGTTGAAGATGAAGTAAATGAATTCTTACATCAAGAAGTAACATGGGAAAAAATACACAATTTCTTATTTCAAGATATAACATTTGGAAAAAAAGACTAATATAAAAATAATAATTTAAGTAAGTAAAAAAGTATAGCAAATTTATAAAATTTATGCTATACTTTTTTTGTGAAAAAATTTATATACATAAAAACAAGAAAGGAACAAAAATGAAAAATAAAACAATATTTGTATGTAGTGAATGTGGAAACGAATCTGCAAAATGGTTAGGAAAATGTCCAGCATGTAACAGTTGGAACAGTTTTTACGAACAAAAAGTAATAGAAAGCAAAAGTTCAAGTGGTAAAAATAAAACAAAAGAACGAGTAGAACCACAAAAATTAGATACATATAAAGCAACTAAAACTTTACGAACCTCAACAGGTTTTGAAGAATTAGACAGAGTACTAGGAGGAGGACTTGTAAAAGGCTCACTAATACTATTAGGAGGAGAACCAGGAATAGGAAAATCCACACTAATTCTACAAATCTGTGATAAAGTACAAGGAGAAGGTAAAGTACTATATGTATCAGGAGAAGAATCAGCAGAGCAAATAAAACTAAGAGCAGACAGACTACGGAATAAAAAATGAAGACATCCTATTTTTAGGAGAAACAGATATAGAACTTGTAAATGAAGTAATAATGAAAGTAAATCCCAAATTAGTAATAATAGACTCAATACAAACAATGTATTCTGATGAATTAACAGCAGCAGCAGGAAGTGTAAGTCAAGTAAGAGAAATAACCTCACAAATAATGAGAATATGTAAATCCAGAAATATAACAACAATAATCATAGGACATGTTACAAAAGAAGGAAACATAGCAGGACCTCGAGTCCTAGAACATATGGTAGATACAGTACTATATCTAGAAGGAGAAAGATATTTTTCATACAGAATCTTAAGAGGAGTAAAAAATCGTTTTGGATCAACAAATGAAATAGGAATGTTTGAAATGAAAGAAGAAGGAATGTGTGAAATATCAAATCCATCTGATGTACTAATATCTGAAAGTGAAGATAATCCAGCAGGTTCATGTATAGTATCATGTATGGAAGGAACAAGACCAATACTAGTAGAACTTCAAGCATTAACAACACAAACAGTAACAAACTATCCAAAAAGAACAGCAAATGGAATTGATGTAAACAGGCTAGCAATTTTAATAGCAGTAATAGAGAAAAAAACAGGATTAACACTTGGATATCAAGATGTATATGTAAATGTAGTTGGAGGCTTAAGACTAAATGAACCATCAATAGATTTAGGAATAGTTTTAGTTGTAGCATCTATTTACAAAAATAGACCAATCCCCAAAGACTGTGTAATAATTGGAGAAGTAGGACTAACAGGAGAAGTAAGAAGAATCAATATGATTGAAAAAAGACTTAAAGAAGCAGAAAAATTAGGATTTAAAAAATGCATAATTCCAGAAAGTAACAAAAAACTCTTGAAAGATGAGTTTAAATTAGATATAATAGGTGTGAAAGATGTAAAAGAAGCAGTAACAAAAGCAGGAATTATTTAAAATCCCAAAAGCTAAAAATAATTGCAATATGAAAAAAGGAGGAAATCAGCTTGAGAAAAAGCAAAGAAAATGAAATTACAGAAATATTAAAAATAATTTCGCCAGGTACGCCAATAAGAGATGGACTAGAAAATGTGTTAAGAGCAAAAACCGGAGCATTACTACTTATAACAGACAATAATGAAGTAATAAAAGAAGTAGTAGACGGAGGTTTTGCAATAAATGAAGAATATACATCATCAAAACTATATGAACTTGCAAAAATGGATGGAGCAATTGTCCTTAGTGGGGATTTAAAAAAAATATTATTTGCAAATGCACAACTAATACCATCTAGGCACATAGAAACAAAAGAAACAGGAACAAGGCACAGAACAGCCGAAAGAACCGCAAAACAAACAGGAGAGCTAGTAATAAGTATATCACAAAGAAGAAATATAATAACAATATTCAAAGGAAATCATCGTTATGTACTAGAAGATACAGAATCAGTATTAAACAAAGCAAACCAAGGAGTACAAACACTAGAAAGATATAAAAAAGTATTTGACAGTAAATTAAGCATATTAAATGAATATGAATTTAATGATATAGTAACACTTCAAAATGTTATAATAGCAATTCAAAGAGCCGAAATGGTTATGAGAATAGTAGATGAAATACAAAACCAAATATATGAACTAGGAAATGATGGAAGACTTGTCAAAATGCAATTAGAAGAACTTATAGGTGGTATAGAAAAAGAAGAATTACTTATTATAAAAGACTACATAGCTAGCCGGAAAAGGAAGAAAAAAGAAAACACCAGAAAAAGTCATGGAAGAACTATCAGAAGTACCATATGAAGAACTAACAAAAGAAGCAACAATAGCAAAATTATTAGGATATCAAGATTTTGACAATTATGATGAAGTTGGAGTATATACAAGAGGATATAGAATATTAAACAAAATACCCAGAATGCCAAACAACATAGTAGAAAATCTTGTAATATCATATAAATCATTCCAACATGTACTAGCAGCTGACATAGAAAGTCTAGATGAAGTAGATGGAATAGGAGAAGTTAGAGCAAGAACAATAAAACAATCATTAAGAAGAATGCAAGAACAATTTGTTTTTGACAATATTTTGATATAGAAAGGAAATGAAAAAAATGAAAAAAGTAAGTATTTTAATATGGGGATTAGTATGTATTGCAGTAATTGCATTAATAGGATTAGTAGGATATGGCTATTATCAAAAAGCCACAAAGGAAGTAAAAAATCCAATAGCTACAATGGAAGTAGAAAACTTTGGAACAATAAAAATGGAATTATATCCAGACCAAGCACCAGAAGCAGTTTCAACATTCATAACACTTGCTAATAGAGGATTTTATGATGGAACAAAATTCCACAGAATAGTAAAAGATTTTATGATTCAAACAGGAAGTAAAGATGGAGAAGGTACAAAAAATGCAACACTAGCAGATTTAAAAGATGGAGGAGCAGATGAAGAATTTGGTATAAAAGGAGAATTTATAGCGAATGGAGTAAATAACAAAATAAAATTTGAAGAAGGTGTATTAGGAATGGCAAGATCTGATTATACCCAATATTCTTCAGATTTAGCAGAACAATCATATAACTCAGGAGCATCACAATTCTTCATAATGACAGAAGAAAATGCAAGCCTAAATGGTCAATACACAGCATTTGGAAAAGTAATAGAAGGAATGGATGTAGTAGAAAAAATAGAAAATGTAGAAGTAACCTCAGGAGAAGAAGGAACAGAATCAACATCTGATTCAACAGCAGAAGTAAGTAAACCAGTAAATCCACCAGTTGTAAAATCAATAAAAGTAGATACAATGGGAGTACAATATGATGAGCCACATACACTAGAAGCATTTGATTACATGACATGGCTAACAGAAAATTATAACTTAAATGGTTATCAATAAAAATTAGGAGGAGCAAAAATGAATACAAAGTATGTATTTATAACAGGAGGAGTTGTATCAGGTCTAGGAAAAGGAATAACAGCAGCATCACTTGGCAGGTTACTTAAAAATAGAGGATATAAAGTAACAATACAAAAATTTGACCCATATTTGAATATTGATCCAGGAACAATGAACCCATATGAACATGGAGAAGTATTTGTAACAGATGATGGAGCTGAAACAGATTTAGATTTAGGACATTATGAAAGATTCATAAACGAAAGTCTAACTAAAAATTCAAGTGTTACAATGGGACAAATATACTCAAATGTATTAGAAAAAGAACGTAAAGGTGAATATTTAGGTAAAACTGTACAAGTTATTCCACATATTACAAATGAAATAAAAGAAAGAATATATGAATTTGAAAATACAGACACAGAAATAGTAATAACAGAAATAGGTGGAACAGTAGGAGATATTGAAGGATTATCAATAATAGAAGCAATCAGACAAGTAGGCCTTGAAAAAAATCCAAAAGATGTTATATACATACATGTAACATTGCTTCCATATATATTTGGTTCAAATGAAATAAAATCAAAACCAACACAACATTCTGTAAAAGAATTGCAAAGCTTAGGAATAAAACCAGATATTTTAGTATGTAGAACAGAACAAGATATACCAGAAAATATAAGAGAAAAATTATCACTATTTTGTAATGTAAGAAAAACAAGTGTAATACAAAACAAAACAGCAGACTGTTTATATGCTATACCATTAATGCTAGAAAAAGAAGGGTTAGCACGAGAAGTATGTAATCATTTAAAATTAGAAAACTATGTTCCAGATAATAAAAAATGGGAAGAAATGATTAAGCAAATAAGAGAAATAGACAAAAATTCTGAAATAACAATTGGAATTATAGGAAAATACATAAAATTAGAAGATGCATATATATCAGTAATTGAAAGTATCAGACATGCAGGATTTGCAAATAATGTAAATGTAAAAGTAAAATTAATTGACTCTGAAACAATTACAGAAGAAACAGTATCTGAAAAATTAGAAAATATAGATGGCATAATAGTTCCAGGAGGATTTGGAGAAAGAGGAATTGAAGGAAAGATATCAACAATAAAATATGCAAGAGAAAATAAAATTCCATTTTTAGGAATATGTTTAGGAATGCAAATGGCAGTTGTAGAATTTGCAAGAGATGTATTAAACTTAAAAGATGCAAATTCATCAGAATTTAGTAAAACAACCAAAAATCCAGTAATACACATAATGGAAGAACAAAAAGAAGTAAGGAAAAAAGGTGGAACTATGAGGCTAGGAAGTTGGGAATGTAGACTAAAACAAGGAACACTAGCCAAAAAATTATATAATAGCGAAACAATAAAAGAAAGACACAGACATCGTTATGAATACAACAATGAATATAAACAAGATTTAGAAAAAGCAGGCTTAATATGTTCAGGAACATCACCAGATGGAAAACTAGTAGAAATAGTAGAACTAGATACAAAAATACACCCATATTTTATAGCATCTCAATTCCATCCTGAACTAAAATCAAGACCTAACAAACCATCACCACTATTTGTAGGACTAGTACAACACGCAAAAATAAAATCTAAAAAAAATAAATAAAAAAGTTTGTATTAATTTGAAATGAACCTTCCTTATTAGATAAGGTTGGTTTATTTTATGTCAAAAACAACAAAATTTTGAAATCTTTGATTACATAAATAAGTCACATTTTTATTTAAACATATAATCAAACAAACTGAATATAATATATAAGCAAATTATGCTTTATATAAAAATTGTGAAAAATTTGTGAAAAATTACTAAAAGGTATTGACATTTTTGCAAATAGGGTATAAATTATTAGCAGTCGACCAATTAGAGTGCTAAAGACAAAATAATATATCAAATTATGTTATTAATTTAATTAATAAAATTTAAAATAAATGAAAATATCAACAGATAAATTCATTTATAAAAAGGAGGAATTTTAAATGATTAAACCATTAGGAAGTAGAGTACTAATCAAAATGAAAGAAAAAGAAGAAACAACAAAAAGTGGTATTATTTTAGCAAGTGCAGCACAAGAAAAGCCACAAATTGCAGAAGTAATTGAAGTAGGACCAGGAGAAAAAGTAGATGGAAAACTAGAAGAAATGAATGTAAAAAAAGGAGACAATGTAATAGTTAGTAAATATGCTGGAACAGAAGTAAAATATGAAGGCATAGAATATATGATAGTAAAACAAGATGATATATTAGCAATAGTAGAATAATAAAAAGGAAAGGAATGATATAAAATGGCAAAACAAATTAAATTTGGAGAAGAAGCTAGAAAAGCTTTACTAGAAGGTGTTAACAAATTAGCAGATACTGTAAAAGTAACATTAGGACCAAAAGGTAGGAATGTTGTATTAGATAAATCATTTGGTTCACCACTTATCACAAATGATGGAGTAACAATAGCAAAAGAAATTGAATTAGAAGATAAATATGAAAATATGGGTGCTCGTATAGTAAAAGAAGTATCAGAAAAAACAAATGATGTAGCAGGAGATGGAACAACAACAGCAACAGTACTAGCACAAAGCATGATAAAAGAAGGAGTAAAAAATGTAGCAGCAGGAGCAGACCCAATGGCCATGAAACGAGGAATAGACAAAGCTGTAAAAGTTGCAGTAGATGGATTAAAAGAAATAAGTTCAGATGTTAATGGAAAAGAAGATATAGCAAGAGTTGCAAGTATATCAGCAAATAATGAAGAAATTGGAGAACTAATTGCACAAGCAATGGAAAGAGTCTCAAAAGATGGTGTTATAACAATCGAAGAATCAAAAACTTCAAACACAGAACTAAATGTAGTAGAAGGTATGCAATTTGACAAAGGTTATGTATCACCATATATGGTAACAGATACAGACAAAATGGAAGCAATATTTGAAAATCCATATATATTAATCACAGACAAAAAAATAAGTAACATCCAAGAAATATTACCACTATTAGAACAATTAATGCAACAATCAGGAAAATTAGTTATAATATGTGATGATGTTGAAAGTGAAGCACTATCTACATTAATCCTAAATAAACTAAGAGGAGTACTAAATGTGGTAGCAGTAAAAGCACCAGGATTTGGAGATAAAAGAAAAGCAATGCTTGAAGATATAGCAATACTAACAGGAGGAGAAGTTATTACATCAGATTTAGGATTAGAATTAAAAGATGTAACAGTTGACCAACTAGGAAGAGCAAAACAGGTAAAAGTTCAAAAAGAAAACACAACAATAGTAGATGGATTAGGAGATAAAGAAAAGATAGCATCTAGAATAAAACAAATAAGAACACAAATTGATGAAACATCAAGTACTTATGATAAAGAAGGACTACAAGAAAGACTTGCAAAAATAGCAGGAGGAGTAGCTGTTATAGAAGTAGGAGCAGCAACAGAAGTTGAAATGAAAGATAAAAAGCTTAGAATAGAAGATGCTCTATCTGCAACAAAAGCAGCTGTTGAAGAAGGAATTGTTAGTGGAGGAGGAACAGCACTAATTAATGTAATTCCAAAAGTTCAAAAATTTGTTGAAACACTAGACGAAAGTGAAAAATTAGGAGCAAATATTGTATTAAAAGCATTAGAAGAACCTGCAAAACAAATTGCCATAAATGCAGGATTAGAACCAGCAGTTATAATAGATAAAGTAAAACAATCTCCATTAGGAACAGGTTTTGATGCAAGCACTGAAAAATATGTAGACATGAAAAAATCAGGAATAGTAGACCCAACAAAAGTAACAAGAAGTGCCCTTCAAAATGCAGCATCAATTAGTTCAATGGTACTAACAACAGAAAGCATAGTAACAGATATTCCAGAAGATAAATCATGTAATTGTGGTAACCAATCAATGGGAGCAGGAATGGAAGGAATGTACTAATTTGAAAAAAATTCAAGAAAATTGCTAAAATATTTGCATTTTGTTAAATAATATGATACAATTGCACAAGGAAAAATAAAAGAGAGCATAGGGAGGAATAAAATTAAAATGGAAATTGCAAAAACAATACTTACAGTAGTATATTTTATAATATCGATAGCAATTATAATCTTAGCACTAATTCAAACAAAGGAAGATCAAGGTTTATCATCAACAATAACAGGTTCATCAACAAATAATTTCTACGAAAAAAATAAAGGTAGAACAAAAGAAGGAAAACAAAAAAGATGGACAATTATATTAGGAATTATATTTGCAATATTAACGATTGTTTTAGGAATATTATACATGGCATAAAGTAAATATTAAAGCAAATTAAAACCCAATTCACTAAGAATTGGGTTTTAATTATACCCTGAAAATAAAATTGCAATATTTGAAAACAAAACAACACATACACTAAAAACAATAAAAGCAATACCACCTTTTTTATTTTGATTTTGGTTTATTTCATAAAGACCATAAGCAATACATCGTATAATAATAAAAACAGTAAAAACCAAAAATAAAATATAGAAAAATACATTCATCATATAATTCAGCTCCTATCTAAATATTAAGTATCACTAAGTAACCCAGCAATTTTTACATTAGTATTCACAGAAACATCAAAAAAGCTATTTTTATATTCTTCATTCCAATCATAATTATCAAAATCAGCAGTTGTTAAAAATAACTTTTGAGCTTTTCTCCCAAAACTATTTACATCACTATGAAGCTCTTTAGCAGTTTTATACAAATAATCTGTAAAAGTAGTTTCCAAATAATGATTACAAGCTTTTGATACAGCATCTAATTTTTTAGAATCCAAATAATTAGAACTAGTACTCATCGAATAAATCTGTCCAGAATATTCAGAATTTATTTTAATATAAGGTGAGCCATTAACTAAAGAAATATCTATTTTTGTATCTTTTGTAGGAGTAAGGTAAACATCAAGATACCCAGTAGGGTTAGAATCATCAGGAATGCTTATCAAAAAACCTTTTATCTCATTTTCCAAACACATAAAAGACAAAGTTTCAATAGCATTTAATTCACCAACTAAAGTACCTTTTTGAAAAACAGCTAAACCAATATTCTCAGAAGTAGTATCTCCAGATAATGTAGATGAATTAGACTTAGAAGATGTTTCATTATTAGTAGTTAAATCTTCTGAATTACCAGGCAACTGTAAATTTATACCACCTAAAATTGCATAAGGATTACATGAATGGCAAATTATTCTATCAAAAAAATCTCCAATAGTAGCATTAGAAGTATATCCAGTAAATTGACTAGAACTCAAAAAAACTTCATAATATTTTGCAATTAAAGTCTCTAAAGCAGGTTTAGAATTATTAATATAATCTTCAGCAGAACACTTACTAATAATAATATTACTAGAAGGTCTAATTTGAATATCATTAACTAAAGTAAAAATTTCATTTTCAATATTATTATTAGCAATTTCCTCAGAAAATACAATTAATTTACAATGTGAAAAAGTAAGTTCTTTACCCATATAATTATTCATCAAATTAATTGCAGAATCTATAGAAGATGCGCTCACAGTTTTGACAATAGAAGAAGATTCTCCACTAGGACCAGATTCTGAAATAGAAGAAGGTTTAGCAAACTGAAAGCTGACTTTTAAATTATTATCTGAATCACCATCAAAACCCAAAGCTACAACTGTTGCAATATTATCAATATTAATAGTAGTATAAGAATCAGAAAAAGCTGTAGTAAGTAGTGCAAATATTATAATAGAAATTAATAATTTATTATGATTTTTCAATAGTATCACCAACTTTCTTTTTCTTTATATTTGCAAGTACTAATATAATAAAACTTAAAATAAAAACAACACCAAAAATCATATAAGTATATACTTTAGCCTCAAGAAATCTAATAATAGCGTAATTTTTAGGAATTATAGAAGCCCCAAATATAAGTATAGGAAATATATATGCCAAACTTTTATAATTTTTTAAATTAGTCATTTTTTGAAAAATATTTATTGAAAATCTATTAATAATACTCAAATAACAACAAACCTCCAAAATCCAAATAAGCATAAATAAAGACTCAAGTCTTTGTATAAAAATACCATATTCAATATATCTTGCAGCCGAATATAAAGGAAGAACCTTATCAGCTTCTACAAAAAATGAAAACATAAGCAATATTGTAGTAACACAAAGTATAAAATAAATTAAACCGAGCCATAACAGAACCTAAGCAAATTTTTTTAAATTGTTTAGGTTCTTTAAGATATGGAGGTAAAAAATACAAACAAGAAATACCTCCAAAAGCTGTAATATTACCAATACCAGTAATAAAAGTATCTACAAAACCTTTACCTAATATAGGAAAAATCCTTTCAAAAGAAAAATGTCCAAAATTTGCAATAAACAAAAAAACAATACTAACAAATACAATAGGAAGAATAATAGAAATTGTTTTAGCAGTACTACCTAATGAAAGGTGGTTATTTATAATAACAGCAATAATAAAAGGAAAAATTATAAAAATAACATTAGTCATAGGAAAAAATGCGATACGTATTCCCTCGCAAAATTCTCTTAATAAACTACTAGTACTTATTACAAAATAACTAATAAAGATAGCACCTACAATATTTTTAAAAACTTTTCCACCTAGATATTCAGAAATATCAATAATATCTAGTGAACCAAAATTTCTAAATAATCTGAAAATAATATATACAAATAAAATAATAATAATCCCAACATATATCAAATTAATAATAGTAGATGATTTAGTATTACTAAGTAAATTTTGTGGCAAAGATACTATTGTATGAGAAACAAAAACAGTTAAAACTATCATAATAGCTTCTTTTGCTGTGATTTTTGCATCTGTCATTTAATATCTTCCTCCTTTAAAAATGGATATTTCCATTTCATAGAAATTTTATCTTGCTTATGAGATTTTTTAGTATTCAAATAATTGGCACGTAAATCTCTTTTCCAAATAGGTTTCAAGAAATATGAATGACCTTTTGTTTCCTCTAAAAACGAAATCCCAGCAGTATAAGGTACTCCAAAAGATTTAATATCACATAAAGTAGAAACATACACAAAAATACCTAAACCAATACCTAAAAATCCGCAACAATAACCTAAAAATACAAAAATAAATCTAGAAAGTCTCAAATGAAACCCAAAAGAAAAATCAGGTACTGCAAAAGAACTAATACCAGTTATTGCAACAACAATAATTAAAATAGGGCTTACAATATCTGCCGAAACTGCTGCCTGTCCTAAAACCAAAGCACCAACAATACCTATAGTAGGACCTATAGGAGAAGGAACTCTAAGACCAGCTTCTCTTATCAATTCAAAAGAAATTTCCAAAACAAGTATTTCGACAATTACAGGTAAAGGTACAAATTCTCTTGAAGCAATAATAGAATACAAAAGATCTGTAGGTAAAACCTCTGGGTGAAAACTACTAATTGCAACATACAATCCAGGTAATAATAAAGTTATACATGCAGCTAAAATACGTAAAAACTTAATAAAATTTGAAAAAGCTGTTTTCATATTACTATCATCAGGAGAAGATAAAAAGTCAGTTAAAACAGCAGGTAAAATTATTGCATAAGGAGATCCATTAACTAATATAACAACTCTACCATCTAAAAGATGACGGCTAGCTTTATCAGGTCTTTCAGTAGATAATACTTGAGGCAAAGAAAGTTTATTAGAATCTACAATTAATTGTTCAAGTTGTCCAGAAGATAACATTGAATCAATATGCAAATTATTTAATCTATAACGTATTTCTGATACCAAATCAGAATTAGCAATAGATTTAATATAACACAAACCACAATTAGTTTTAGTAACATCACCAACAGATATATTTTCAATAACTAAATCTTCATTATGAACAATACGTCTTAATAAAGAAGTATTTACACGTATATTTTCAACAAAAGCTTCATGAGATCCTTTTATAACTATTTCATTTTCAGGTTTTTCAACACCTCTTTGTTTAAAACCTTTTACTTCAATATCAAAACCAATATTCAAAGTATCTACAAAAAGAGCGCAATTGCCAGAATTTACATTATTAAAAAGTTCCTTAAATTCAGTATTTTCATTAACAGTATTTTGAGGCATCAAGCAACTCATAATATACTCAGGTAAATTAAATTTTTTTACTTTTCTAACAGTAATATTATTTGTAACAGCCTCAGAAATTACTCTATTTTGGTCACCATCAAAAAGATTATTTCTACTTCTAAGCATAAGAGGTTCTAATATATAGTGGTTCATTATATCAGTATCAATCATTCCATCAATATAAAGCAAAAAAGCCGCATATTGTTTACCACGAGCATTAATTGTAAACTCACGAATAATAACATCACTATTTATCATTGTATTATATTTACTTTTAACATAATCTAAATTTACATTAATAGAAGGATAAATTGTTTTATTTTTTGCTTCTTTTTCTAAATCAGCATTTTGAGTTTGCTTATCAGAATCTTGACTTTCTAATAAAACAAAATCATAATTATTTTCAGGTGTATAAGTAAATAAAGAAGAAATCATTTTCTTAAAATCCATTATTTATTTGCTCCTTAGTTTATAAAATGTTTTTAGTAGTATTTGTAGATTTTGTGTAAAATATACAGTTTTTTTTGATTATAAAACAAGAATAAAAGTATAAAAATTCGTAGACAAAGACTAATAAAAATGATATAATAAAAATAGATTGTATAAAAGGAAAAGGTGAATATGAAAAGTAAATTCTCAGGTTTTATAACAATTATTTTAATTTTATTAATTATAATAATACTAGGTGTTTTTGGAATATTAATATATCAACAATTTACAAGTGAAGCTACTAAAGGAAAAGTAGAAGAATTTGTATCAACATATACCTCAATGTTTGATGACACTGAAACAGAAGATGAACAAACTACACAAAGGAGAGAAGATACAGGCTCATTAGGAGAATCTCCTTCAGGTAGTACAAGTTCAAAAAACAATGTTAATGTATATTTTTATGACCAATTAAATAGTTATTCAAAACTAATATATGATGCACTAAGAAATAATAAAGAAAGAATGAAAAGTGGAACAGCACAAATTGAATTTGGAGATAGTTTCTCTGATTTATTATCACAATCAAATGGAGAATCTCTATTACAGCAATATTATCAATCAGCAATAGAATGTTATTTATATGATAATCCAGATGTATTTTACCTTTCAGCAAGTAAATTATACTTAAATACAGAAACAATAACAAAAAGAAACAAAAAAACATATAATGCCTACATAAATTGCGGAAATCTACCAAATTATTTTTCTGATGATTTTAACTCAGAAGAGCAAGTAAGAGAAGCAATACAAAAAGTAGAACTAGTAAAAAATAATTTAGTAGCAAATAGAACAGGTGATACATATTTAGACATAAAATTAGTACATGATTATTTAGTAAATAATGTTGAATATGATACTAGTTTATCAGCACCAAATACATATGATATATATGGAGCACTAGTAAATGGAAAAAGTGTATGTGAAGGATATGCAGAATCTTTTAAATATATATTAAATGAAATGGGAATACCATGTGTTATAGTTATTGGAACAGCGACAAACACAAATGGACAAACAGAAAATCATGCATGGAATTATGTAGAATTAAATAATGCATGGTATGCAGTAGACGCAACATGGGACGACCCAGTAATTATAGGATATGGAGTATTAACAGATGAATCAAAATACAAATATTTTTTAAGAGGTTCAAGACGTATGAGTCAAGAACATGTAGCAAGTGGAGTATTCACAGAAGGAGGTCAAGAATATACATATCCACTACTTAGTATAAATGATTATAGTTAGGAGGAGTATTGATATAAAATATCAATCAAAAAAAATGACATTATTAAAAGAGTTATTTGGAAATAATATAGAAGTATATGCATTTGTTGGACCATCAGGTACAGGTAAAAGTTACAGAGCTCAAATGGTTGCAAATGAAAAAAATATAGAATTCATTATAGATGATGGATTACTAATAAAAGGTAACCAAGTTATTGCTGGAGAATCTGCCAAAAAAGCCCCAACAAAAATAGAAACAGTAAAACATGCAGTATTCTACAATGAGCAAGAAAAAACAGAAATAATGAAAGCTTTAAAACAATACAAACCAGAAAAAATACTAATACTAGGGACATCTGATGGTATGGTACAAAAAATTGCTACAAATTTAGGTTTACCACAAATAAAAGAAACAGTATATATACAAGATGTAGCAACAGAACAAGAAATGGAAACAGCACGTAGAATTAGAGTAACAGAAGGTAAACATGTTATACCAGTTCCAACATTTGAAATAAAAAAAGACTTTTCAGGATATTTATTAGATCCTTTGCAAATATTTAAAATAAAAGCACATGGTGAAAAACCATATATATCAGAAAAGTCAATAATAAGACCAACATTTAGCTATTTAGGTAATTTCACTATATCAGATACAGTATTTAGACAAATTTTAGAATTTCTAGCAAGTAAAACACAAGGTATATACAAAATTCAAAAAGTTCGTGTATCAAACTATGGTGATGGAGCAAGTTTATATATGGAAGTTACAGTAACATATGGAGTAAATGTTATAAAAGAAATAAAAACATTTAAAGAAAAAGCTATAAAAGAAATAGAAAACCTAACATCTATGAATATAGTTGACTTAGAAATAATAGTTAAAAATGTTTATGTACCAGAAAATGAAGGTTTATAGGTAACCAATAACCTAAATAAATAAAAGGATTAAAAAAATGAAAAAAGATAAGCAAGAAAAATATAATTTTGGAAATAGTTCAAAAAAATTTGATCATGAAAATGATTCATGGTGGACAAAAGTACAACGTAGATTTGTATGGATTGTTTTAAGATTTTTTTATAGAGCAGTCTATAGAATAAAAATAGAAGGAACAGAAAATGTACCAAAAGATGGAGCATTTGTAATATGTGGTAATCACGTAGATTTTTCAAAAGTCCCAGTAATAGTATTATTTACACCTCGCAAGGTAAACTTTATGGCAAAAATAGAACTATTTGATAATCCAGCACTAGCATGGCTTGGCAGACTTTTTGATGTTATTCCAGTAAAAAGAGGTAAACAAGATGTAGAATCAATGAAAAGGTCATTAAAAGTTTTAAACTCAGGAGAAGGACTAGGATTATTTCCAGAAGGTACAAGAAAAGGTATAGAAAAAGGAGTAAAAGCTAAAAATGGAGCATCTTTTATGGCCTTAAGAACAAATAAACCAATAGTTCCAGTAGGAATAGAAGTAACCAAAAAACCATTTCCAAAAATAATAGTAAGATTTGGAAAACTACTAGACTATAGCCAATACCACTCAAAAACACCTGAAAAAGAAGTACTAGAAAAAGTAACAGATGAAATGATGGATATAATAATAGATTTAGCAAAAATAAAAACAGAAGAAGTTATGTAAATTACAAAATTAAAATTCATTGACAAAAATTAAATAAAGTAGTATAATAAAGTTTGTTGGCAAATACTGTCAACAAATTTTAATGTTTACGAAGATAAAAGGGAGTAATAGATATGAATAATCAAAAAATCAGAAACATAGCAATAATTGCCCATGTAGACCATGGAAAAACTACACTAGTAGATGAATTATTAAAACAAAGCCATGTATTTAGAGATAATGAGCAAGTTCAAGAAAGAGTAATGGATTCAAATGACCTAGAAAAAGAAAGAGGAATAACCATACTTTCAAAAAATACATCTGTTATGTATAAAGACATAAAAATAAATATTGTAGACACACCAGGTCATGCTGATTTTGGAGGAGAAGTTGAAAGAGTACTAAAAACTGTAGATGGAGTACTTTTATTAGTTGATGCATTTGAAGGAGCAATGCCACAAACAAGAGAAGTACTAAAAAAATCATTAGCCTTAGGACTAAAACCAATTGTTGTTATAAACAAAATAGACAGACCAGGAGCAACACCTGATAAAGTAGTAGACCAAGTAATTGAATTATTCATAGAATTAAATGCAACAGACGAACAACTAGAATTTCCAGTAGTATATGCTTCAGCAAAAAATGGTATTGCAAAAATGAGTATGGAAGAAGAATCAAATGATTTAACATGTCTATTTGAAACAATTATAAATAATATACAAGCACCTAACTGTGATTTAGATGGAACAACACAAATGTTAGTATCAAACATAGATTATGATGACTATGTTGGTAGAATTGCTGTAGGTAGAATAGAAAGAGGAATAGTAAAATTAAATATGCCTGTTGCAATATGTGGTAAAGATGATAAAATAACACAAGGAAGAATAGCAAAATTATACACACATGTTGGACTAAAAAGAGAAGAAGTAGAAGAAGCAGGAGCAGGAGATATAGTAGCACTAGCAGGACTTCCAAATGTAAATATAGGAGACACAATATGTGACCTAAACAATCCAGAAAAAATCCCATTTGTAGATATAGATGAGCCAACAGTATCAATGACATTTAGTGTAAACAATGGACCATTTGCAGGAAGAGAAGGTCAATATATAACATCACGCCATATACGTGATAGACTATTCAAAGAACTAGAAAGAAATGTAAGCTTAAGAGTAAAAGAAACAGAAACACCAGATTCATTTGAAGTATCAGGAAGAGGAGAACTACACTTATCAATACTAATTGAAAATATGAGAAGAGAAGGATTTGAACTTATGGTATCAAGACCAAAAGTAATCCTAAAAGAAATAGATGGAGTAAAATGTGAACCAATAGAAAACTTAGTAGTTAATGTACCAGATGACTGTGTAGGAAATGTAATCGAAAAACTAGGAAGAAGAAAAGCCGAAATGGTAAATATGGAACCAGCAGAAGAAGGACACACAAAAATAGAATTCAAAATACCAGCAAGAGGACTAATTGGATACAGAACAGAATTCCTAACAGACACAAAAGGTGAAGGAATAATGAACCATATCTTTGACAGCTATGAACCATATAAAGGAGAAATACAATCAAGAGTAAGAGGCACAATCGTAGCATTTGAAGCAGGAACATCAATAACATATGGACTATATAATGCCCAAGACAAAGGAGAACTATTTATAGGACCAGGTGTAGAGGTATATGAAGGAATGATAGTTGGTTTAAACTCAAGAGGAGAAGACTTAGCCATAAATGTATGTAAAGAAAAACATCTAACAAACACAAGAGCATCAGGATCAGATGAAGCACTACGTTTAGTACCACCAATCCAAATGTCACTAGAAAAAGCAATAGAATTTATACAAGATGATGAACTAGTAGAAGTAACACCAAAATCAATACGTCTAAGGAAAAAAATATTAGACACAAAAGAAAGAGAAAGAGCAAATAGAAGAAATGGATAAAGAAAAACTAAAACAAATAAAAAATCAAGCTATAGAAGAACATATACCAATAATAATGGATGAAACATTAGAAGTAATAGAATCATATTTAAAACAAAATAAACCAAAAAATATATTAGAAATAGGTACAGCAGTAGGATATTCAGCAATATGTTTTTCAGAATTTCTGCAAGATAATGGATATATAGACACAATAGAACGAGACGAAGAGCGAGTAAAACAAGCAAAAAACAACATACAAACATTAGGACTACAAAACAAAATAAACATATATGAAGGAGATGCAGTAGAAATACTACCAACACTAAACAACAAATATGACATGGTATTTATAGATGCAGCAAAAGGCAAATACCCATTTTTCCTAAAAGAATCAATTAGAATGCTAAATCCAAACGGCCTAATATTTGCAGACAACATCCTATACAAAGGCTATGTCCTAAGTGACTACAACAAACACAAACAACGCACCGCAGTACGCAACCTACGAGACTACCTAAAACA
>CANRBI010000021.1 GCA_947628775.1 uncultured Clostridia bacterium
GTCAAAAATCATAATATAAAGTATAATGGGAAAAAAGATAGGGGGAAATTTAATGGATTATTTTAAGGAATACCAAAAATGGTGTGAAAGTTCAGAATTTGATGAGGAAACAAAAAATGAGTTAATACAAATTAAAGATGACAATAAAGAGATTGAAGATAGATTTTACAAAGAGTTAGAATTTGGTACAGCTGGATTAAGAGGTATAATAGGTGCTGGTACAAATAGAATGAACAAATATACTGTGGGAAAGGCTACTCAAGGTTTGGCAAATTACATTGTAGAACAAGAAACAGGCAAAAAGGGTGTTGTAATAAGTTATGATTCAAGAAAAATGTCAAAAGAGTTTAGTGAGCAAACTGCATTAATTTTGAATGCAAATGGTATAAAAACTTTTTTGTTTGAAGAACTAAGACCTGTACCAGAGTTGTCTTTTACAGTAAGAGAGTTAAATTGTACTGCTGGTGTTATGATAACAGCAAGCCATAATCCACCTAAATATAATGGTTATAAGGTTTACTGGGATGATGGAGCTCAAATTGTTGCACCTAGAGATGCTGATATTATAAATAAAGTAAAACAAGTTGAAAGTTATAATGAAATTAAAACTATTAGTAGAAAAGAAGCTGAAGAAAAAGGTCTTTTTAATTTAATTGGAAAAGAAATAGATGATAAGTATATTGCTAAATTAAAAAGTTTAGTTTTAAATCCTGAAATAATGAAAGAACAAGGTAAAATGCTAAAAGTTGTTTATACTCCTTTACATGGAACTGGAAATACTATAACAGAAAGATTGTTAAAAGAACTTGGTATTCAAAATCTTTATGTTGTTCCAGAACAAAAAGATCCAGATGGAAATTTTCCAACCGTAGATTATCCAAACCCTGAAGATCCAAAATCTTTTAAACTTGCTTTAGCTTTAGCAGAAAAAGTTGATGCTGATATAGTTCTTGCTACAGATCCAGATGCAGATAGATTGGGTGTATTTTCTAAAGATAAAATTACAGGAAAATATATGGATTATACTGGAAATATGTCTGCTTTGTTAATTGCAGAGTATAGAATTTCACAGATGAAAGAAAAGGGGTTGTTACCGGAAAATGGTATGTTTATAAAAACTATAGTTTCTTCAAATTTGGCAGATGCTATAGCTTCAAATTATAATTTGGATTTATATGAAGTTCTTACAGGTTTTAAAAATATTGGAGCTGTAATTAGAAATGCTGAAGAAACAGGAAAAAATCAATATGTTTTTGGTTTTGAAGAAAGTTATGGTTGTTTAATTGGAGATTATGCAAGAGATAAAGATGGAATATCTGCTGTAATGTCTTTATGTGAGCTTGCTTGTTATGGTAAATCACAAAATAAGACGGCATGGGATATGATGCAAGATATTTACAAAAAATATGGATATTATAAAGAAGGTTTAGTTTCAATCGTTAGGGAAGGTGTACAAGGTGCTAAAGAGATTGAAGATATGATGACTAGAACAAGAAAAAAAGATGTAGAGGAAATTTCAAACCTTAAAGTATTAAAATATAAAGATATTAAAGAAGATTATCAAAAAGATTATAGAACAGGAGAAATTTCAAAAACAGGTTTACCTGCATCTAATGTGTTGTATTACGAACTTGAAAATAACAGTTGGTGCTGTGTAAGACCTTCTGGAACAGAACCAAAAATTAAGATATATATGGGTGTAAAAGGTAAAACTGAGCAAGATGCAGATGAAAAATTAGAAATTCTAAAAAAAGAAATGGTTAAGTTAGTAACAGAAATTTAATTTAATTCCTATATTTAAAGAGATATGTTAAAATACATATCTCTTTTTATTGTGAATACAATAAGGTTCTGGAATACCCGACTGCAAGCTTTGCTTGCTATATCGGGTCAAGTTCTATTTTTAAGTTAATTTATGAAATTTCTTGTATAACGCTCTTGCTGTTTTTGGACAGTCTACTCCTTTGTCGTCAGAATTTTTTACTGGTGCAAATTCTTCTTCCCTTTTTACTCTTAATACTGCCATATCATCTACTTTACTAAATGCATCAAATAAAAATGCTTCAAATTTATATGCATTTGGTGAAGTTGGTTCTATTAAGTTCCCTTTTGAATCAATATATTTTGCTTTTTTGTATGCTATATGATATGGTAGTGGATTTGCTCCCATTCTTTCAATTGCATCTACACTAAATAAATTACATAATATATGTGATTCTCCATATAGTAATTCTCCGTTTTCATCTGTTGCTTCTGCCATTTTGTCTGTTATTTCAGAATATTCAATTACATTTGGTCTTCCGTTTTTTTTGCAAAATACTCCTACTTTTTCATGTGGATTGGCTTTTACTACTGATTTACAAGCTACAGTAACTTTTTTATCTATTGCTATTCCCATTAATACAGGGTCTACCATTTTTACTAAACAATTGTCTACTCCACCTATGAATACCCATTCTATCCCTAGTTGTTTCATCTTTTTTACCATATTGTTTTTTACTAGTGCTTCATATATTCCTCCATGTCCATTTGCTGCAAGTTTGATTAATCCATCTTCTCCTATTAATATTTTTCCTTCTGTGTCTACCATTGGTAATTCTTCTTGCATGAAGAAAAAGATGTTTTTTCCTTTTTGATATCCAAAGTATTTGTGTTTTTCAAAAAAGTCTATTGTTTGTTTGTTGTTTTCTCTACTTGTCATTATAAACCATGGTATTGTTACTCCATATTTTTTTCCTTCTTGCTTTAAATCATCACATAATAATTCAAATAGTGATTTGTGTGAATCAAGTCCTATATCATATGTGCCTTTTGGAGCATCATGTCCTAATCTAGTTCCTTGACCTCCTGCCATAGTAACTGCCGCTAGTTTACCTTCTTTAATTGCCTTTTTCCCTATATTTTCATAGTATTTGTATTCATCTTTTAGTTTATATTTATCTAGATAATCTATTGGTGTTATTTCTCCTATTTCATGTTTTGTTTCATGTTTTGTGTTTTGATATAACTGATTTATTAGTTCAAAATCGATTGTTTTTATTTGATTTATTAACTTTTTTTGTTTTTGTTCATCTAATTCGTTATATCCATTTAATAAATGTTCTTGATTATATTTTTTTAATATTGCTGTTATTCCTGATAAGTTTTTATCCATTTGACTCTTCCTTTCATTACACTGGTCTTTTTCTAATATAACAAAAAAAGTTATAATTGTAAAGGTTTTTTTTATTTTTTATATTAATATAATCTCTGTTCCATTTCGTATTGTTGATTCGTTTATTGTTAAGTTGATATCATAACATTCGGCTGTTAATTTATTGTATAAGTTGGGCATTTGCTTTGGTTTGTAGTAGTTACCACTAAATTCATTTACTGCTTTTACTAATAATTTTATTATACTATAAATTTTTTTATTTAATGGTAGTAATACATTATATTCTGCATCTATTTTAGGAACATATAATTTTACTAAGATTTTATCCATTTTATTCATCACTTTCTTTCATTTCTAAGAGTTTTATTTGTGTCGGTATACCTAATTTTGTTACATATCCAAAACTATTATCACAATTATTTTGGATTTCTCTTCTATCTGTGTCTATGTTTATTATATATTGATCATCAAATCCTTTTCCTACCCATATTCCATCATCACCTGTTACATAGTTTTTATACCAATCATCATATGCATGATTTTTTAGTTTTACAGCATTTTCTATTATTATAAAAGAACTGTTTTCATTTTCTTCTGCTTTTTTTAATATTTGAGAAAATTGTTTGTTTTGTTCTTCTAAAAAGATTAAAAACCTTTCTAATCCATTTATAATATATATTCTATATTTGTCTGCTTTTTTGCTTTCTTGTATTTTATTTTCCATTTCTAGACAATTAATACTTAGTGCTATTTTTTGTGTTATCCATGTTCTTTCAGCATCTATTATTGTTACTTCTGTGTCATTTAATTTTCTTATTTCTTCTATAATGTGACTTGCAAATTCTATTGAACTGTCTATGCTTTTGGATGTTATTATATTTATAAGGTTCTTTTTAAAATCATATTTATATATTTTTAAATCTTTTTTAGTAATTCCTATTGGTACATTTTCTATTGTTTTTAATTCGTTTTTTACATCATTATATGTTACTTTGTCTGGAAGTATTGGAATATTTTTTGCTGTTAATTTATTGTTTTTCTTTAAATTTTCTATTGTTTCTTTTATATATAGATTGTAGTCCTCTGGTTTACATACCTTTGCTGTTTGAAATTCATATATTTCTCCTTCTATACTTATTAAACCTCTTCCAAAAATGTTTGATGGTCTTTTTTCTCCTATTTTTTCATATATTGAATAATAATCATCACTACTATTTAATTGTAATGCTATTTTTTGCTTAAAGTTTTGTGTTAATCTATATCTTATACTGTTATATGCATTTGCTGTAAATACAAATACAATTCCACAGTTTTCACCTTCTCTTGTTATTGTTAATAATATATCATCATATTTTTCCTGATATAGTTCTGAAAATGCATCATAATTGTTCATGACTATCACTATTAATGGCATGATTTTTTCATTTGCTTTTATATATAGTTCATAATTACCTCCATAGTTTGATAATATTGCTTTTCTTTCTGATATTATTTGTGATATCATTTCAAAAAATCTGTCAATTTTTTCTTCTTCATTTAAATATACTATATCTCCTGTATGTGGGTCTCCCCTAAATATTTTTAGTGCTTCACTTCCAAAGTCTAATAGGTATAACCATACTTCTTGTGTACTATATGTTTGTATTATATCATATATCATTGTGCTTAATAATGTTTCTTTTCCACTGTTACCATTTCCATATATAATTGTGTTACCACCTTTTGTTAGATTTATTGTTACTATTCCTTGTCTTTGATTATATGGGTCATCATATTCCCCTATAACTGATTTTATTATTTTTGGTTCTGGTTTTATTTTGTATTTATTTTTTGTATTTTTTAGAAAAATTGTTTCTGGTATATTATCTAACCATAATTTTTTTGTTTTTATATTTTCTCTTTTTGATATTTCTGATATATATTGAACTATTCTTGTTAATTGTTCACCATTATTATTTATTTTTTTGTGTGTTGTGTCATCAACTTGTTTTATAACTGTTCCTATATTTGAGATAAAGTCAATTGAACTGTCTACAACTTTTTTTATTTGGTTTGAAGGATAATATGGTGCTCCTGTCCATGCAGATTGTCCTAAAGTGAAATATTCATCATTTCCTACTTGTAAATAAAATTGTCCTTGATTTTTTAAATTTGATGCATCTGGTCTTTTTATGACGTCATTACTGTCTTCTCTACTTTGTACTTTTAAACATACTGCAAACCTGCTGTTACTACGGATTTGTTCATTTACTATTCCTGCTGGTTTTTGTGTGGCTAGAATTAAATGCACTCCTAAACTTCTACCTATTCTAGATACACTTATTAATTCATCCATAAATTCATTTTGTTGTTGTTTTAATTCTGCAAATTCGTCACATATTATTAGTAAATGTGGTATTGGCTCTTTTACTATTCCTTCATGATATAGTTTTTGGTATTTGTATATGTCTATGGTTCCTTCATCTGTCATATTTCTTGCTTGGTTAAATAATATTTGTCTTCTTCTAAGTTCTGATTGTATAGAAGTTAAAGATCTTTGTAGTTCTACTGTATCTATATTTGTGATTGTTCCTACTATATGTGGTAAGCTTGCATTTCCTTTTTGAAATGCTCCTGCAAGTCCTCCTCCTTTATAGTCTATTAATATAAATGATACATCATCTGGATGATAATTGACTGCTAATGATAATATATATGTGATAATAAATTCTGATTTTCCTGAACCTGTACTTCCTGCAATTAATCCATGTGGTCCATGGAATTTTTCATGTATATCTAAATAAATTTGCCTTTTTGCACTATCTACTCCTATTGGTACTTGTAATGATAAAGTTGCATCGTTTTTTCTCCATCTTTCTAATATATTTAATTGTTCTATTAATCCTACTCCATACATTTCTAAAAATGAATAAGTTGATGGCAGTGCTCCTTTACTTGTTTGTCTATACTTTATTGGTATATTTGCTATTTCTTGACATATTTCTTCAAAATAAAATTGTTCTGAGCTGTCTAATGTGAATTCTCTTTGATTATTAGATGTCATTTCACTTTCGAATATTTTTCCTTTTTCATTTGTTAGATCTACAAATGTTTTTATTTCATTTGGCAATTGCATTAAATCTTTTGTTAAACATAACAAACTAAATCCTACATTTTCTCTTATTTTTAATATTTCTTGTATTATTTTTAAATCTTCTATTTCTTTATAATCATCTGTTATTATTAAATAATATGGTGTAAATGATTTATAGTCTTTATCTTTATTTTCTAGCCTTTGTTTTAAATCTTCTTCTAAGTACATTGAAATTTTTTCCATTTCATTGTAGTTATCTGCGAAAAATCTTATTTCTTTTGTATTATTCCATATGTGTGGTAACATTTTTAAATATTCCCATCTCTTTTGTTTGTCTTCTTTTAATAAAAATACTAATTTTAAATCTTCATAGTCATGAAATGTTATTAGTTGTATAATTAAATTTTCCATCATTTTGTTCATTAATTGCTCATCTTGAGATATTATTGCAGAATTATGTTTTTCTGATAATGGAAATATTACTGGTGCTCCTTTTAGTATTTTTGACTTGTTTGCTATTGTGTTTAGAATTTCTATAAGATTATCATCATCCATCATGAATTTTTCTTCTGGATATTGTATATCTATGTCTAATGGTATTTCTCCTATACCTAATCTTACTGTAAGAAAATCATAGTCTTCTATTTTTCGTTCCCATAATCTCATATCTCTATTTAATATTATTTTTGTACATTCTTCAACTGTTACGTAATTTTTTAAAAGTGTTTTTCTTTGTTTTACCATTGCTTCATTTATTATGTCTATTTTTTTATTAATGTATTCTTTATATCTTTTTTGCCTTTTTTGTTCGTATCTTATTTTTCTCTTTTTTTCATATTTGATATTTAGTATTGGAAATAATATCATGCTTATTAACATGGCAAATGCTATTATTAATTGAAATATTGTTTCCTTTATTGATGATGTTCCACTAGCATATCCATCTAATGCTCTTGTAGCTGATATTATCATTAATATCCCCATTGATAAACTAGAGCCTAATACTAATATCATTGGTGTTTGTTCTTTACTTTCTATTTGTGGCGGTGCATCTATTTTTATTTTTTCGGTTTCTATTTTATTTGTTAATCTTGGTGCTCTTGAAAAATAGTCATTTTCTGAATATAGTTCTACATATTCATCTTCTTCTTTATCTTCTTCATCTTCTGGTAAGATATCATATTTAATTTTATTTAATTCAAATTTTTTGCTATTATATCTCATGTTGTTTAATGGGTTATTTACGAATATGCTGTTTCCTAATATGATGATTTTTAGCCCCATTATAAAAATAACATCACCATTTTCTAGAGTTTTGGTATATTCTTTTACTACTTTATTGTTTACAAATGTTCCTATCCTTTTGTCTAAGTTTTCTATTACCCATTTATCATTATACAAAAAAATTCTTGCATGGGTTTTTGCTAATAGTTGATGTTTGTATATTATATCATCTTTTTCCATTGTTCCTATGAAAAATTCTTTTGTGTTTTTTTGCATGTTTAAATGAATAAAATTGTCTTCATAAACTGCTGAACAATATACAATGTACAGATTTTCTAGATTTCCTATACAAATACTGTACATTTTATTTTCCTCTAATATAACTTTATTTACTACTATTTGCTGTAAGTTTGGTGTTATTTTTATTTGATTGTTTTCGATATTTATTGCTTGTGGTTTTATTACTTTTACATGTCTATTAGAGGTTATTTGCCATTTTCCATTTTTTCCTTCTATATTAACTAATTTTTTTTCTGTTTCTGAATTTTTGTCTGTTATCCAATAGCTTCCTTCAGTAATTTGCGGCAAAATAATTTTATGTACCGCTTCTTTTCCTATTAATGTTACTAACAAATATCTCACCTCTATCTACATATTTTAAAAAGAGTATTAATAAAATAATTATTTTGCTAATACTCTAGTTATCTTTTTTATTTTCATATATTTTTATGTGTTGCTTAATTCTTTAAGTTGTGCTTTGAATTCTTTTTCTTCTTCATCATCTTGTAATCCTAAATGATATACTGTTTCTATTTGGTCATGATTAAATAAACATACTTGGTCTGATGATAAAAAGCCTTCTGGGTACATACATCCACTATAATCATATACTTCTGGTTCTGCATTTTCACTTGCATCCATTGCACAAAAACCAGTTATCATTACTCTTTTTGTTCCTCCATTTAACATTACTACTGTTCCTATTGGTAAATATTTTTCTCCTACATTTTCCATTTTACCTTTCCTCCTCTTCTTCTTTTTTTACTCCCTCTTCTAATTCAGAATAACCTATTGTATCAACAATCAAACATTTTTTTTCAATTGCTTCTGCCAATATATCGGCTTTAAGTTGTAAATTATTATTTGAAAACCAGCCTTTCGGATATAAATCCTGATTATCTTCTGGATTACTTGATACTTCTCTGCCCATAGTCTTAACATACTTTACATCTAAAATATTATAAATTATGTCCTCATTTGATATCTTTTCAATATCCATAAGATCTCCTCCTTATTCTAAAAATTTATTAAATGTTTCCTCTAATTTTTGATAAAATTCATTACCGAAAACATTTTTTATAGTTTCTAAGCCTTTATTATTTCCATTTAATTTTAGTTGCGTAAAATTAGCTATAATTTCATGAAAAGCAGCTTTATCATTTTGTTTATAATAATTTTCTGGATGACTATATGTATAATTTAAATAATTTCCTTTTAAATCATATCTTGAACCTTCATACACTGAACCAATAATATCAGAAATAGCAGCATTCACACTTCCATCTTTTGTTCTATCAAGATTTTCAGCAATTTTTCCTATTTCATTATATATATATGCTTGTGATATATCCTTTGCTTGTAAAATATTGTTATTTTCTATCATTTCTATTACTCTTTGACTAAAACCTTGTTGTTTCAACATATTTGTTGTAGTATTTCTCCCATAATTTTTAAAATTATTTTCAATATACTTCGTTAATGCTTCCTCATATTGTGATATAGAGTTATATCCTTGACTTTTTAATGTTTGTTCCAAAATATAATTTGCTTCATTCTTATTTGAATTTTCAAATTTAATAATTTCATCTATTGCATTTTTTAGTTTCACTCCATTTTTATCTGAAGATATTACCCTTGATAAACTAACTACATTGTCCCAATTATTAGGTATTTTTTCAGACATTACTAAATCAAATAATAAATGTCCTGTCTCATGCGCAAATACTCCAGACCATTCACCATCTAGTACATTATTTCCTAAAAACATAGCTTTTAAAGTTGGATTCCAATAACTATTATTCTGTGCAGATATTCGAAAAGATAAATTCGGATATTTACTTTTTAGTTCTGTAAGCTTAGAAAGTAATTGTTTACTATATGGGGTATTAGATTCTGACCAATTATTAAATGTTTCTTCTATAAATTTTATAACTTTTGGATCACTAGGTATATTACCACCTCTTTGAGAATTCAATTTATTTATTAGTTTATTTATTTCAGATTTGGTTATATTTGATGTTTCTTCATTTAAATTTACTTTTTTAGCTAAAGAAACCTCTCCCATAATTGAACCAGCAGCACCTATTCCAGCAGCTATTCCTATTCCTTTCCATCCACCTTGCTCTTTAAATGCTTGTGATAAATCTTTATTATTTATTAATGAATCTATTACCGCTCTATATGGTGTATCCATTGCATTAAATGCTGTATCAGCCCCTACTCGAACTGCTGAGGTTGCTATTTTAGAACCATTTATTGCAAATTCGGCTAATTTTCCTCCTGCATACCATTGTATTCCTTCCCATAAAGCATTCGCTGCTCCATATGCAATACCTCCTAATATATTTTTCATTGTAACCATGTCATCTGGCATTGATCTTATATCATCCATTAATTTATATTGTTCATATGTAATTTTTCCATTAACTAAATCTTCTATTACACCCTGCCATTCTTTATAGTTCATACTCCTAATCATTAAATATGAGTTATATTGCTGTTCTGATATATCACCTTTTTCATACATTTGCTGTATATATTCCCAGTTATTTGTTCTTTCTTTTGCCCACTGTTCTGCAGTATATTTACCAAAACCTGCTGCTGTTGCTATTCCAGCTCTTACTACATTTGCTGATGTTGATGTTAGTGCACTCGCTGCAGATGTTCCTGCCCCTGCTCCCGCTCCTGCAGCTGCACCTCCTATTCCTGCTGTTAACAGTGATAAGGCTACAATTCCTGCTACATATCCTACTCCTGAAATAACATTTGAACCAATACCATCTGATTTTAATATATTTATCGCATTTTCATCTAACCATTTTCCTACAATATCTTCTTGATAAAAATTTTTAAATGCTGTATCTACATAATCATTTGAAACAAATGCCATTGTTTCTTTCCACATTTTTTTTGTTGAAGATGAAAAATTATCACTATCTTTTACATAATTAACAAGATCTACTACTGATGTTCCTATAGTTGCTACTCCTGTACCTGCTATTACTGCAGTATCTAATAATGATTCTGCAAATTGTCCTAACCCCTTTACAACACTCAGAGTAGCATTTGTAACAGATGCTGCCGTTTTTTTAATTCCACTTACTACTGTTTTGGCAGCTTTGCTCGAAGTAACACTTTTAACTAATGATTTTATTGTACTCCCTGTTGATTTTATCAAATTTTTAGCTGTTTTTACAGTACTTTTTACTTTACTTGTTAATTTAGCTCCTGTTTCTGTTTTTAATAATTCATTTACTTTAGATTTTACATTTTTTACAATTTTAGCTCCAGTCTTTTGTGCTGCCTTTTTAGTATCTGACATCCAATTTCCTGACAAAAAATTGTTTACTGCTCCTGTTACTGTTTTTTTTGCCCCTGTAAGAAATGATGACAGTCCACTTAAAAAAGATTTTACTCCTTTTTTCTCTTGTTTATTAGTTTTTACTAAAGATGTTCCTGAAATTGATAAATTTAAACCATTTAATATATTTTCATTTTTTCCTTCTACTGCTTGAAATGCTGAAACAACTGTACCTACAGAAGCAGATATGCTTGATAATTCACTCTCTATTCCTGAAATTGTACTAGCTAATGCTCTTGCTTGAGAACCTTCACTAAATCCACTTGGTACTGTTATTGAAGAAAGAATGCCTCTTGCTGATCTTAATGATGATTTTGCACTATTTAAAGCTGGTTTTACACTACTTTCTAATCCACTTACATTAAATTTAAGCATTTTTCTTTCCTCCTAACCTTGTCCTTGAGCTCTTCGTAATTCTTCTAATCTTCGTTGTTCTTGTAATGCTTGTAATTGTGCTTTTAAGCTTTCTATTTGACTTTTATATTGTGTTATTTGATTATTCATAGTATTCATTTTAGATGTTGACATTGATTTTATACTTTGTAGCTTTCCTATTACACTTGATACTTTTGCTCCAGCTCCTTCAATTTGAGACTGTAAATTCCTTGCCGATACACTTGAATAATTGCTGCTTACTCCTGATGCTGCACTTGATATTGAAGATTTAGCAGAATTTAAACTTGATATTGCACTACTGATTTGTGAATTCATTGTTTTATGTTGATTAACTCTAGTTTTTAATTTTGTTATCTCACTATTTAATCTATTTATTTCACTAATTATTCCTGCTTCTGACATTTTTTCAATATCCTTTCTTTTATTTTTTTCTATTAAACAAGTATTTTCTTTAATAACCGCTTTTGCAGTTATTAAAGAAAATATTTATTTACCTATTATTGTACTGTGTTAGCATCTTCAGCAGATTGTACATCTTCTTGTGCTTGTACCATTAATTTTGAGAATGATTCTTCAATATTTTGAAATGCTGTAACTATATCATTCTTTAACTTTTTGAATTTTGTTGCAAATGCTGTTGCTGCTTCACTTTCCCATACTATTCTTGAATATGCTGATTCTATTGTATTCATTTCTGATTCTGCCTTTTTAAAGTTATTTGATACTTTTGATTGTATTGATTGCACTTCTCCTGTTAAAAATCTCATTCCTACATCATTTGATATTGGTAATTCTGCAATTTTATTTGGTGATTCTCTATTTGCTGCTGTACAATTTGTTCCTGTATCTGCTTGTGAATAGTTATTTGCAACTGTTTCTAGTGCAAATGGTATTTCACCAACTACCAATTCTAACATTTCATTAATTTCAGGTATGATATTATTAAATTGTTCTACTAATGCATTATATCTTTTTCCATACCATGAATTATGCATTTCTGAAATACTTTGATATGCAGATTTAACTTCATTGTTTAGCTCTCTTCCATATTCCCTCATTTGGCTTGCTTGTGAAGGAATTGCTTCATAATCAACTGTTGTTATTTTTGCCATAATTTCACCTCCTTTTTTTATAACTATATCAATAATTATTTTATTAGTCAATATGTTTTATATAAATTTGTATCTATCAATTTGTCGATTTTTGTCAAAAAGTTTTTCTTGACATTTTATTAAGTAGCTTGTATAATATGTGTAATTTAAGATTGACTTTAACGAGCTTTCTTAATTCATTGATTCATTTTTTTATATTATTATGGCAATAAAAATTTTATTATTTATTTCTTTATTTTTCACAATTAAAAAAATAATTATTAAAATATTGGCAAAAAAAATTTTAAAACAGATAGAAAATGACTCTATTTTAAAATAATTTTAGTTATTTATTTTGTAGAGAATAATTATTTTATATTTGTTTTTCCCCGTAAAATATAAATTATATCGCATTAGTCCCTCAATAGTGCTTATTAGCTTTGTATTTTATTCTCTACATATATTTTATATTATTTATGATAAGTTTCACCATTAGCTATTTTAAAGCCCCTAAAAATTTGCTCTAATAAAAAAACTCTTATTAATTGATGTGGAAATGTCATTTTTGAAAAACATATTGATTTATCACATATATTTATTAATTCTTGAGTTACCCCCATAGAGCCACCAATTATATAGGTAATGGAACTTGTCATAAGAGAGAGTGTAGTAATATTTTCAGAGAATTGCTCAGAGGTTAATTCTTTTCCTCTTAGATCTAAACAAATTTTATATGTATCTTTTGAGATGTGTCTTATTATATTACTACATTCTTTTTTCTTTATTTCTTCAATAATTGCATCATTTATTTTATCTGGTATTTTTTCATCAGGTAATTCTATAATATTTAGTTTACAATATTTTGATAGTCTTTTGGAATATTCTTCTACCGCTTCTTTTAAATATTTTTCTTTTAATTTTCCAACACATATAATATTTATTGTTAGCATTTTCCCTCCATGTTTTTCATTTTTAAATACTAATTTGTTTACTAATTGTATCTCTACTTGCTACAGATAATAATAATGAATTTTCATTATAATTATTATATATCAATTGTTCTACTACTGTTTTATATGCTAGTTCTGGGAAATTACTTTCTTTACTTAAATGTCCTAGCATTACTTGTTTTAATCCAGATTTTAATAGTGAACATATAGTTTTTCCAGCTGCTTCATTTGATAAATGTCCTGTTGGACCTGCTATACGATTTTTTAGTACATATGGATATTTTGAATACATTAATATTTCTGGATCATAATTTGATTCTAGTAAAACAAATTCACTTCCTTCTAAATTTTTTAGTATACCATTTGACATGTGTCCGGATATCAGTAGCAATACTTATTTTTTTATTATCTTTAATTATACTAAATCCGCAAGGATTCGCTGCATCATGTGGTATTGCAAATGGTTTTATTTTTAAATCATTTATTTCAAATTTTTCTTCTATAGTAAATATATTTATATTTTTTTCTGATATTTTTTCTTTTTGTTTTGGCATGGCATTTAATGTTTTTTTATTGACAAAAACAGGTATGTCAAATTTTTTTGCAAATGTTCCTAATCCTTGTACATGGTCTGTATGTTCATGTGTTATTAATATTCCATCTAATGATGAAGGTTCTACATTTAATGTTGTTAATGCTGATTCAATTTTTTTTGAACTTACACCTGCATCTATTAATATATTTGTATTTTCTGTTTTTACTAATAGGCTATTACCACTACTTCCACTATATAAACTATAAAAATTTAACATTTGTTTTTACTTCCTTCTTTAGTTTTTTTATTCTATAATTCTTTCTATTTTTGCTCCTATATTATTGAATTTTTGCTCAATATTTTCATATCCTCTGTCTATATGTTCTAAATTATATATTTCAGTAACACCTTTAGCTGCCATTCCAGCAATTATTAATGCTGCTCCTGCACGTAAATCTGTAGCACTTACTGGTGCTCCACTTAGTGTTTCGACTCCTTCAAATATTGCTGTATTTCCTTGTGCCGTTATTTTTGCACCCATTTTATTTAGTTCATGTACATATTGAAATCTTGATTCCCATATACTTTCATTTATAATACTTGTTCCTTTTGCAAGTGATAATACAACTCCTATTTGTGGTTGCAAATCTGTTGGAAATCCTGGATATGGTAATGTTTTTATATTGGCTTTTAATGGTCTATTTTTGCAATATACTCTTAAGCTATCTCCATAGTCTTCAACAATTCCACCTACTTCAATTATTTTAGCTGTTATTGAATCAAGGTGTTTTGTAATACAATTTTTTATTAATAAATCTCCTTTTGTTGCTACTGCTGCTAACATAAATGTTCCTGCTTCTATTTGATCTGGTACAACTGAATATGTTGCATTTCCAGTTAATTCTTTAACTCCATTTATTTTTATTACATCTGTTCCTGCACCTCTAATATCTGCTCCCATTGTATTTAAAAAATTAGCAACATCAACAATATGAGGTTCTTTTGCAGCATTATCAATTGTTGTTGTTCCTTTTGCTAAAACTGCTGATAACATTACATTAATTGTTGCTCCAACTGATACAATATCCATATATACTGGATTTCCTTTTAATTTATCAGCTTTGGCATGTATTATACCATTTTCTATTGTTACATTTGCTCCTAATGATTCAAATCCTTTTATATGTTGGTCTATAGGTCTTGCTCCTAATTGGCAACCACCTGGCATACCTACTTCTATTTCACCTTTTCTACTAAGCATTGCTCCTATGATATAATAAGATGCTCTAAATTTACTTGTTAAATCAATAGGTGCTTTTGTTGTGTTTATTTCTGTTGCATCTATTGTAACAGAATTTTTATTATTCCATTTTATTTTTGCTCCTAATTTTTCTAATATTTTACATGAAATTTTTACATCACTTATATCTGGTAAATTATCTATTGTACATACTCCATTTATTAATAAAGCTGCTGGTAGTATTGCTACTGCTGCATTTTTAGCACCATTTATCTGTACTTCCCCTTTTAGTGGTGTTGGTCCTTTTATTACTAGTTTTTCCAATTATATTCCCTCCTATAGTATTGCTTATATATGTTATATATTTTGTATCCTACAAAAAATAGAGTGTATAACACTCTATTTATTAGAATATACCACAAACATAAAAGAATTGCAATACTTTTTATGTTACTTATTATTTATTTGTACTTGCTGTCATAAATCCACTTTTTGCGAATAATTCTAGTACTTTAAACTTAAATGTTATTTCAGGTTTTGTATCACTTTTAGAGACTAAAGCATAATCTTCTTCATTCATGTTTTCTTTTAATATTTCTTTTGATTCTTCTGGTACAACTCCTGATGTTACATCTATAAAACATAGTGGAGGGAACATTACACACCACCAATTTTGACCTTTAGCTTCACCAATTGTTACTCTTACTGCATCATAAAATCCTGCTGGGAAACTTATATTTCCATAATTTTTAGTTGGAAATTCAAAATTTCCAATTTGAACATCTACATCATAATTATATCCATTTTCTATTATTGTTTGTTTAGCAATTTTTTTGAAGTTCTCTACATTTTTATTTGCAATTTGTATAGCTTCTTCTTTAGTTGATACATTATCACATATATTATTCATATATTTTAATAATTGATCTCTTACTTTATACTTTAATTCTTGATCTTCTTTTGAATCACTATTTGCTAAAACATGGAGCCTTAATACACTATTTTCTATATCATTTAATGTTGTTTTAGCATATGAAAATGCACATATAGTTGTGTAGAAAAATAACAATATTGCTAATATTATTATCATTTTTATTTTTTTAATCATTTTTTTATAATTTTTCATCTGTTACCTCCATTACACTTTTCTTGAAAAATATTCTTTACTTTAATTATTTACAATTTAGAAAATTTTATACAAAATAATTGTTAAAAATTATGACGAATTTTATTGTCGAAAAATTACGATAAATTTTATTTGAAATAATATTGACATATTTAAAAACAAATGGTAAAATTTGGAAGTAGGAATTATAAAAAAATCAAATGAAAAAGCTTTTAACTCTTGAAAGGACGGGTTAACAATGTTAGAAAACCTTAATAATATAGAAAAAGAAATTTTAAATAATGATAAGACTTGTTGTTTTTATGCAAGTGATTATCATTTTGAAATGATTAGTTTGCCTTATATAAAAAATCAATTAGATGATAATAATAATGTTATTATTTTAACTGAAAATAATTTAGTAGATTCTATTCAAAAGGTATTACATAATACTAATTTAAAAGAAGAAAATAGAAAAAAGATTTTTGAAATTAATTGGGATAATAATAAAGATGATAAATTAAAACAATTACATAATCATAATTTAAAAAATCAAACTACTACTATTTTTATTAAAGGTCAAAAAGAATATATAAAAAATATGAATTTATATTTAGAAAAAAATATGAATCTATCTAATGTAAAAATTGTTGATTGTTATTCTATATATGATATTAATAATAATGTATCTAATATTACTAAAAATTATAATTATGTTTTAAATACTATTGGAAAAATTAATTTATAATTTATTAAATATTAATTAATCTACATATGATTACACTAGTGACTATACCAACAAAATCTGCAATTAATGATGCTATTAATACAAATCTTGTCTTTTTTATACCAACACTAGCTGTATATACAGCTATAGTATATAATGTGGTTTCTGTTGCTCCCATTATTACTGCTGCCATTATTCCTATTGTACTATCTACTCCATGTGTTTTCATTATATCTGTTGCAACAGCAATAGAACTACTACCAGATATTGGCCTAATTAATGCAAGTGGCATTATTTCTGTTGGAAAATGTACTATATTTAATATAGGCATTAATATTTTTATTATACAGTCTAAAACTCCTGAACTTCTCAATGCTCCGTATAGCAACAAATAAACCTACTAATGTTGGAAAAATATTTATAACAATATTTATACCTTCTTTTGCACCTATTAAAAAAGTATCAAATATTTTATTTCTTTCAATTAATCCATATATAACAATTATTAAAATAATTAAAGGCATTGCTAAACTAGAAAAATAATTTATAAAATTTATATTCATTCTATCTCCCTATTTTTATAAATATTTTTGTTGCAGTAATTCCAGCTATTGCCGCACTTATTGTTGCTATCCATACAGGAAAAATAATGCTTGATGGATTTACCGAACCTAAAGAATTTCTTATAGCTATGGCTGTTGTTGGAATAATTTGTATTGATGCAGTATTTAAAACTATCAATGTTGCCATTGAATCTGTTAATACTTCTTTATTTATATTTTTTTCTTGCATTGCTTTCATTGCTTTAATCCCTAGTGGTGTTGCTGCATTTCCTAATCCTAATATATTTGCTATTATATTCATACAAATTATATTTTTGAGTTCACTATCTTTTTTTAATTCTGGAAATAAAAAATTTATTATTGGAGTTAAATGTTGTGTTAATTTTTCTATTAATATTGTTTCAGATGCAATTTTCATAATTCCATTCCATAATGTCATTGTTCCTAATAATGTTAAACATAAATTTATTGCTTCTTCAGTACTTTTAAATATAGAACTATTTAATGAATCTAAATTACCAGAAAAAATTGCAAATAAAAATGACATTATAATAAATATCGGCCAAATTATATTTAACACTGAAATCACCTATTTAAAATTATGCCTTTATTATTTTTTTATTCGTTTAATATTTTATATTTTTTTATTTTAATTTTAATTGACCAAATCATTTATTTATGATATATTAAATTCATAAAAAGGGATTACAAAATAATAACATTGAGGAGGCACTTATGATGAAATCTACTGGAATTGTAAGAAAAGTTGATGAGCTTGGAAGAGTAGTTATTCCAATTGAGATTAGAAATAAATTTAATATAGTTGAAAAAGATCCTATTGAAATTTACGTTGATGGTACATCAATTGTTCTAAAGAAATTCGAACCTAATTGCATTTTCTGCGGTAACACAAAAAATCTTATAGATTACAAAGATAAATTAATTTGTCCTAAATGTATAAAACAAATTAAGGAAATATAAAAATTTCAGAGGGGTTGTAAATATTTTATTTTTATTTATTCCTTCTCAGGATGTCTTTCAATTATAAAAAAAAACTAAAAATTAATAATTTTTAGTTTTTTTATTTAATTATTTTTAAAATTTATTTTTTATATTTATTTTTGTTTTTTAATTATTTATATATTTTTAAAAATTATTTTTTTATTATTCTTTAATTATTTAATTAATTATTTATATCTATTTTTATTTTTAAATTATTTATATACATTTTTTAAATTTATTTTAATATTATTATTATTTTATATATTTATTTTTAAATTATTTTTTACAAAATTTTATATATATTTCATTTCTATTTACATTTCTATCTTTTGCAATTTTTTTAATTATTTCTTTTTTTTCAAAACCTTGTTTTTCATAATATGCATAATGTTCTTCTAATGAAATTTCATTTAATTCATTTTTTTCATTTAATTTTTCTTTTTTATTTCCTTCAATCAATATTATTATTTCGCCTTTTATTTCTTTTGATTTTTCTATTAGTTCTTTTATTGACCCTTCAATAAATTCCTCATGTATTTTTGTTAATTCCCTAGCGATTATTATTTTTCTTTCTTCAATAATTTCTTCTAAATCTTTTAATGTTTTTTCTAATTTATGTGGTGCTTCATATATTATTATTGTTTTATTACTTATTTTTATTTCATTTAATTTATTTTTTCTATTTTTTTTATTTAATGGTAAAAACCCTAAAAAAGTAAACTCATTTGTATCTAATCCTGAACATATTAAAGCATTAACAAATGCACATGCTCCTGGTACAGGAATTATTTTTATTTTTTCTTCTATACATTTTTTTATTATTATTTCTCCTGGATCACATATCCCTGGTGTTCCTGCATCTGAAACAAGAGCTATATTTTTTCCTTCTTTTAATTTTTCAATTAATTGTTCTGATTTTATTTCTTCATTATGTCTATGATAACTTATTAGGTGTTTTGATATATTATAATAATTTAATAATTTTAAAGTATGCCTTGTATCCTCTGCTGCTATTATATCTACATTTTGCAAAATATTAATTGCTCTATATGTAATATCTTCTAAATTCCCAATAGGTGTTGCAACAATATATAAAATTCCTTTTTCCATTTTTTTGCCTTTCTTTCTTTATTTAATTATTTTTAATTTATTTATTATTTTTATTTTATATTTATTTTTTAAAATTATTTTTATATTTATTTTTTTAATTATTTTTTATATTTATTTTTAATTATTTTTTATATTTATTTTTTAATTATTTTTTATATTTATTTTTTAATTATTTTTATATTTATTTTTTAATTATTTTTATATTTATTTTTTAATTATTTTTATATATATTTTTTATTTGTTCTGTATAATTTCCTTTTTCATCATAAATATATAAATTATTTTCTATTTTTAAAAAT
>CANRBI010000022.1 GCA_947628775.1 uncultured Clostridia bacterium
ATGCAAAATGCAAGAACATATGAAGGAACAACACACATAGACAGCCCAGATGAGATTAAGCCAGAATTTGAAGTAGAAAGTTATATAAAAGTACAATCAGAACATGAAAAACTACAAGCACAAATTGACGAAATAAAAGAGCTATTAAGTACAACTAAAACAAGTGCAATGCTTATAGATAACTTAGAAAAAGATGTAATGAAGGAGGTGGAGAACCTATGAGAAATGAATTTTTAAACGAATTACTAACAAAATTAATTAAACAAAAGCAATATGACAAACAAACAATAGAAAACAAACTTGACGTATTTTACGCAATGAATAAGATAACAGATGAAGAATACAGTACATTAACATTACTAGCAGAAGAAACATACGTGGTAGAAGAAAAAATACAAAACGATGAGGAAGGTGTTGAATAGTGGGAGATTTAAGCAACTGGTCGGTATTAATAGGATTAATACTTTCAATGTCAACATTGTTAAGCATTTTAGCAAAATTTTTAAATAAGAAACTTGATGAAAAATTAGTAGGACTATATCATGATAATAGAAGACAATACAGATATTTAATAGTAGATTTTGCAGGAGACTTACATAATGGAATACCAAAAACGCGAGATGAATTTAAAGCAGTTTTAGATATTTTCGGAAGATATGAGGCATTAGTAGAAAAATTACAAGTAGAGAATCATTACGTAGATAGCGAAATGCTTTATATAAAGGAAGAATACAAAAAATTAAAATAAAGGAGGTAAAATCATGACGGTAGAATTATTAGTATATATAATAACTATATTGTTTACATATGTAATGGGAATACTATCAAAAAAATTCTCATGGAATGAAACATTACCAATACCAGTGCAAAACATCCTAATAGGTATAATAGTTACCACAATAGGGTGTTTTATTCATATAGAAGGTTTAGGAGTAAACGAGATAATACAATCAGTAATAGTGGCTATGGGCGGTATAGGTACAGCAACAGTAGCATATGATGCTAAAAATAAATAATAAGGAGGAATAGTAATGGATCAAGACAATATAGTAGAAGAAACAATTGAATTTTCACAAGAATTATATGAAAAAAATATAGCTGAAAATACATTTGAAACTGAATATGAGGCAGGTGATGACAATGCAAATAACTAATGTAACATGTCCAGCCTCAAAATATACAATTAAATGTCCAGATGTTACAACAAAAACAAGAATAGTTGTTCATAATACTGCAAATGATGCCTCTGCAATGTCAGAGGTTTCTTATATGTTAGGTCGTCCAGATAAAGTATCATTTCATGCAGCGGTTGATAATTATAGAGTTGTTACTGGTCTTCCTTTCAATCGTTCTTGTTATGCGGCAGGAGATGGAAGATACGGAAATGGGAATGCACATGGAATTAATATTGAAATTTGTTACTCAAAGTCTGGTGGACAGAATTTTGAAGAAGCGGAAAATATGGCTGCTGCATATATTGCATATTTATTAAAACAGTATGGTTGGGGGATAGACAAAGTAACAAAACATCAAGATTACAGTGGAAAATATTGTCCACATAGGACACTAGATATGGGTTGGGAAAGATTTTTAAATAAAATAAGAGAACAATTAGGAATACAGCAACAACCAATACCACAAACAAATAATCAAGGAGGTAGTTTAGAAATGGCAAAAATATATCAAAATGGAAGCACACCAGAACCAGTATATGCAGATACAGGGTTAACAATGAAAATAGGATGTTTAAATCCAAGGGAAAAAGCAGAATATTTAAGTATTGATAACGGAAGACCATTAGTACGATATACAGTAGATGGAACAAATAAAAAGAAATGTGGTTATGTATCATGGACCGGTGGGTGTAAATAATAAAACCAGAAAGCAGATATTGATCTGCTTTCTACATATAAATTACATTAAAATTACATTAAAAGACAATAACAAAATTTCAAAATAAGCCAAATAACTTAAAAGCAACAGAGTTCGATTCTGCTTATTGGCTCCATAATGCATTTTCGTCGAACTACTAAAGGTAGAATTTGAAGAAAGAAAAAATGAATATTGTATTACTTTATATAAGTCGATTTAGTCGACTTTTTTTGCATTTTACAGTATTTCACTTGACGAAGTATAAAAAATAGCCAGAAATAATAAAAAAGTTGAATTTATTGAACATATATGATATAATAATTATGTTAATTTTTAAAAAATAAATTTTAATTAAAATTTATGGAGGTAATTGATATGTTTATTGTTATAACAGGTCTTGATGGTTCAGGAACAAGTACAGTTGCAGAGTTTTTACATAAGTTTGATAAAAACTCTACTATAACTCGGACGCCAAGTTTAGAATACTCTAATAGAGATAATATTGATAATTCAGTAAGAGAAGTATCACAAATGGCACATTATTTATACTATTTATCTTCAGTTGTTTATGAATCAGACAAAATAAAAAAAGAAGGCAAATATAAGGAAAGTAATGTTTATTGTGTAAGATATCTTATTGATACGGTTGTATCTCATAGCGTTGCAGGACTTGATGTCAAACTTGATTATGAAACCTATGACATTTTAAAACCTGACATGACAATCTTTGTTAAGTTAAATGAAGAAATTAGACAAAAGCGTATCACAGAAAGGGGGAAATCAATTCTAGATAAAGTATTAGATGACAGTAAAAAAAGAGAACAATTTAATAAGAAATTTAATTATTTTCTTGGCTTAGAAAGTGGTCCAACTATTGTTTTTAATAATGATAGTACAGATGTTCAGAAAAATGTTAAAAAATTATTTGAATCAATTAAGGAGAGAGGTAAATACTATGAAGAATAATAAATATCTTTTAACAGATGAAACGAAGATTTGTAAACAGGATTATAATGAAAGAATAAAACTAATAGAAGAGTTTAAAAAAATGCCTGAAGAATTTTTTTCAAAAATGAGGCATTTTCAGCCACAAATTGGATGTCTAAATGCGTGTGAAATTTGTAGTAAAACTGCAAATGCAAGAGTTGAATTTTGGGAAAAGCGGAGAATAAGGAATATTATTGCAGCTTTAAAATATGCGTCTCCACAGATAAAGGAAAATTATTCTTTGATAACATATGATAGATATGAACATAGAAATGGGGTGATATTTCCATATCTTGATAATGATATTGGTAATTATCCATATTTAGATTTATTTATCAAACTGGCATTCAAAGAATTAGGAGTAACAACTAGAATTTCAACAGTTAGTTATAGTAGATATAATGAAGAGCTGAATGATATGCATAAAAGAATTAATCTTCTTTATGAAGATGGACTTGGAGGAGTAAGACTTTCCTTTACTCCTTATGAAATAGGATGGTGTAGTAAAAATGCCACATATAGTCAGTTCGATTATACACTTGATATGGCAAATTTATTAGAAATATATAAGCCATATTATGAGTTATGTGGTGCAGGAAGCAGAAATATGTGTGTAGAACTTAGATATAAGCCTTTAGTTGAAATTGAAGAAGTATTTGAAACTGAAGTCTTAAATCACAAAATTATCTGTGTAGGAAATTATTTATTCATTTCTAAGCAGTGTAATGTTGAAATGAAGGAAGCTTATATTAAAGATCCATTCAACCATCAGATTGTTTTAACCGAGACTGCAACAGAGTTTTATAGCATTGAAACATACGAAAAATTTGAAACGGTTGAAAAGCTTAAAAAAACATGTCATAAGTTCATTATTGGAAATTTGCAGGATTATAAAGTTGCAGAAATTTACCTTATGAGTAATTATGATGGTAAATACTATGCAATTAATCCTAGTATAACTGAAGATGGAAATTATGGTATGTGCATTTATCCTATAACAGAAATTAGAAAAACTTCAGGTTATATTGTTTTAGAAAGATTTTTGCTAAATAGTATTATAGAATTTAAAAAGACTAAAGGATTAAAAAGTCTTGATAAATTTGAAGATGCTACATGGAAAGATGTCTATAGCATACTGAATATTTGCAGAACGATTGCTAATAAGTACAAGTCAAAGGGAAAGCAAAATAAATATGATTATATAACTAATGAAGTTTTACCTATGGTAAATGCATACATTTCTGCACTTCAGATGGCAGGGTATCCTGCAAAGAATTTCTTTGATGCCGAATTTACTATTGATACTGGAATTATTTGTAATCTTGGAAGAGCAATTCACGAGTTTAAGGGATTGACAAATAAGGAAAATGAGCCATTGACTCCAATTCATGAAAGAAATTATGGCATGTATAATAGTAAAATGAAGGAAGAAGGAGTTTCTTGGAGACTTAGTTGTAATTATGGAAATAGCATTGTTATTGAAAAGCTTAATATGTATGACACTGCGAGTGTTAGAGGTCAAGTAGCTGAAAGAAAAATTATTCAGTTAGATGACTTAGATGAAGTCTACACATTAAGTGATTTAAAGACAATGTATCTTGTGCCAGGAGAAAGATTAAAATGAAAACAATAAGATTCTATAAGGAGTTTGGTGAATATGGCTATTTAGCAACATATTCTAACTACGGCTTTTTTAAAGATGGCATCTATTGGAGAACATCTGAACATTATTATCAGGCTCAAAAGTTTTTTGAGCCTGAGATAAAGTTAAAGATTGCAAACGCTGAAACTCCAAAGGTTGCTTCTATAATTGGTAGAGATAGAAATCTCAATTTAAGAAGTGATTGGGAAGAAATAAAACAAGATGTCATGTTTGATGCAGTATATTTTAAGTTTAAGCAAAATAAAGATATTTTTAAAAAACTTTTAGATACTGGGGATGCAGAAATTGTTGAGGCAACTGTGAAAGAGAATTATTGGGGATGTGGTCCAAACAATGATGGTCAAAACAATTACGGAAAAATTCTTGTTAAAGTAAGAAAACAGCTTAGAGAGGAACAATATTAGGAGGAATAAAAATGGAATTGATTTCTAAAAAAGGATATGAAAAGCTTTGTGAAGAATATCAATTAATGGATCAAAAAATTATTGGTACACAAAGAAAAATGGGAGAAAGTGCAAAAAGGGATAATGATTTAAGAGAAAATCCTGAATTTATGGAATTGCGTGTAAAAGCTATGTATACTTTACCTGCGGAAAAGGAAAAACTTTACAAAAGGATGCATGATTGTATGATAATTGAAGAAAGTGAATTTTTCAAAAAATTTGATGGTTCAAAAGTAATTCCTGGTTCAAAGGTTGTATACGAAATTGATGGAGAAACTGAAACATTAACTATATTAGGAGATAATGAATCAGATCTGAATAACGGCATAATATCGGCAGCCACACCAATGGCAAAGGCACTTATCAATAAGCATATTAATGAGTTAATTGAATTTAATGGTATGAAAATTACTATTAAATCAATAGAAAAAATTTAAAACTTAATAGTTTTGAAAAAAAGGAGAATTTTACTTTTAAAATTCTCCTTTTTGTTATATAATCATTTTAATAGGAGTGATTATATTATGAAACAAATTGAAATAACAGTAAGATTAAGTGAAGGAATGCAAAGTGCTATAAAAAAATTGGAATTGCAAGGATTTAAAAAAATTAGGAAAAGTGAAATAGATGATATATATATGACATCAAAATTAAGAGAATTAAATAAATATAATATTCAAGATATATTAAAGAAATGTGTATTATTAAGGAAAATAAAAATAGAAAGTAATGAAATAAAAAAAATTACATATAAAAATAAGGAGTTTGATGATAAAGGAAATGTTATATCAGAACAAAAAATAAATTTAGATTGCAGTGACTTAGAAAAAGCTAAAAAATTATTTAAATACTTGGAATTTGAAGAACTAATAAGAGTGAAATATAAAGTCGTAGTGTATAGTAAAGGCAAAGTAGAATATGCATTTCAAGATGTTGAAAACTTGGGAACATTAATTGAATATGAAAATACTGAAAATTTTGAAGGAAAATCATTAGACGAAATTAATAAAACAAAAAATAATATGTTTAATGAAATAAAAAATACAGGAATTAATATAACTGAAGAAAAAGATGTAAAAAAAGCTTATGAATTAATATTAAAAAAGATTGACAAATAATTCTCTTTCTACGCATATCTTATCTCTAGCTCATTGTATTTGCTTAAGCTAAGAAATCTACGTCAAGTCCATGTCTGCTCCATCGACAGTTAGTGTAAAATAAATTCAGGAAAAAAATTAATAAAAATAAGATACCCACTCAAAATTGTGTTAAAATAAATTTGAAGCAAAATTTTAACAAAGGAGAGAGTATCTTATGGAAAATATTTTACACGATTTTAACAAAAAAGTCATTAGTTTAGTAATAAATTGTTTAAAAAATTCAATAACAGAAAAAGGAATATCAAATTTTACAAATGATTTAGAAAGTGAAATGATTAAGTTTGGAATCGAAGTAACACAGTTTGTAGTAGAATATTCAGAAGATATAATTTTTAAATTAAAAGAAAGAAAAGAAAAATTTGAAAGTTTAGAAAAAGATGAAAGAACGATAATATCAATATTTGGAGAAATAAATTTTAAAAGAAGATATTATCAAGATAAAGAAACAAAAGAAAGAATATATCTTTTAAATCAATTTTTAAAATTAGAAAAAAGAGAAAGAATGCTACCGAATGTAAAAGAAAGATTAATAGAAGAAGCAAGAGAAACATCATATAGGAAAGCAGGACAAAAAGCATCATATGGAACAGAAATATCAAAACAAACAGTAAAAAATGAAATAAATAAATTAAAATTTAAAACAGAAATAGTAGAAGAAAAAGAAAATAATAGAAGTTTAAAATTACATAAATAATGAAATTATTTAATGTTTAGAATGAAAATCGTTGAAAAGAACATAAATACATGATATAATATTTACATCATTCGTAGCTATACGAACTATAATAAGAATAGCAAGTTGCTAAATTCTCTAAAAACAATTGTTAGGAGGAAAAAATGTTAAGTAAAAAGAATCTTCAGGAAATTAAGGAATTTGAGAAGTCTGGTATCGATGTTGTTGCCATCGGCAGTAATGGTACACTAGATTACTCTACTCAAAGCATAGGTGGCTGTGAATATTGCGACCAATGTAGTGCTTTTCGATTATTACCTGATCCTGACCCATTTGACTGGTTCAGAGATAATGACATGAAAGCTGTCTGCCTTGAAGTCAATGGTGTGATTGCAAGTTCTCTTGAAAGACCCAGCGAATACACTAATATTTGCAAACCTATCTACTGCCCCAAACTTGGACGTAAATTAAGCGAAGATGAAAAGAAAGAAGCTACTGAACGACTAGAATGGGCTAGAAAAAGAATGAAATGAAGAAACTTTAAACACTATCAAAGGAGATGTTGTATTAAAAACATCTCCTTTGTATTTAAAAAAATAACTTTTAGTTTAAAGAATTTTTTAGTTAAAGGATGGAAAAATTTTTACAACAAAAAAAATCCATTTGATATAAAAAAGATAAGCCCTTTACGGCTAGGTATTAAAATACTCACAGCATGTAGCTGACTTTCGCACATAAAGGACTTATTATAAATAAATTATACATAAAATAAATTTATTTGTCAAATAAATTATACAATAATCTAAAAAGTAATTTAAAATCTTGATTTTTCAAATAACATGAAGTATAATAGAAAAGAAAACAGATAAGAATGGAGAGATAAAAAATGAAAGCAATAGACATACGAAACAAATACCTAAACTTTTTCAAACAACACGGACACACAGTAATACCATCAGCACCATTAATACCAGAAAACGACCCATCAGTACTATTCACAACAGCAGGAATGCAACCATTAGTACCATACCTATTAGGAGAAACACACCCAGCAGGAACAAGACTAACCAACTATCAAAAATGTGTAAGAACAGTAGATATAGATGAAGTAGGAGACAACAGACACTTAACATACTTTGAAATGCTTGGAAACTGGTCATTAGGAGACTACTTCAAACAAGAATCAATACAAATGAGCTACGAATTCCTAACAAAAGAGCTACAAATACCAACAGAAAAAATATATGTAACATGTTTTAAAGGAGATGCAGACTGTCCAAAAGACGAACTATCAGCAGAATGCTGGAAAAAAGCCGGAATACCAGAAAGCCACATATACTTCTACGGAAAAGATGACAACTGGTGGATAGCAGGAGATGAAGGACCATGTGGACCAGACACAGAAATGTTTTATGACACAGGAAAGCCAGCATGTTCAAGCGACTGCCAACCATCATGTGACTGTGGAAAATACGTAGAAATATGGAACAACGTATTTATGGAATACTACAAAAATGCAGAAGGAAAATACACAAAACTAAGCAAACAAAACGTTGACACAGGACTAGGACTAGAAAGAATGGCAATGCTACTACAAGGAAAAGAAACACCATATGACACAGAAATATTTGCACCAATAATGAAAAAACTAGAAGAACTACAAAAAATAGACGACATACAAAGCAGAAGAATAATAGCAGAACATCTACGCTCAAGTATGATGATAATATCAGATGGAGGCAGACCAAGCAACATAGACAGAGGATACATATTAAGAAGACTAATCCGTAGAATGATAAGACACATGAACAAACTACAAATAAACCTAGACGAAATAAAAACACTAATAGAAATAAACACAAACAATCTAAAAGAAATGTATCCAGACCTAGAAAAAAATCAAGAAACAATAGAACAAGTAATACTAGAAGAAAAAAACAAATTCATAAAAACACTATCACATGGAGAAAAAGAATTTGCAAAAGAAATAGAAAAAGCAAAACAACAAGGAAAAAACAAAATAGACGGAACAATAGTATTCCACCTATATGATACATATGGATTTCCACCAGAAGTAACAAAAGAACTAGCAGAAGAAAACCAAATGGAAGTCGACATGCAAGGATTTGAAAAACTATTCAAAGAACACCAAGAAAAATCAAGACAAGGCTCAGAACAAAAATTCAAAGGAGGTCTAGCAGACCAAAACGAAAACACAATAGCATACCACACAGCAACACACCTATTACACCAAGCATTAAAAATAGTATTAGGAGACCATGTAAAACAAAGTGGTTCAAACATAACAACAGAAAGACTACGCTTTGACTTCACACACCCACAAAAAATGACAAAAGAAGAAATCGAAAAAGTAGAAAATCTAGTAAACGAACAAATACAAAAAGACCTACAAGTCAAATGTGAAGAAATGAGTTATGAAGACGCCAAAAAATCAGGAGCAATAGGACTATTCACAGACAAATATGGAGACAAAGTAAAAGTATACACAATAGGAGACTTCAGTAAAGAAATTTGTGGAGGACCACATGTCACACACACAGGAGACATGGGAAAATTCAAAATCAAAAAAGAAGAATCAAGCTCATCAGGAATAAGAAGAATAAAAGCAGTATTAATAAAAGAATAAAAGAAAAGAGGGAGTAAATGGAAAACTGTATATTTTGTAAAATAATAAAAGGAGAAATTCCATCAACAAAAATATATGAAGATGACGAAATACTAGCATTTAATGACATAAACCCAATAGCACCAATACACATATTAATAATACCAAAAAAACACATACAATCAACAAACGAAATAACACAAGAAGATGAACTAACAATAGGAAAAATACACACAACAATAGCAAAAATAGCAAAAGAAAAAGGAATAGCAGAAAAAGGATATAGAATAATAACAAACTGTGGAGAAGATGCAGGACAAGAAGTAAAACACTTACACTTCCATCTAATAGGAGGCACAAAACTAGGAACTAAAATTATATAAACATATAATTGAAAAAACTACAAAAACATGGTATAATATAAGAAGAGATAGTTTATTATACGGAGGTAAAAAATATGTTTGAAAGTAAATATAGTAAAGTACTAACAGTAATATTAGTAATAGTAATAATAGCAATACTAGGATTACTAGGATTTTTAGGATATGATTACTACAAAAAATATAAAATAGGAAAAGATGCCGAAGATTACGTAGACAACTATAAAGGTCAAGGAGCTGACACAAGTGACAACTCAACAGATGGAAACGCAGGAACAGGAGAATCAGGAGACCTTCCAGACTCACCAGGAGGCACAGGTACAGCAGTTACAGGAAAAAAAGGAAACTACAAAGGATTTGAAACAGTAGGAACTATGCAAATACCATCAATAAATTTCAATTATCCAGTAATAGATGATGCAAGTGCACCAGCAATAGAAGTAGCAGTAGCAGTACTATATCCAACTGGAGACAACTTAAACCAGCCAGGAAACACCGTAATAATAGGACATAACTATAGAAATGGAGTGCTATTCTCAAACTTAAAAAGAGTAAAAGTAGGAGACAAAATAAACATAACAGACTACAGAGGAACAAGCTTAACATACACAATATACAACAAATTTGAAACAAGTTCACAAGATACATCATTCTATCAAAGAGAAACAAACGGAAAAGCAGAAGTATCACTACAAACATGTACAGACGCAAGTAATGATAGGAGATTAATAGTATTAGCAAGAGAAGACTAAAAACAAAAATAAAGGATTTTTTCTAAAATCCTTTATTTTTTTTCTAATATTGTATATAATAAAGAAAAATAAAAAACAGAGGTGCAAAATGGACAAAAAACAAGCAAAAGAAAGAATAGAAGAATTAAGAAAACAAACTGAATACTATGCAAATAAATACTATGATGAAGATAATCCAGAAATATCAGACTTTGAATATGACATGCTAATGGTAGAACTAAGAAACTTAGAAAGCAAATATCCAGAATACATAACAAAAGAATCACTAACACAAAAAGTAGGAGGAAACGTAAAAGAAGGATTTGAAAAAGTAACACACGAAATACCAATGCAAAGCCTACAAGACGTATTCAGCCTAGAAGAAATTGAAGAATTTGATGAACGAATGAAACAAAAAGCCGAAGAAAACGGAATAAAAGACATAACATATGTAGTAGAAACAAAAATAGACGGACTATCAGCATCACTAGAATACAAACAAGGAAAATTAATAAAAGGAGCAACAAGAGGAAATGGACTAGTAGGAGAAGATGTAACAGAAAACCTAAAAACAGTAAAAACAATACCAAAACAACTACCAGAAGAAATCAACATAACAGTAAGAGGAGAAGTATTTATCAGCAAAAAAGAATTTGAAACCCTAAATGAACAAAGACAAATAAATGAAGAGGAACTATTTGCAAATGCCAGAAACGCAGCAGCAGGCTCACTAAGACAACTAGACAGTAAAATAACATCAAAAAGACCACTAGACATATATATATTCAATGTACAAAAAATAGAAGGAAAAAATTTCAACTCACACTATGAAGAATTAGAATACTTAGAAAAACTAGGATTTAATGTAAACCCAGTCAGAATTCCATGCAAAAACATACAAGAAGTAAAACAAGCAATACAAAAAATAGGAGAAATGAGAGAAACACTAACATATGGAATAGATGGAGCAGTAGTAAAAATAGACAACTTAAAATTCAGAGAAATACTAGGATCAACAATAAAAGTACCAAGATGGGCAGTAGCATACAAATACCCACCAGAAAAAAAAGAAACAAAACTAAAAGAAATAATTTGTCAAGTAGGAAGAACAGGAGTAATAACACCAATGGCAATACTAGAACCAGTAAAAGTAGCAGGATCAACAATATCAAAAACAACACTACACAATGAAGACTTTATAAAACAAAAAGACCTAAAAATAGGAGACACAGTAGTAATCCAAAAAGCAGGAGATGTAATACCAGAAATAGTAGAAGTAGTAAAAAGCAAAAGAACAGGAGAAGAAACAGAATTTAACATGCCAAAAAAATGTCCAGTATGTGGAGCAGACGCAATAAGAGAAGAAGGCGAAGCAGCAATAAGATGTACAGGAATAGAATGTCCAGCAAAACTATACAGAAACCTAGTACACTTTGTATCAAGAGAAGCAATGAACATAGATGGACTAGGAGAAAACATAATATCCCAACTACTAGAAAAAAAACTAATACAAAACATAGCAGACATATATAGCCTAAAATTTGAAGACATAGCATCACTAAAGAAAAACGGAACCAAATTTGCACAAAACCTAGTAAACAGTATAGAAGCAAGCAAACAAAACGACCTAAACAGACTAATAACAGCACTAGGAATCAGGCATGTAGGAACAAAAGCAGCAAAAATGCTAGCAAAACAATACAAAACACTAGACAACTTATCAAAAGCAAAATTTGAAGACCTACAACAAATGAATGACATAGGAGAAATAATGGCAAATAGCATAACAGAATTTTTTGCCCAAGAACAAACACAAGACCTAATTCAAAAATTAAAACAAGCAGGAGTAAACACAAAAACAATACAAAACGAAAAAACAGACAACAAATTTGAAGGAAAAACATTTGTCTTAACAGGAAGCCTAGAACAATACACACGAAAAGAAGCAGAAGAAATAATAGAAAAACACGGAGGAAAAACATCAGGAACAGTATCCAAAAAAACAAGCTATGTATTAGCAGGAGAAGAAGCAGGAAGCAAACTAAAAAAAGCACAAGAACTAGGAATAACAATAATAACCGAAAATGAATTTGCAGAAATGTTAAAATAAAGGAGGTAAAACATGGAATCAAAAAAAGAATACACATTTGAAATGCTATGGGAAGACCTAGACAATGGATATCAAATATACTACACATACGTAAAAAATCGTTACCTACTATTCAAAACAGCCCCAAACTGTTACACCCAAAAACTACTATCACATACCTCCAAAAACCCACAACCCAAAATGCTAATGCTAACACTAAAAAGAGTCCAAGAAATATTTCCACACATGGAAGACATAGAATACCGCATAATATCTGACGAATAAAAACAGCAACTATTGACAATTTTTAGCATTTATTATAAAATAAAATTATGTAAATCACATTATTTTGAAAAAAGACTTTTTTTCAAATTTACATAAAGCAACTTATAGTAAAAATCACAATGGAGGTGCAAAATGGATTCAAAAAAAGAAGAAGTTCAAAACTCAACAAAATTATATTTGCGGGAGATAGGGCAGTATCCAGTATTATCTACTTTTGAAGAACAGGAACTTGCAAAAAGAATGTCTATGGGAGACCTACAAGCCAAAGAAAAATTTATAAAAAGCAACTTGCGGCTTGTAGTTTCAATAGCAAAAAGGTTTAAAACTGAAAAATTTGAATTATTAGATTTAATTCAAGAGGGGAATCTAGGTCTCTTAAGAGCTGTTGACATGTATGATTACACAAAAGGATACAAGTTCAGTACCTATGCTGAATGGTGGATCAAACAGTCAATATGGAGAGCCTTTGAAAACAAAGGAGAAATAATAAAAGTTCCCGTACACATGAAGGCAATGATCAACAAATATAATCGACAACAAGATGCCTTCTACAAAAAATATAGTAGGTATGCAAGTACGGAAGAAATTGCAAAAGAGATGCAACTACCAACAGAGAAAGTTCAAGAGATAGAAAAATACTATTCTATCCAAACTATTTCTCTAAACACCACTATTTCCTTCGAAGAAGGTACAGAATTAGGAGACTTTATAAAAGATGAAAAAGAAACTCCTGAAGAGATACTCATGAATGAAGCAAACAAGGAAATAGTAAACAAACTAATTGCTAAGGCAAATTTGACTGAAAGACAAGAAAATGTTATAAGAATGCATTTTATTCTTGAAAAAAGTCTTGATGCCATAGCAAGAGAACTTGGCGTCACCAAGGAGAAGGTGAGGCAGATAGAAAATAAGTCTTTCATAAAACTCAGAAGAGCTGCGAGAGATTTAGGGAACTTCATATGAATCCAAAAACGCTAAATCTAAATTGATTTAGCGTTTTACTACTTATAACTATCTAACACATAAAAATAAGGATTAATTAAAATTTGACAAAACTTTACATAAAATGATATAATATAAAAAGGATACATATGTATTCTGTAGTAGAAAACAACTCTAGAGCTGTAGCTTTAGAACCAATAATAGGAGGAAATATGGCCAAAAAGAAAATTAAAGAATTAAAAAACTTTAGTCTAGAAGGAGAAACTCTAAAGGCAGAAAAACATACCTCAACATATATAACAGATCGGAAAAACGGTTTAAGAAAATGTTTGAGTGATGTTTGCGAACCCCAAGTTTTTAAACTTGAGGAAGCAATGCCAGAAACTCTGTCAATATGCAGAAAGGACGGAATTCCATATTTCGTTCTAAAAGAGGAAGGTAAGCTCTACTACACGGTGCTTCCTAAGGTAAAAATCCTACCATTAGGATCATTAATGAATCATCGTTGCAGCAGCTGCTACCATTTAAGTGCAGCAAGTGATGCAAATGGAGGTTGTGCCAAGGTAAGAGAGTTTTCTCTAGGCATCGAAAAATATTCCTTTATTGTAAAGGGATATGAAACAGTAGGTGCCTCTGGAGACGTTTTCATAGTCCAGAACTGTGAAAACTACGAACCAGATCCACCAAGAAGAGAATATACTGCAAAGGAGATTACCCATCTAAAACTGGCACTTGCACAGAATGTATGGGATGACATCTCATCAATGCCCGAACTGAAAAGAAGGGTAATTGAAAAAATTGAAAAGTAATATTGGGAGTGCAATGCTGGTATTCACAAATGTGAAACCAGCATTGCCTCAATTTTATCATTTTTAGTAAAAAACATTGAAAAACTAAATCAAATATGTTAAAATAAAAAACAAAATAAAACGAAAAAAGAAAGGTGAAAACAAAATGAAAAAAATAGAACCAAACTTTAACTTTATAAACATGGAACACAACATCCTAGACTTCTGGGAAAAAGAAAAATGCTTCAAAAAATTACAAGAAAAAAACAAAGATGGAAAACCATTCAGATTTCTAGATGGTCCAATCACAGCAAACAACCCAATGGGAATACATCATGCATGGGGAAGAACCCTAAAAGACATATTCATAAGATATAAAGGAATGAACGGCTACACAACACACTACAGAAACGGATTTGACGGGCAAGGACTATGGATAGAAGTTGAAGTAGAAAAAGAACTAGGATTCAAAGACAAAAAAGACATAGAAAAATACGGACTAGAAAACTTCACAAAAAAATGCATGGAAAGAGTACAAAACTTCTCAAAAGTAATAACAGAACAATCAAAAAGACTAGGACAATGGATGGACTGGGACAACTCATATTACACAAACACAGAAGAAAACATAACATCAATCTGGCACTTCCTAAAAAAATGTGACGAAAAAGGAATGATAAAACAATCATTCAGACCAATGCCATGGTGCCCAAGATGTGGAACATCACTATCAGAACACGAAATGTCAGGATCATACAAACAACTAGTACACAAAGCAGTATTCTTCAAACTACCATTAAAAGGAACAGACAGCAAAGCACTAGTATGGACAACAACACCATGGACACTATCATCAAACGTAGCACTAGCAGTAAATCCAGAAAACGAATATGCCAAAGTAAAAGTAAAATCAGACGACAAATACCTAATACTAGCAAAAAATGCAATCAAAATACTAGGAGAAGACAAACTAGAGGTAAAAGAAATATTCAAAGGAGAAAAACTAGTAGGATTAGAATACGAAACATGTTTTGAAGAATTTGAAAAACAAAAAGGAATAACACACAAAGTAATACCATGGACAGACGTAGCAAATGACGAAGGAAGCGGAATAGTACACATAGCACCAGGCTGTGGTGTAGAAGACTACGAACTAGGAAAAATAAACAACCTAGAAACAATAATCCCAATAGATGACTCAGGAGTAATAATAGAAGGATTTGGATTCATGACAGGAAAAACAACAAAAGACGTAGCAGAATATGTATTCAAAGAACTAGAAAAAAGAAACAAACTATACAAAGTAGAAGAACACGAACACAGCTACCCAGTATGTTGGAGATGCAAAAACGAAGTAGTATTCAAAGCAGTAAAAGAATGGTACATAGACAGTGACAAAATCAGACAACAACTAATAGAAGCAGCAAGAAAAGTAAAATGGACCCCAGAATTTGCAGGAAAAAGAATGGAAGACTGGTTAAACAACATGGGCAACTGGGCAATATCAAGAAAAAGATTTTATGGACTACCACTACCAATCTATCCATGTGAAAAATGTGGAAAAGTAACAGTAGTAGGATCAAAACAAGAACTAAAAGAACTAGCAGGAGACATAGTAGACACACTACCAGACCTACATAGACCATGGATAGACAAAGTAGAAATAACATGCCCACACTGTGGAGAAAAAGTGCAAAGAATAAAAGATGTAGGAGACTGCTGGCTAGACGCAGGAATAGCACCATTCTCAACACTAAAATACTTCACAGACAAAGAATACTGGAAAAAATACTTCCCAGCAGAATGGGTAACAGAAATGAAAGAACAAATAAGACTATGGTTCTACGCACAACTATTCATGTCAGTAGTATTAGAAGGAAGAGCCCCATACGAATCAGTACTAACATACAGTGCAGTAGTAAAAGAAGATGGTGGCAAATTCTCAAAATCAGGATACATGATAAAATTCGATGAAGCAGCAGAAAAAATAGGAGCAGACCCAGCAAGATATCTATACGCAGGAGCACCAACAAACAATGATGTAAGATTCGGATTCAACCTAGGAGACGAAGCAAGAAGGAAACTACTAAACTTCTGGAACATATATGTATTCTTCAACACATATGCAGTACTAGACATGCCAAACCTAAAAGACTACAAACTAGACGAAACAAAATTACAAAAATCAGACAAATGGTTACTAGCAAGACTAAACCAATTCATAAAAGACGCAAGCAAATGCATGGACAACTACAACACACCAAGTCTAATAAAAGAATTCGAAATACTAGTAGACGAAATATCAAACTTCTATGTAAGAATAAACAGAAAAAGATTCTGGAAAATAGGAGAAGACAGTGACAAAACACAAGTATACTATCTACTATACACAACACTAAAAAAACTATCACAAATAATGGCACCAATAATACCATTTATGACAGAAGAAATCTGGCAAAACATGGTAAGAAGTTTCGAACCAGACGAAGAAATATCAATACACCTAACAACATATCCAAAACCAGAAGAAAAATACATGGATGAAGAAATAATAAAAGAAGTAGCAGAAGCTAGAAAAATCATTAATCTAGGCTTAATGCTTAGAAGTGAAAGACAAATAAAAGTAAGGCAACCACTACCAAATTTATACCTAGTATCAAACGAAAAAACAAAAGACACAATAAAAGACTTCAAAGAAGTAATACAAGAAGAACTAAACATCAAAAACATAGAACTACTAGAAAACGATGAAAGTCTAAACCAAGAATATTTAACAGTAAACTTCAAAGTAGCAGGAAAACTACTAAAAGAAAAAGTACAAACATTCAAAACAGTAGTTCAAGAAATAGAAAACGAAGAAATGCAAAAACTAGTACAACAATATAAAGACGAAAAAACAACAGAACTAAACATAGAAAAATTCGGAAAAGTATCAAAAGACGCATTCCAAATGGAAATAAAACCAAAAGAACACATAGCAGTAATAAATGAAAACGGATACACAGTAGGACTAGACACAACACTAAACGAAGACCTAATAGTAGAAGGAATGGAAAGAGACCTAATACGTACACTACAAGTACTTAGAAAAGAAGCCGGATTCAGAGTAGAACAACGAATAGACCTAAGCATACAAACAAAAGGAACACTAATGCAAAAAGTACTAGAAAACTATATAGACAAAATCAAACAAGAAACACTAACAGAACAATACACAACACAAAAACTAGAAAAACAAGACATAACAAAAACAATAGAAATAAACGGAGAAGAAGTAACAATAGAACTAAAAGGAAAATAAAAGAAATAATGAGAGGAAAAAAACAATGGCAAAAATAATAAACGGAAAAGAAATCGCCAAACAAACAAGAGAAAGCCTAAAAAAAGAAGTAGACGAACTAAAAAGAAAAGGAATAACACCCAAATTAGCAGTAATCATGGTAGGAGACAACCAAGCATCAAAAGTATACATCAAAAACAAAAGTAAAGCATGTCAAGAAGTAGGAGTAGAATACGAAGAACACATACTAGACAAAAACACAACACAAAAAGAACTACTAGACCTAATAGAAAAACTAAACAACAACAAAGAAATAAACGGAATACTCCTACAAAGTCCACTACCATCACACCTAGACATACAAGAAGCATTTCAAACAATAGACTACAAAAAAGATGTAGACGGATTCCACCCAATGAATGTAGGAAAACTAGCATTAGGACAAGACACATTTGTATCATGCACACCAAGTGGAATAATGAAACTATTTGAAGCAAACGACATAGACATAAGTGGAAAAAACGTAGTAATACTAGGGCGAAGTAACATAGTAGGAAAACCACTAGTACAATGTTGTCTAAACAAAAACGCAACAGTAACAATATGCCACTCAAAAACAAAAAACATAGAAGAAACAGCAAAAAAAGCAGACATACTAATATCAGCAATAGGAAAACCAAACATAGTAACTGAAAACATGATAAAACAAGACGCAGTAGTAATAGATGTAGGAATCAACAAACTAGAAACAGGAAAAATAGTAGGGGATGTTGACTTTGAGCAAGCAAGCCAAAAAGCAAGCTACATAACGCCAGTGCCAGGGGGAGTAGGGCCAATGACAGTAGCAATGCTATTAAACAATGTAGTAAAAGCAACAAAACAGCAAATATAAAAACAAAAAAGAGGGACGCAAAACAAAAGCAGTCTCTCTTTTTATTACGTAGGAAAAATCACCAGATTTTTCTGGAGTAACAAGGTTAAATTTCTTTGATTCATGAGATTGCAAAGCAACCTGCACATGTGGCGAATCCACTTTTCTTATTGTCAAAGACAACAAGGTTCTTATTATAAAAAAAGGAGAAAAAAATGAAAACAATAAAAGAAAACAAATATTGGATATGGCTAAGCCTAATACCAAACCTAGGAAGCATAAAAAAGCAAAAACTATTAAACCAACTAAAAACGCCAGAACAAATATACAAAGCAACAAAACAAGAACTAACAAAAATAGAAGGAATAGGAGAACAAACCGCAGAACAAATACTAAACCCAAACATAAAACAAGAAATACAAAAACACATAGAATACCTAGAACAACACAAAATCCAAATCCTAACAATACAAGACACAGAATACCCAAAACAACTAAAAGAAATATATGACTATCCAATAACTTTATACATCAAAGGAAACATAGAAGCAATAAAACAACAACACATAGCAATAATCGGAAGCAGAGAAGCCACAAACTATGGAATAAAAGCCACAAAATACTTCGCATACAACCTAGCCCAAAACGGAAAATGCATAATAAGTGGACTAGCAAAAGGAATAGACAGTTACGCACACATAGGAGCAATAGAAGCAAAAGGAAAAACAATAGCAATCTTAGGAAATGGACTACACACAATATATCCAACAGAAAACAAAGAACTAGCAAACCAAATAATAAAAAAAGGAGGAGCAATAATAACAGAATACCCAATAGGAACAAAACCAAACAAAATGAACTTCCCAGCACGAAACAGAATAATAAGTGGACTAAGTGAATCACTACTAGTAATAGAAGCCAAAGAAAAAAGTGGAACACTAATAACAACAGACTTTGCTCTAGAACAAGGAAGAGAAGTATACGCAATGCCAGGCAACATAAACTCTCCAAACTCAATAGGAACAAACGACCTAATAAAACAAGGAGCCAAACCAGCCACCAACTACCACGACCTACTAACAAGCACAAATTTTTATTAAACCAAACCAAAACAAAACACCACTAAAAACCTGTTACATCTAACTTCTAACCAGCAACCAAAAACAAGGTCAATTGAAAAAGTAAATTCAATTTGGAAAAAGTAACTTCAAGAGAAGGATTAAAAGCAATTTAATAGCAAAA
>CANRBI010000023.1 GCA_947628775.1 uncultured Clostridia bacterium
AGCCTTGCGGTTTTGGAATAACTTTAAAACGATAAAGAGTCAAAGTCTGGTGCCTTACCGCTTGGCTACAGCCCAATGTATTTTTTATATGGGGTGGAAGATGGGATTCGAACCCACGGTCTCCAGTGCCACAAACTGGCGCGTTAACCAGCTACGCCACATCCACCATATTGTTTATGTGTTTTTTCTTGACACCTTTTTATTTTACTATATGTTATGTTGTTTTGTCAATATTTTTTTTGAAATTTTAGAAAATTTGTGAGTTTTTTTAATTGCTATGTATTTTTTATTTCGTGTGCTTTTTAAGTTTGTTTTGTATATAGTTTGAAATGATTTTTTATGTTTTAAGCCATACAAAATTTTTGGTTTTGTATGGCTTGCAGTTATTTTTATTCTTCTTTGGTTGTATTTATTTTGAATAATTTGAATATTTCTACTATTATGATTGGTGATAGTACAAGTATAATAAGCTCTATGATATTTTGGGTTGGTAGTACTGGTATACTAAATATTTCTCTTAAGTCTGGTATTACTAGTATAACTATCATTAGCATTGCAGATATAACAACTGCTCCTATTAGTTTCATGTTATTGAATATTTTTGTTCTAAATATGGATTTTTTGTTGTTTCGTACATTAAATACATGTGCTAGTTCTGAAAGTGCTAGTGTTACAAATGCCATTGTTTGACCTACTTCTATTTTTGATTGGTCTAGTGTTAATTCTCCTATTGGTGTTTTTGTTGTAGCTAATCCTACCATAAATGCTATTAGTGTTAGTAATCCTATCATTATTCCTTGATAGATTACTCGCCATGTCATTCCTTTTGTGAATACTCCTTTTCCTGGTTTTGCGGGCTTTCTTTTCATTATGTCTTCATTTGCTGGGTCAAATGCTAAGGCTAGTGCTGGTAATGAGTCTGTTACTAGGTTTATCCATAGTATATGTATTGGTAATAGTATTTCTAGGTGGTTTATGTCTAGTATTCCAAACCATTTTGCAAATAGTGGTGTAAGTAGTGTTGCGAAAAATAGGACTACTATTTCTCCTACATTACTTGATAATAGGAATTGTATTACTTTTAGGATATTGTCATATATTCTTCTTCCTTCTTCTACTGCTGATACTATTGTTGCAAAGTTATCATCTGTTAGGATTACATCTGCCGCTTCTTTTGCTACATCTGTACCTACTATACCCATTGCACATCCTATATCAGATGTTTTTAGTGCTGGACTATCATTTACTCCATCTCCCGTCATTGCAACTATTTCTCCATTTTTTTGCCATGCTTTTACAATTCTTACTTTATGTTCTGGTGATACTCTTGCATACACAGAATATTGACGGATATTTTTTTCTAGTTCTTCATCACTCATTTTTTCTAATTCTATACCAGTTATTGCTTCATTTTCATTTTCTAATATTCCTAAACTTTTTGCTATAGCTGTTGCTGTGATTTTATGGTCTCCTGTTATCATAACTGTTTTTATTCCTGCTGTTTTACATTTTTGTACTGCAAGACGTGCTTCTTCTCTTGGTGGATCTATCATTCCTACCATTCCTATGAATATTAATTCACTTTCCATGTTTTCCATTTCTTGTTTAGTTGGTTTATGATCTAATATTTTATATGCACATCCTAGTACTCTTAATGCTTCTTTTGCCATATTTTCATTATGTTCTTGTATTACTTTTTTATAGTCTTGTAAATCGTTTTTTACTTCTCCTTTTATTTGATATGATACACATTTTGATAATAATTCATCTATTCCGCCTTTTACATATACTATATAGTTATCTTCTATTTGGTTTACTGTTGTCATTAGTTTTCTTTCTGAATCAAATGGTATTTCATCTATTCTTGGTGTTCTATCATATATTGTTGGGTCAAAATTTAGTTTAAATGCCATGTCTACTAATGCTGTTTCTGTTGGGTCTCCTGTTAAATTACCATCTGCTCCTACTTTTGTGTCATTACATAACATATTTGCATATACAAGTTCTGTTAGTTCTTTGTCTTTAAGTTCTAGTCTGTTTACTTTTTCAAGTCCTTCTACCTTTTTTTGGACTTCTTCCATATCTTGTAATTGATTATTGAAAAATATTTTTTGTACTGTCATTTTGTTTTGTGTTAATGTTCCTGTTTTATCTGAACATATTACTGTACTACTTCCTAGTGTTTCAACTGCAGGTAATCTTTTTACTATTGCATGTTTTTTAACCATTTTTTGTACACCTATTGCTAATACTATTGTTGATACTGCAACTAATCCTTCTGGTATTGCTGCAACTGCAAGTGATACTGCTGTCATAAACATGTTCATTGGTTCTTTTCCTTGTAGTAAACCTACTAAGAAAATTAGGATACATATACATATTGCTGCTATTCCTAGTGTTTTTCCTAGTTTGTTTAGTTTTTGTTGAAGTGGTGTTTCTTGTTTTTCTGTTTGGTTTATGATTCCTGCTATTTTTCCTACTTCTGTAGTCATTCCTGTTTCTACTACTATTCCTTTTCCTCTACCATATGTAATTAGGCTTGAAGAAAATAGCATATTTATTCTGTCTCCTACTCCTATGTCTGTTTCTTCTATTTTGTTTGCTTGTTTTTCTACTGGTACTGATTCCCCTGTTAGTGAACTTTCTTGTGATTTTAGGTTTATTGCTTCTATTATTCTTAAATCTGCTGGGATATAGTCTCCTGTGTCTAGTACTACTATATCTCCTGGTACTAGTTCTTTTGATGGTATAACATTTACTTTACCATCTCTTATTACTTTTGCAGCATGGTCACTTAGTTTTTGCAATGCTTCTAATGATTTTTCTGCTTTTGATTCTTGTGCTACTCCTATAATTGCATTTACTATTACAACTATTAGAATTATTATTGTATCTGTTATTCCATCTCCTTCTGAGACTCCTACTATTCCAGATACTATTGCTGCTATTATTAATACTATTATAGAAAAATCTTTAAATTGGTCTATAAATCGTTGTAATAGTGTTTTCTTTTTGGCTGCTTGTAATTCATTTAGTCCATATTGTTCCCTGTTTTGTTTTACTTGTTCTTGTGTTAGTCCATTTTCAGTATTAGTTTTTAAAGTCTTTTCTACTTCTTGTACATCCATATTAAACCATTTTTTGTTTTCCAAATTTAATCATCTCCTTTTTTTATTTTTATGCTTTTAAAAAAACAAAAGACCTTTAAAAGGATTATTTTGCTCCTTTTAAAAGTCTCGCTTAACTATTTCTAGCCTTACTAACCAGATATATAAATATATCGCGACTGTTGATTAGTAATTTAAAAGCTACTCCCTTTTATTAAAATTGTTCATCATTATAATCATTATCATTATTTAATTCATCATTGTCATAGTTGTAGTCTTGTTCTTCATCATAGGGTTCTTCGTCATATGTGTCGTCATTTTGTTCTTCACTATATTCTGAATCATAATTTTCTTCATCTTCTAAATCATATGATTCTATTATATCAATTTCATCAACTATGTCTTCATAATCATAATCTAATGTAACTTCATATTCACTACTATTATTTATTTCTGATGAATCATCTATACCTGTTAATTCAATCTGTCTTTCAGATTGACTACCATTATATTCTTCTACCTCTTCCAATAGTACTTTTACTGCAGTTCCTTTTCTTATACCTTCATATTTTTCAAATTTTGTATTTATAAGAGCTTTTTCTGCTGAATCCATACTACTAGAAATTGAATCTGTACTATCAGAAGCTCTTTGGAATACTCCATTTGACATATTATAAATCGCTACTGTATTTATAATTGCTAATATAAAAATAATTGTTCCCAATATTGAAAGTACAAGTCCGACTATACTTAACGCAAAACCTGAACTTACAAAATCATTACTCATTCCTTGATTTTTTAGTCTTTTTCTTGATTTGCTTGATTTTACAAGAGCTATTATTGCTAATATTAGACCTATAAGTGGTACTCCTGCAAAAAACATTGAACATATTGCTAATACCAATATTGTAGCATAACCTCCTGTTGATACATATGAATTGTTACTTTCTTCGTTATTGACTGGATTTTCTTCAAAGAAATAATTTGGTTCCATTTTTTTCTCCTTTTATTTTTTGGTGACCCCTACGGGAATCGAACCCATGATTCCACCTTGAGAGGGTGGCGTCTTAACCGCTTGACCAAGGGGCCTTTTTGCTTTTTTAGTTATATCATGTTTTGTTTTTTTAGTCAACATTAATTTGTGATATTTGTTTTTTCTAATGTTATTTTTCCTAGTGTTCCGTTTTTAAATTCATTTAGTATCATTCTGGCCATTTTTTCTTCATCTATATTTCCACCAGACATTATACATCCTCTTTTTTTGCCTATTTCTAGCATTATTTCATATATATTATTGTTTTCTGGTTGATATTCTTGATTTAGTTTTTCTTGTATAAATTCTTGTGTTATTTGGTATCTATCACATAGTTTTTCAGGATAATTGTTTATTAAAAATTTTGTTAATTGGTATGCAATTTCTAATTTGTCTAGTATATTTTCTTTTATCGTTCCTATAAACGCTAAATTTAAGGCAACTTCTTCACTTTCAAATTTTGGCCATAATACACCTGGTGTATCTAATAATTCTATAGTTTCATTTATACGAATCCATTGTTTTTGTTTTGTTACTCCTGGTTTGTTTGCTACTGCTGCTGATGTTTTTTTTGCTATTCTGTTTATGAAAGATGATTTTCCTACATTTGGAATTCCTAATATCATTGCTTTTATTTTTCTGCCTATTCTTCCTTTTTCAATCATTTCTTGTTGCTGATCTTTCATTAGTTTTTCTACTTCTTTTATGAAATTTTCTATTCCGTATCCTGTGTTTGCATCTGTTAGTACTGCTGAAATTCCTTTTTCTTGAAAATATGATATCCATTTTTGATTTTCTTTGTAGTCTGCTAAATCACATTTATTTAATACTATAATTCTTTTTTTGTTTTTTGTGATTTCTTGTATATCTGGATTTCTACTAGATATTGGTATCCTTGCATCTAGCAATTCTACGACTAGGTCTACTAATTTTAAGTCTTCTGTTATTTGCCTTTTGGTTTTTGCCATATGTCCTGGATACCAATTAATATTCATTTTACCTTCCATTTTTTCACATCCTTATAGTGTTCTATAGTTATTTTTATCTGCTCTTTCATCCATTTCTCTGTCATATTGTTCGTTTTTGTAAAACCAGTCTGTTTTTTTGTCTACAGGATGTTCTTTTCTTCCTTTGTCTAGTAACAAATCACCTAAGGCAAATAGTGGTATAATTATACCTAGTGCTGAGAAAAATAGTCCTGAGATATCTGATAGTGCCATTGTTTGTCCACTTATTAACATTTGTAGTTTTTGTGCTACATCTCCTCCAAAATATATTGCGTGCAATGCTAAGTATAATAATGCACCTATCATTTTTCTTTTTACTACTAATATTGCACATATTAAAAAGACAAATAATAGTACAATTTCAAATGTCATATTTATTGGTACAACTCCTAGAAAGTCACTTCCTAATTGTGCCATTAATGTAATTAAAATTCTAATTATCCAATATAATCCCATAAACATTACTACTAGATATGTTGAAAATTTTTTCATTTTTTTATTCCTTCCACTTTTTTTATTTTTTTATTTAAAATATAGAAAAGATAGAGCATATGCTCCACCTCTTATATATTTTAATAGACTAGTCTACAAAGTCAAAGTCATCTTTAAATCTTTCTTTAAATATGTCAAATACTTGATTTAATATATTTTCGTCTTCAACACTTACATATGATTCTTCATCATCATCTTCTGTTTCTTCTACTTTTAATATTACTACTTCTCCTTCGTCTTCTTCTCCTTCTTCTGTCATTGGTAATAATATAACATATTCTTCTTCATCTAGCTCTACTAAATCTAAAAATTCAAATTTTACTTCATTTCCATCTTCATCATTTAATACAACTATATTATCTAAATCTTCGTTAAAATTATCCTCCATTTTTTCTCTCCTTTCATTTTTATATTTCATAATATTAATATCTACAAATAAAAATTTTATATACTAATATTATAGATATCATAGCCTATTTTTATTTTTTTTGCAACTAATTTCTATAATTTTTTATTTATATATGTTTCTAAAATATATACTGCTGATATTGTGTCTACTATACTTCTTTTTTTCTTTTTGTTTATTTCTAATAAATTCATTGTTTTGTGTGCGGCTACTGTTGTTAATCTTTCATCTATTGTTTCAATTTTTTTATCTGGATATTTACATTTTAGTTTGTGTATAAATTTTTGAGTGAGTTTCATACGTTCTGACTCTGTTCCATCCATGTTGTATGGCATACCTACAACAATAATATCTACTTGATATTTTGCAAATATTTCATCTAGTCGTCGTAATATTATTTTATCAGAGTCATTTCTTTGTATAGTTTCTAATCCTTGTGCTGTTATATTAAGTGCATCTGTAATTGCTATACCTACTCTTGCATCTCCATAATCAATAGATAATATTCTATTCATCTTCAACACCTATATAGGCTTTTACCATTTTTTCTAATAGTTCATCTCTTTCTATTGTTCTTATTTTATTTCTTGCATCATTATAACTTGTAATATATGTAGGATCTCCTGATAGAATATATCCTACTAGTTGATTTATTGGATTATATCCTTTTTCAGCTAGTGCAACATATACTTCTTTAAGAATTTCTCGTGTTTTCGCATTTTGAATTTTTTCTACTTCATAATTCATTGTTTTGTCAAATTCCATCATAATTCCTCCTTTTTTATATATTTGTAATATCACTTTCTTGGATATCTGCATTGTCTAAATATTCTTCTAGTTTTTTCAAGACTTCTTCTAGTCCTGTTCCTTTATAATATGTTGATAGTACAAAATTTAGCCTTGGTATTGCCTGTTGTTCTTTTTTAGTTTTTTCATCATTATATACGACTTTTAATTGCTCTAATGCTTCTTTTTTGTCATTTATAAAATCTGCAACTCCACTGATTTCTGCTCCTGAAAATACTATTACAAATTTTGGTCCCATATATCTTACAAAAACATAATCACTTGATATTGCTTCTTTAATGAAATTGCTAACTTCTATTACTACTTTATTTCCTAGTTCTCTTGAATATTTTTTATTTATCATTTCTAGGTTTGTTATTTTAAACATACATACTGTTGATGTTCCATATTGATCAATTTTTCTTTTTCCTTCACCATATAGGTATTCTTCTGAATATAATTCTGTAAATTCATCTGTTCTTACTATTGATTCTAATGTTCTTTGATGTTCTACTGTTTTTAATATAGATACTATATTATCTTTTATAACTTCTAATACTGTTATATCAACATTGTCAAAGTCATGTGGTGTTCCACTTTCTATTATCCAATATCCTATATATATATTGTCTATATATAATGGGAAAAATATTGCTGATTTTGCTCTACCAAATTCCATTTGTTGGTATGGCAATCTTTCTTTTTCATCATTTACTGTAACATATTTTGGAGTAGCAGTAGTTATACTATCTTTAAACATTTCTATATCTTGCAAAGATCGCAATGAGTCCCAGTGTCTTTCGTCAACATTTGATGCTTTTACAATATAGTCTGCTCCATCAAATACTACTATTGTTGAGTATTTTATTTCATATCTTTCAATAAGTATTTCGTTCATTCTTTTTATTTTATTATCAACACTTGATGTTTCTCCTACTGTATTCATAAAATCTTGTACTACTGATAAATTTGTTATTCTTTGATTTATGTTTTTGAATGTTTGAATTTTTTTGTGAATTCGTAAATTATATATAATTAAACCTATAACAATTAAAATTAGTACTATAACTACTCCTATTACCACAAGTTTTTCCTCCTATTTTTAGTATTTTCTCATCTGATCTAATGTTGAATTTATACTTGGTGTAAACCCAGTGTTTTTTACTGAAGCAGGTTTATATGGTGTATTTGCATTTATTTTTGGATATACCATATTTCCTAGTTGTTTTAATATTTCCATAAAGTTTTTTGGATATCCTTTTATTGAAATATCACAATTAATTAAACCTTCTAGATATCTAACATATACGGTTTCATCAAATGGTATAGATATATATTTTATTATGTCTTTATCAAATAAATCTACCATATATGACATGGATGGGTCATTATATGCAGACATTCCTCCTATGATTGCTTTTTCTGTAATTGGTCTTAATTTTTCTACTTTATTTAATACTACTCTTAATTTACTTTCTTCTAATACTCCTTTTGCTTTTAGCTCTCTTAAAAATGCGGTTAGTGGTTGAATTGTTAATACATCCATAGATTGCACCAAGTAAATTTGTTGAGCATCAGCAAAATATCCTATATCTGTTTCAAAGTCACAGTCTATTAAAATAACTGTATGTTTGTTTAATAATGTTTCTAATATTTTTCCTGAGTTTGATATATCATCAACATCATCTGGTAAAGATGTATATACTGTTAAGTTGCTGCTAACTTGCACTCCTTTTGCTACTCCTGAAAGTAAATTTCTAAATGAATCTCTTGCTATATTTCTTAGTTCATCTTGATTATCTGTGTATATATAATATGCATTTCTATTTTTAGTTAAGTCTAGTATTGCAACATTTACTCCTGAGGCTGATAGTATTTGTGCTACATTATTTACTGTAAATGTTGTTCCATTTTTGCTTGTTCCAACAAAACATGCTATTCTTTTGTCTGGTGTTAATAATGGTGATATATCTATTTTTTTATCTTCTTGGTATGAATTATTTGTAGCAGAATAATTTGAATTAATTATTCTATTATCATTTTGCATTGTATTTGATTGTTGTTCAATAGAACTTTCAGATTCTTGTGTATCATCATCAAATCCAGGCATAACCATTTCTGCTTTTTCTTCGTCTTCTGGTTCTACTTCTGTAAATCCTGGCATTGTTATATCTTCTGCTTGATTTTCATTTTCAAATCCTGGCATAGATATATCTGTATTTTCTTCAGTGTCCTCAAACCCTGGCATAGAAATTTCTTGTTCATTTTCTACATCTTCTATTTTTATTTGAGGTATTTCTTCAACTACTTTTTTTGGTCTTCCTCTTTTCTTTTTTGGTTTTTCTTCAACTTGTTCTTCAGGTGCTACATTTTTTCTTGGTCTTCCTCTTCTTTTTGGTGCAGGTTCTTCATTATTTGTTACTATTTGTTCGTTAGTAGTTGGTTGTTCTTGTACTTTTGTATTTGGTTTTTCTGGTTCTTGTGGTAAAACTTCTTCTTGTTTTTCTTCTTCTAATGGCTTTTGCTTTGTCCTTGATAATTTTGTACTTTTATTTTTATTTACCGCATTTGGTACAACTACTGGTTTTGTTAAAACTTGCTCTTTTACTTTTGATTTTAACAATTTTTCACTTGTTCCAGATTGATTTTGTTTTACTCTTAATTTATCTGATACTTTTGCATTAAATGCCATTACTTGTTGATATTTTGGTGATTGTTCTTCTAAAACTGCTCTTACATTTAATGGCAAAAATTTACAAATTATTTTTAGTTGTGTATCATTATACTGTGTAGCAATATTATTAAAGCTTTCTACATATTTTGCTGGGTCTTTTCCTAATTTTTTATAATGTGCTAAAATGTTTTGAATTTCTACTTCACTGACATCATTTTCATTTTCAGGATTATATTTTACATCATCTGTATCTATTTTATAATAGATTTTTGCTTCTTTTTTTAAACGTGGTTTGCGTATTAGTTTGCATAGTTCTTCTACACCTCTGTCAGTTCCTATTAAGGCATTGTATATACCTATTCCAAATAATTTTACAAGCATTTCTTCTGATTTTACTCTTCTGTCAGAACATATTAATATAATTGGTATATCTTCTCCTTTAAATGTTGATGCTTCATCACTGATACTATCCAATTTATCAAAGATAAATCTATCTATTTGATCATATTGTGTATGTGCAAATGTCTCTAGATCTTCACTTATTACTATTCTGTCATAACTTTTATCTTTTTGGATTTCTTTTAATATTGCGTTGAAATAATATACGTTTTTATATGATATTATTTCTTTGTATTCTTTTTGATATCTTTTTACTATTGACTCTGAAACTTCCTCATTACTAACAGCAAATAATATTTTCATTTGTTACCCCCTTCCAAATCTAATGAATACCGCAAATGCGAGTGGTAAGATTTGGCAAATAATTAATAAAACTGTAAAGGTTACCATTAACCCCAATCCTTTTTCTAGTGTGTCTAATTTACGTATTCCTATAACATATTTATGTACTGCACCTACTGCTATTCCTAAGAAACAAAATGGTATACTATAAATTTGTATTATATGCAATATGTATGCAGTTAATCCATATGCATCTGAACCATATTTTTGCTTATAATCTTCTAATGTTTGAGCTTGTGATTCTTTTATTTCTACCAATTTACTTTGTGTTTCTTCATCAATTACTTGTGTTGCTTTTACACTTGTATTGATAAAAAATGCAAATATTAAAAATATTATTGATACAATAATTAGTACCTTTTTCATTATATATGCCCCTTTCATTGCTCATTATGCAAAAATTTACATATTTATTTATACTATTATATAATACAATAACTTTGCAAAAATATCAAGGAAAATTACAAAAAAACTTTAAAATTATGTAACTTTGGGCAGTTTTTTGGCTGTATAATCATAAAACATATATTATAATTTATTATATAAATATTGCATATATTTATACACTCCATTTGCCCAATTTTTGTCTGATGCATATTTTTGGTTGACTCCTGATAGTGTTGGCTTTGTATAATATGTACCTAAGGCCTTTTCTCCACTGTATATACTTGTACCTTTTGGATTTAAATAATATTTTACTAATACTCTTGCAAGTAGGTCTATACTTTCTGAATAATTGGTGAATTGATATGCTCCATTGTATGGGTTAGAGTCATATGCTCCATATCCAAATAAATTCTTTTTGTCTCTTGCTATTTTTGATGTTCCCCATGCACTTTCATGTATTGCTATACTTGCTACAAATATACCATTTATTTGATATTGATTTTCTATATAATAAAAATATTGTGCATTATCTTTAAATATATTATTTTTGTCTTGTTTGTCTGTTAATACTTTTTGGAATTGTTCAAGTGTAAGTCCACTTGGTTTATTTAATTTCATGTCAAAACTTAGTCCAGATATTAACTGATTTTTACTCTTTTCAGTTGTTTGGTTTGTAATGTTTTGCTCATTTTCATCTTCTATGTATTTTGTTGATTCTTTTTTTACCCAGCCATTTACTATTCCACATGATATATAATACCAATCATTTTGAATTTTTATTATTTTTAATTCATCATTGTTTCTTAATTTTGTCAATTTTTCTGATTGGTCATTTGCTTCTGAATATACTGTTACTTCATCTGCTGTTACATAAACATTATCTCCAACTTTTACATTATGAGTATATCTTTTGCTTGCCCCTCCTATTTCTACAATTTTATTAAAAGCTGGTTTTTCAACAACACTGGATATTTGTTCTTCTCCGATTTCTTTTCCATTTTCATAGATCTTTTTATATGTAATTTTTTGAGTACCATTTACACCTTCTTGTATAACATATGATTCTCCTTTTGGTAATTCATCATTTGTTACATATTGTGTTAAATATTCTAAGACATTTATTTCTTCTCTGAATTCTTCTGCTTTGTCATTTGAACTATTTTTTTGGATAATTGAATCGATATCAATTTTTTTTATGTTTGAAAATTCTATATTTTTACTGCTTGTAGCTTGCAATAATTCTACGTTTTTACTACTTGTAACAGTATTTTTAATACAATAGTTATAAAAAATAAATAGAATGAATATAATAATTAAAATATATATAATTTTTTTCATATTTGCTTTTGTTTTCGACTTTTTATTATCTTTTGCATCCATAATTTTTATCACCTAATTCTATTTTATCTTTTTCGTAGAATTTTGTCAATCATAAAAGCTTGATTTTATTTTAAAAATATACTATTATATAACTAACCATTAGAAAGGATTATTCAAATGAAAAAGTTTAATTTAAAAAATAAAAAACATGTGTTATTACTAATTTTTTTATTTAGTATTTTATTTGTTCTTATATTTCCTACTTCTTACCATATTGCAGGATATATTCAAAAAACAAATTTTGCTAAACAAGTATCTTCTTTTGCTGAGAAAAATAAGAAAAGTGTTTTTTCTATTGATAGTATTACTTTATTTAGTAGTGGAGATGCTAAAAATAAAGTTAGTAGTAAAACAAATTTTACTTTAGAAAATATATATGCTTATACAGATATTGCAATTTTTATTAATAATAATAGTGATGAAAATACTTTAGAAAATACTTTGAAATCTGTTAGTATTGAAAATATTGAGTTTACTAAACTTCCTGAAGATGGACAAGTTAATTTATATTATAAAGATTTAAATGATTTTGCTAAATCTTCTTTACCTGAAACAGAACCTATAAAAGATAAATTATCTTTTGATATTTTATCTTCTGAAACAACAGATTTTTCTAAGCCTGTACTTTATAATAATTGTGCAAATCCTATTACTCTTTCTTTTATAAATGAGAATATAAAAACTGATTATACAATAATAGATACTGCAACTCCTATTACATATAATGGTTCTCTTCTTCAAAGATGTAATATTCCAATTAGCACAATTGAATCATCTATTTCTTTTGATGTTCTTATTACAAATAATAAAGATGAGCATTTTAAAAGTAAGGTTTTTATAAATATTCCATATAAAGATGATTCTAAATCAATTTATGATGGTAATATAACTTTAAAACAAGATACTAATTTTATTTTTTACCAATATTAATTTTATAGAGGTGTTAATTATATGACAATTGCTGAAAAATTACAAAAAAAATATCATAAGTGTGAAGAGGTAACTAATTTTAAAGATATGATTTATCGTTCTAGTAGTATTTATAAAACTAGAACGGCTTTTAAATTGAAGAATAAAAATGGAGAAATTTATTCTGTTTCTTATGATGAATTTAAAAAAGATATTGTTAATCTTGGAACTTTTTTAATTTCTAAAAATCTTTTGGGTAAACGTATTGCTGTTATAGGTAAAAATTCATATAGTTGGGCTGTTTCATATTTAGCTGCTTCAATTGTTGGTATTGTTGTGCCTTTAGATAAAGAGTTACATTGTGATGATATTATTAATTTTTTAAATATTTCTGAAAGTTCTTGTATTTTAGGAGATTTTAAAAATATACAAGAGTTTTCTAAATCTGCTGATAATATTCAAAATTCTGATTTGAATATTGTTTTATTTGATAATATTAATGTAGATAATCTTAATAAAAATTCTTTTTATGCAAATAAAACTTTTTGTTTTGATTCATGCATTTCTATTGGAAAAGAATTAGTTGAGCAAGGTAATCATGAATTTGATGATATAACAGTAGATCCTGATGAGATGCGTATTTTATTATTTACTTCTGGTACTACTGGTAATGCTAAGGGTGTATGTTTATCTCAAAGGAATATTTGCTCTAATATTACTTCTATTTATGGAATTGTAAAGGTTAAAAGAAGTGATTTGTTTTTTTCTGTTTTACCTTTGCATCATACTTATGAGTGTACTATTGGATTTTTGTTACCTATATATAGTGGTGCAAGTATTTGCTATTGTGATGGCTTGAGATATATTTTGCAAAATATGGGTGAATATCATCCTTCTGTTATTTTATGTGTGCCTCTTTTATTGGAAAATATGCATAAAAATATTATTAAGAATATGAATAAAACTTTGCCTAAAAAATATGTTAAAGGAAAAAATGAAAATCCTTTTAATGATTTGCCTTTTGTTTTAAAACAGGTTGTAAAACGTAAGGTAAAAAATACTCTTGGTGGAAGGTTACGTGTATTTATAGTTGGTGCTGCTAATATTAATCCAAATATTATATATGATTTTGAAAATCTTGGTCTTCTTACTCTTCAAGGCTATGGATTAACAGAATGCTCTCCTCTTGTTGCCGGTAATACAGATTTCTTCCATAAAGCTGAAAGTTGTGGTTTACCTATTCCTAATGTAATTTATAAAATAGATAATCCAAATAGTGAGGGTAATGGAGAAATTTTGGTTAAAGGTCCAAATGTTATGCTTGGTTATTATAATATGCCTGAAGAAACTGAAAAAGTGTTACATGATGGATGGTTTCATACTGGTGATATTGGAAACATTGATGAAAATGGTTATTTATATATAACTGGTAGATGTAAAAGTGTAATTGTTACTAAAAATGGAAAAAACATATATCCTGAAGAAGTTGAATATTATTTGAATGATAGCCCTTTGATTTCTGAATCTCTTGTTTTGGGTATTCAAAAAGATAATGATGATGATACTTATATTAACGCTCAGATTCTTCCTAATATTGAGGCTATAACTGAATATTTAAAAGGATCTGTTCCTACTAAAGAGGAGATTAAGAAAATTATAAGTAATATTGTTTCTAGTGTTAATAGCAAGTTACCTAATTATAAACATATAAAAAATTTTATTATTCGTGATAAAGAATTTGAAAAAACTACTACTCAGAAAATTAAAAGATATGGTGATAATACAAAAATTAATAATTAAATAAAAAAGCATCCATCAACATATACCAAATTGTTATGGATACTTTTCTTTTTTACTATTTTTTGTTAAGGATTAGCAACATCCTCCTCTGCCGTTACCACAGCAGCAGAATATTAATAGTATAAGAATGATAATCCAGCAGCAGTCATCACCAAAACCAAAGCCACCACAACCTCTATTTTCTGGCATAATATAGACCCCCTTTCACAAAGAAACATGTATAAGTTTTTGTTCTCTTTTCCTTTGTATAATATATAATATGGGGGTCAGTTGGTTTTGGTCACTGTTTTTTTATTTTTATTTAGGTTTAATGTTATTTATCTTTTTATGCAAAAAAAGACAGGGAATTAGAAAGATAGAAAAAAACAAGCCATAATTCAATATAGAAATATGGCTTAATGATTACATTTCAAGTCCATTACTTTTCTTTTGGTCTTGTTGGTTTCTAAATCTTACTTGTGCCTCATTAGTTTGTCTTGTATGCTTCTCAATTAATGCTTTTTGTTCATCTGTTAAAACAACTCCACATTTTTGAATAAACCTTAACCTATTTATTTTTAAAGCATCATCCATAGCTTTAGTTTGTTGTTGAGTTTCAGAAGTAGTAATTTTGCTTCGTGAAATATCATTTTTCAATGATTGTCCACTCATCTTTTTTCCTCCTTCTTCTGAAGTTGCTTTTTTAAATTCTTCCACTTGTAATTTTGTTGTTTTTCTTGCTTCTTCATCTTTTTGCTGTCGTTCTATTTGTTCTTGTGATATTCCTATAGTTTGTTCTTGAGCGTTTTCTCTACTACCTTTAGAATCAAAATCTGGTATAGATTGCATAATAGTTTCAACTTCACTTTTTGCTATGCTTTCTCCTGTAAGTCCATATATAAATTCATTTGATGATTTTGCTAATCGAGTTTCCATTTTTGCTTCATCATTTTGCATTTTAAAAAAGTCATACACTATACTCATATTTCCTTGATTTATTAAAAGAGTTCTTATCATTTCTTCTGAATGTTTATATCCGTCTTTAGATATTTCATCATATATAGCTTGTGTATCTATCGTTCCATTTTCTGCTATCCCTTTACCAACTAGTTCTCCAAGTTTATTATATATTCTTTCACTTGACTCATTAAACGCATAAGTTATTCCTGGTATTTCTTCACCAGACATCCATTTCGAACCTGCAGCCACAGACCAAATTGATGCAAATTTTGCCATACTCACAACTCGTGGATCTGTAATTTCTTTTCCTGTTTTTCTATCTTTAACATATAATTGTGTCCAATCATCTTTATAGTCAACCTGGAATTTTTGATAAATGCTTTTCAAATCTTGAAATTTGATATTTTCTCCTTTTCTTAATTCTACTGCATTTAACGGAATATTATTTCCACTTTCGCATTCTTCTAGCGAATTTAAAATCATATATCCATTTTCTCTTGCTGTAACTTTCATTGCAGAAAATACTTTTTTTCTATCTAATGCTGTCTGTTCTTTTTTATCAAAACTCAAATCATTATCTTGTTGTAAATTCTCACATATATTCTTAACATTGTTTCCAAAATCATCTTTTGAGATTCCTTTTTCTTGGAAATAAATTTGTGATAATATTTTTTCTTTTAAACTTTCATTTTCAATAACAAAACTTGGGTCATCAGAAGATTTTATAGTTTTCCCATCATCTGAAATAATAACTAATTCACTACAATTTTTTTCATTATATACATCTAATACAAACTGTTTTTCTTGCTCTGTTCGTTTTAAATCCTTATCTATTCCATTTATTGCCTCTTGAAGTTTTTTATCACTCATATTTGCATATTTTACTATTGCATTAGATAATGTCTTTAAAACATTAGGCTCATCTTTTACTGAATTTAGTATATCATATAAATAAGTTTCTTGTTCTTCTTTTGGTAATGTTTTTAACTTTGGAATAATTATTTGAGTACATACTTTTTCATATAATAAATTTACCATTTTTTCTCTAATAGGTTTCATTATGCTACTATAATATGTATCTCTATTTCCTTTTTTTAATGCCTTACTTGGATTCATATAATATGTAGAAGTTAGATATTTATTTATATCACTATAAAATTTATTGTCTTGTGATAATCCGTTACACGTTTCTTGTAAAGCAGTAGAATGGTTAAAATAAGCATCTAAACTTACATTTTCTCCAAATGTAGCATCTAAAATCTTTGCTATTTTTTTATAATCTTTATATTTACTATCAGCATTAGGACTAACTGTATATCCCCAAATTTTTTCTGTAAACATTTGAGTCATACCTTCATTTAATCCTCTATTTTGGTCTGTTTTTCCCATAATTCCAGTATGTTCTTTTTCATCATTTTCATTATCTTTAAATCTTGATCCAGAATGCAATAATTCGTGTGTTAGTTGTGTCATTATTAGTTTTTTTACACTATTATCAATACCTATTGGATTATCATTCTCATCTAATATAGCAAAGCCTTTATCAATCATTATTTCACTAGGTCTATTAGCTTTCTCTCCTCGACTTTCCATTCTTGCTGATTTTCCGTTTTCTATTGAATTTTCTACATACAAACCTGCTACTTTATCCATATTTTCTCTTATAAAGTCTGCTGTTTTTAAACCTTTACTTTTTAGATAAATTTGAATTTTATCTTTTAATTGCTCTAATATCTTTTTGTCCATTTCTTTTCTATAATTTTCCATATTCTACCTCTATTTTCTTTTGAAAAAACCTGTAATTCTTTCTAAAATTCTTTTAAATATATTTTGTTTTTTATATTCAACAAGTGATAAATTTTCTTCATTCTCTTTTTCTATTCTTTCTTTATTATCATACTTCTTATTTTGGAATAAATTATCTGGACTATATCTTTCCTCAAGTTCTTTCTTTTCTTTTTCATTTTCAGCTAATTCATTTAGGAAACTTTGTTTTTCTTCTTCACTATTGCACCAATAATTAAGATTTAAAATTGCCAATAATACCATTGTTTCTCTTTTCAAATTTTGTTCAGTTAATGGAATATCAACTTTTATATCTGGCTCATAGTCTTTCATTCTTTCTTCTTCAAAAAATTTTTTTACTTTTTCTGGTACTTTTTCTACATATTCATCTTCTAATAGACTCAATATCTTATGTACTTCTGAATAAGCTAACATATTATCTATTAACATTTGTATTCCTCCAATATTAACTTTTGTTATTTATAAAAAATTTCTAAATATTTTATATCATTAAATTAAAAATATTTCAACACTATAAAATAATAATTCCTTTATTCTTCTTCATCATCTATGTTTATATGCAAATTCAAATCTTCTTCAGTTGGTAATTTATCTAGTATATCTTTCGGAATATATTTTTTTATCTCAAAAGAAGATACACCAATTGGAACATTAATTGATTTTAATGAATAATCTACGGTTAATCTGTCTTTATCTTTACATAATAATAGACCAATTGTTGGATTATCTTGATCTTTTTTTAAGTTTTCATCAATTGCTGTAACATAAAATCCTATTTGCCCTGCATATTCTGGTTTAAAACTATTTGCTTTAAGTTCAACAACTACATATCTTCTAAGCTCTAAATGATAGAACAACAAATCTATGAAAAATTCTTGTCCTCCGACATTTATTTTATATTGATTACCAACAAAACTAAATCCTTTTCCAAGTTCAATTAATACATCTCTAATTTTGTTTATCATTGCATTTTCTAATTCTTTTTCTTTATATTCATTTTGCAAAGATAAGAAATCAAATATGTATGGATCCTTTATTGTATAATTAACTAAATCACTATCTAATGCTGGTAGTGTGTTTTCAAAATTGTTATTTGATGAACCAATTCTTAAGTGATAACCATTATCAATTTGAATAGATAACATATTTCTACCCCAACCATTTTTTAAAATTGCTTCTACATATATTTTCCTTATTTCCTTATCTTTTATTTTTTCCATAAGAACGATATTGTGTCCCCAAGGAACTTGTGCAACAAGTTGTTGCACTTCTTCATCATCTTTATATTCAAGATAAAATTTTTTCATATATTTTAAGTTTCTTACTGAAAAACCTGATGAATTTGGAAATTCCATTTTTAAATCTTTAGAAACTTCATCAATAAACTTATTTCCATACTCATAATTATCATTTAAAATTTTTCCTAATCTAAAATACATAGAAATCAAATTAATATTACTTTCGATTGCTACTTTATATTGTGTTTTCTGTATTTCTTGTTTTATACTATTTATTATATCCTTAAAATCTTTATCTATCATATTGTTTTCACTCATTATTAAAACCTCCAATTTTGCCACTAATGGTGGCAAATTTTATTTTTTCTTTTTCTTCTAATGATAATTTTCCTAAATTTATAAAATCAATTAAAAGTTTTTCATTTTCTTCATAATCTTCAAAATCAATTACAAAATATTTAGAATAAGAGTTATCCGATATACAAGAATATAGCCTAAAATTTTATACAAGTGATAAATTTAAAATACTGCTTAATGCAGTTATTGGAACAAAAATTGATTATAAGAAATAAAACAAAAAAGACTTAGACAGAAAACTCTGTAAGCCTTGATTTTACTTGGTGGCTTGAAGTGGAATCGAACCACTGACACGAGGATTTTCAGTCCTCTGCTCTACCAACTGAGCTATCAAGCCATGGTATTAAATTGTAATTTTTATGAGTTTTTTGTTTTAAAAATAAATGGCGACCCGGAACGGGCTCGAACCGTCGACCTCTAGCGTGACAGGCTAGCGTTCTAACCAACTGAACTACCGGGCCGTAAAAGATGGTGGTCGCTATAGGGCTCGAACCTATGACCCCCTGCTTGTAAGGCAGATGCTCTCCCAGCTGAGCTAAG
>CANRBI010000024.1 GCA_947628775.1 uncultured Clostridia bacterium
TCTATTTCATGGCAGATTGCTTGTGCTAGAAGTTCTTTTGCTTTTGTTTTTATTAGTTTTCCATTTCTGTCTGTGTATTCTACTGTTACTTCTGCTGGTCTTATTATTTGTGCAAATTTGTTTGGAAAACTTAAGCAGCCTTCTGATACTTCTTGTTCTCCTTTTTCTTTTAATATTACTGGGTTTATTAGTACTAGTGGTCCTTTGTCATCATATAGGTCTATTACTATTATTTGTTTTAGTATTCCTACTTGAACTGCTGCTAGTCCTACTCCATTTAGTGTATGCATTGTTTCTATCATATCGTCTATTAGTTCTTGAATTTTGTCGTTTATTTCTTCTACTTTTTTTGATTTTTTTGATAGAATTTCGTCTCCTTCTAGTCTTATATTTCTAATTGCCATTTTTTTTCATTCCTTGTTATTATATTTAGGTTTTTTGTTTGGTTTTACCTATAAACCTTGTTATATCATGTTGTTTGGGTTTACGTCTATTGTTATTTTTGTGTCTTTTTTGTTTTTTGCGTATGTTTCTGTTAGGATTTTGTTTAGTTGTTTGTTTGTTACTTCATTCATGTTTCCTTTCATGATAATTCTCCATCTGTATCTGTTTTCTATTTTGTCTATTGGTGCTGGCATTGGTTTTAGTATTAAAAAGTTTTTTTCTATTTTTTGTTTTAGTTCTAAGTATGTTTCTAGTGATATTGCTTTTATTTCGTTTTCGCATTTTCCTTCGAACCTTATTATTATTATATCGCAAAATGGAGGATATTGCAATTGTTTTCTTAGTGCTAGCTCTGTTTCATAGAATTTTGGGTAGTCTTGTTTTTGTGAGTCTTGTATTGCAAAATTTTCTGGGTTGTAGGTTTGTATTATTACTTTTCCTTCTAGATTTTCTCTTCCTGCTCTTCCTGCTACTTGTGTTAGTATTTGGAAGGTTCTTTCGTTTGCTCTGTAATCGTCTATGTTTAGGCTGCTGTCTGCTGCTATTACTCCTACTAGTGTTACTTTTGGGAAGTGGTGCCCTTTTACTACCATTTGGGTTCCTATTAGTATGTCTATATTTTCATTTTTGAATTTGTTTAGTATTTGTTCATGTGAGTTTTTTTTGCTTACTGTGTCTATGTCCATTCTTATTGTTGTGGCTTGTGGGAATTGTTTGTGTATTTCTTGTTCTAGTTTTTGGGTTCCTGTTCCAAAGTATCTTATTTTATTGCTTTGACATTCTGGACATGTTTTTACTATTGGTTCTTCATATCCGCAGTAATGGCATTTTAGTTTGTTTTCGTAACTGTGGTATGTTAGGCTTATGTTGCAGTTTTTACATTTTACTGTGTATCCACATTGTCTGCACATTATAAATGTTGAGTATCCTCTTCTGTTTAGAAATAGTATTGTTTGGTGTTTTTTTTGTAGGTTGTTTTGTATTGATTTATATAGTTCATTACTTAGCATTGAGTGATTTCCATTTATTAGTTCTTGTTTTAGGTCTATGATTTTTACTTGGGGTAGTTTGGAGTTGTTTGCTCTTTTTGTTAGTTCTAGCATTGTTATTTTTCCTTGCATAGCTTTGTAGTATGTGTTTATGTCTGGTGTTGCACTTCCTAGGATTAGTGGTATGTTTTCTTTTTGTGCTATTTGCTCTGCTATTTCTTTGGCTTGGTATTTTACTTTTGATTCTGATTTGTATGAGCTGTCATGTTCTTCGTCTATTATTATTATTCCTAGGTTCTGTACTGGTGCAAATATTGCTGACCTTGCTCCTATTATTATTTTTGCTTTTTTGGCTTTTATTTTTTCCCATTCATCATGTCTTTCTCCTATTGATAGTTTGCTGTGTAATACTGCTAGTTCTTGTTTGCCAAATCTTGAGATAAATCTTTCTATCATTTGTGGTGTTAGTGATATTTCTGGAACTAGCATTATTGCGGTTTGGTTTTGTTTTATTATTTTTTCTATTAGTTGCATATATATTTCTGTTTTTCCTGAGCCTGTTATTCCATAGATTAGAAATTGTTCGTATTTTTTGTTTTTTATTGCTTGTTCTATTTTGTTGTATGCTTTTTGTTGTTCTTCTGTTAATTTGTGTTTTTCTGTTTTTGTTATGTTTTTGTTTTGAAGTGGGTCTCTTTCTATTTTTTGTGGGATTGTTTCTAAGTATCCGTTTTTTATTAGTGTTTGTACTATTGATCTTGAGCAGTCTGTAAATATTTCTATTTCTGGGATTGTTGCTCCTTCATTTTCTTTTATGAAGTTTAGTATTTTTTTCTGTTTTTCTGATTTTATTGTTTTGTTTTCTATGTCATATTCTATTTGTTCTATGTCTTTTTTTAGGTATATTGTTTGTATTATTTTGTCTTTTACTTTGTTTTGTTTTGTTCTTGTTCCTGGTGTTTGCATTAGTTTTATACATTCTGATACATTGCAGAAGTATTTTTGTGACATCCATTTTGCTAAGGTTATTTGTTTTTCTGTTAGTGTTTCTTCTAGTTTTGCTATGTCTTTTACTTCATATTCAGATTTTTCTTTGAATCCGACTACAAACCCTTCTTCTAGGTCTTTTTTTCTGCCAAATGGTACTAGTACTTTTGTTCCTATGCATATGAATTCTGCTAGTTTTTTTGGTATGTTGTAGTCAAATGTTTTGTTTAGTTGTTTTGCTGTTGTGTTTATTATTACTTCTGCTATCATCAGTTTCTCCCTATTTTTATTTTACATTTTTTCTGGCATTTCCATTCCTAGTAGCTCTGCTCCGGTTTTTAGAATTTTTCCTACTGCATATGTTAGATATATTCTGCTGTTTTGTAGGTCTTTGTCTTCTACCATTATTCTGTTTTCGTTGTAAAAGCTGCTAAATGCTTTTGCTACTGTTATTAGATATCTTGCTAATATTGATGGCTCATTTTTTTCGGTTACTTGTATTAATGTTTCATTGAATTCATATAGCTGTTTTATTATGTTTTGTGAGTATTCGTCTTGTAGGTTGTGTATGTTTATAGTTTCTATTGATGGGATTTGTTGTATTTGTGCCTTTTGTAGTACACTTTGTGTTCTTGCATATGTGTATTGTATGTATGGTCCTGTTTCTCCTTGGAAATTTAATACTTGGTCCCATTCAAATATTTCGTCTTTTACTCGGTTTGTTGATAAATCATTGAATATGATTGCTCCTATTCCTACTTTTTTTGCTACTTCTTTTTTATTTTGTAGTTCTGGATTTTTTTGTTCTATTATTTGCTCTGCTCTTGTTATTGATTCTTGTAATAGGTCTTCTAGTTTTATCATATTTCCTTCACGTGTTGACATTTTTCCTGTTGGTAATAGGACCATTCCATATGATACGTGTTCTAGTCCTTTGATGTATTTTTCGTCTAGTCCTAGTAGTTTTGCTACTTCAAATACTTGTTTGAAATGTAGATTTTGTTCATATGAGGTTACATATAGGGCTTTGTCATAGTCGTATGTTCGTGCTCTGTATAGGATTGCAGCTAGGTCTCTTGTTGCATATGTTGTTGAGCCGTTTGTTTTTTCTATTATACATGGTGTGTTTATTCCATTTTCTTTTAGGTCTATTATTTTTGCTCCTTGTGATTCTACTAGTTTTCCTGTTTTTTCTAGTTTTTCGATTACTTCTGGCATTTTGTCTGAGTAAAATGATTCACCATTCCATGAGTCAAATTCACATTTTAGCATGTCATATACTTTTTGGAATTCTTGTAGGCTTAGTTTTTTGAATTTTTGCCATAGTTCTACACAGTATGGGTCTCCTTCTTCTAGTTTTTTGAAGTTGTCTCTGCATTCTTGTAATATTTTTTCGTCTTCTTTGCAGGCTTGGTTGATTCTTATATAGATTTTTGTTAGTTCATTTATTGGGTCTTGGTCTATGTTGTATTCTTCTCCCCATAGTTTGTAGCCTTGTATTAGTTTGCCGAATTGTGTTCCATAGTCTCCTATATGGTTTATCCCTGTTACGTTGTATCCTAGGTATTTGTATATTTTATATAGTGCTGCTCCTATTACTGTTGTACGTAAATGTCCGATGTGGAATGGTTTTGCTATGTTTGGTGCTGAGTAGTCTATTACTATGTTTTTTCCGTTTCCTATTTTACTTGAGCCATAGTTTTTTTCTTGTTCTATTTCTTTTAATACTTCTTTTGTTAGTTTTTCTTTGTTTATGTAGAAGTTTAGATATCCTCCTGCTATTTCTATTTTTTCTATTATTTCAGGATTTATTTCTATTTTTTGTTTTAGTTCTTCTGCTATTATTTGTGGTGATTTTTTTAGTTTTTTGGCTAAATGAAAACATGGAAATGCATAGTCTCCATTTTTTGTGTCTTTTGGGATTTCTATATAATTTTTTAATTCGTTTTCGTCTATTGATGTTATTTTATTTATTGTTTTTGCTATTTCGCTTTTAAATTGTATCATGTGTTTTTCCTTTCTATTTTGTTTGATTTTTTTTGATGTATTCCCATGAGTCTCTGCACATGTCTTCTAGTGTTTTGTTTGCTTCCCATCCTAGTTCTTGTTTTGCTTTTTGTGGGTCTGCATAACATGATGCAATGTCTCCTGGTCTCCTTTGAGTTATTTTGTATGGTACTTTTTGGTTTGTTGCCTTTTCAAATGTTTTTACCATGTCTAATACACTGTATCCTTTTCCTGTTCCTAAGTTGTATATGTATAGTCCTTGGTTTTCTTTTTCTAGTTTTTGTAGTGCTAGTACATGTCCTTTTGCTAGGTCTACTACGTGTATATAGTCTCTTACTCCTGTTCCGTCTGGTGTGTTATAGTCGTCTCCAAATATTGATAGTTGTGGTAGTATTCCTGCTGCTACTCTTACTATGTATGGCATTAGGTTGTTTGGTATTCCTTGTGGTTCTTCTCCTATTAGTCCACTTTCGTGTGCTCCTACTGGGTTGAAATATCTTAGTATACATATGTCCCATGTGTTGTCTGATGCATATGTGTCTTTTAGTATTTGTTCTATGTATAGTTTGGTTGTTCCATATGGGTTTGTGGTTCCTCCTGTTTTACAGTTTTCTGTGATTGGTATTGTTTCTGGGTCTCCATATACTGTTGCTGATGAACTGAATATGAATTTTTTTACGTTGTATTTTCTCATTGTTTCTAGTAGTATTAATGCTCCTATTATGTTGTTGTCATAGTATTCTAGTGGTTTTTGTACTGATTCGCCTACTGCTTTGTATCCTGCAAAATTTAGTACCGCTTCTATGTTGTTTTCTTCAAATACTTTTTCTAGTTCTTTTCTGTTTCTATAATCTATGTTATATGATTTAAAATCTTTTCCTGTTATTTTTTTGATTGATTCTAATACTTCTGGTTTGCTGTTTGAGTAATTGTCTATTATTACAATTTCCTTTCCTGAGTTTAATAGCTCTATTGCTGTGTGACTTCCTATGTATCCTGCTCCTCCTGGTAATAGTATTGCCATTTTTCATCCTCCTTTTTCCGTTTTTTAATTATTTGAATTATATCAAAATTTTGCTTATTTTTCAACATTTTATAAAAAAATAATGTAAGCTTTTTTGCTTACATTACTTTTGTTATTTTTGTATTATTTGTTGTCCTTCTTTTGTGTCTTTTACTGTGTAGCCTTTTTGGTCTAGTTTGTCTCTTATCTCGTCTGATTTTGCCCAGTCTTTGTTTTGTCTTGCTTGTTCTCGCTCTTCTAGTAATTGCTTAATTTCTGGTGGTAGGTTTTGTGTTTGGTTTTTTTGTTCGTCTATTTTTAGTCCGTAGTATTTGGTCGAATTTTTTTAGCAGCTTCGCTATTTCTGGAGATTTTTTTTCGTATTTGGCTGTTTCCCATACATAGCTTAAGGCTTGTGGCATGTTCATGTCGTCATTTATTGCAAGATGGAATTTTTCTTCTAAGTTTTTTAGTTCTTGTTTGTCTTTTTCTGTTAGTTCGTCTTTTCCTTCTTTATGTATTTTGTAACTGCTTTTTAGCCTTTCTAATGATTTTTTTGTTGCTTCTATTCCTTCCCATGTGAAGTTTATTTTGTTTCTGTAATGACTTGAGTAGCAGAATAGTTTGTATACAAGTGGGTCATATCCTTTTTCTTTTATGTCTTTTATTAGGTATACGTTGTTTAGGCTTTTTGACATTTTTTTGCCGTCTATTAATAGATATTCTCCATGTAACCAATAGTGTGCTGGTATTTTTCCACATTTTCCTTTACTTTGGGCTATTTCGTTTTCGTGATGTGTTGGTATTAGGTCTATTCCTCCTGTGTGTATGTCAAATTGTTCTCCTAAATATTTTTGTCCCATTGCTGAACATTCTATGTGCCAGCCTGGGTAACTTGGTCCATATTTGCTGTCCCATTTCATTATGTGATTTTCTGGTGCTTTTATCCATAGTGCGAAATCATATGGGTTTCTTTTTTCTTTGTCTATTTGTACTCTTGCTCCTGCTTTTTGTTCTTCTAGGTTTAGGTTTGAGAGTACTGGGTATTTGTCTAGTTTTGATATGTCAAAATATATTGCTGTTGATGTTTCATAGGCATATCCATTTTTTTCTAATTCTTCTACATATTCTAACATTTCTGGAATATGGTCTGTTGCTTTGCATATTATTTCTGGCAATTCTATGTTTAAATCTTTTAGGTCATTAAAAAATCTTTTTGTGTAATATTCTGCAATTTCTAGTGGTGTTTTGTGTTCTTCTCTTGCTGATTTTATCATTTTGTCTTCGCCTTCGTCTCCATCTGATACTAGATGTCCTACGTCTGTTATGTTCATTGCATGTTTTATTTTGTACCCATTATATTTTAACATTCTTCTTAATACATCTTGAAATATGTTTGTTCTCATATTTCCTATTGTTGCGTCTTTGTATACTGTTGGTCCACATGAATATATTGTAACTTCGTTTGGGTTTATTGGTTTAAATTCTTCTTTTTTTCTGGTTAGTGTGTTGTATAGATATATTTGCATATATGCCTCCTTATTTATGTAATTAGCGGATTTGTTCAATCCGCTAATTGATTTATGTTTGTGGTGTTGTTGTGTTTTGTTCTGGTGGTGGTTCTGATCCTGCCGAGTTTGTTGGTGTTGTGTTTGTTTGTGGTGTTGTTGTTGTATTTGTAGTTGTGTTTGTTGTCGTATTTGTTGTTGGTTTTGTAGTTGTTGTGTTTGTCGTGTTTGTTGTTGTATTTGTTGTTGGTTCTTCTGTTGGTTGTGTATTTGTTGGTGTTGTGTGTATTGGACATGTTTCAACTACTTTTCCTGCTCCTGATGAACTTCCTCCTGATAATGTTTTCCATAAGTTTAGTTTTTCTTTTGGTACTGTTAGTCCATAGCTGTTATTTTTTACATTTGGACAGTATGGTGTTGCTACTTTTCCAGATTCTACACATAGTTTTTGTACTCCGTGTCCTTCGCATTTATCTGGTAAGTTGTCTGATGTGAATATTTCTGAGTATGTGTCTGAACAACTTGATGTTGCTAAACAGCCTGTTTTTCTACATACTGTTGCTGTGCTTATTCCTGATGGTGTATTGAAGTTTGCATTTGTAAGGTTTTTGTGTATGTCTTTCATTACTCCTGCCCATATTAGTCCTGCTGGGTTTGATCCTCCTGGGTATGTTACTGTTTCTGGTGTGTCATATCCATACCATACTGCTGCTGAGTAATATGGTGTCATTCCACATAGCCATCTGTCTTTTGTGTCATCTGTTGTTCCTGTTTTTGCGCATGTTTCCATTCCTGATACTGCGCAGTATTTTGCTGTTCCTTGTGCTCCTTTTACTGGTTCTTCTATTATTGATCTTGTGATATATGCTACTTGTTCTGAAAATACTCTTCTTTGTTCTTGTTTTGGTGTTAGTACAACATTTCCACTTTTGTCTGTTACTTTTGTGTATAGTGTTGGTGTTATATATACTCCATCATTTGCTATTGTTCCATATGCTGCTGCCATTTCTAGTGGACTTATTCCTTTGCTTAGTCCTCCTATTGCAAGTGATAGATGTGCGTCTTCAGTATCATCTAGACTTGATATTCCCATTTCTCTTAGATATTTTAGTGCTTTTTTGGTTGTTAGTTCTTTCATTATTTTTACTGCTGGGATGTTTTGTGATGTTTCTATAAAGCTCCTTATGTTTACATAGCCTCTGAAACTGTTGTAGTTTTCTGGTTTGTATCCACCGTCGAATTCTGTTGCTACATCATTATATACTGTTGCTGCTGTTATTACTTTTTCTTGTAGTCCTGGTGCTATTGTTGCTATTGGTTTCATTGATGAACCTGTTTGCCTTACCATTTGTGTTGCTCTGTTCCATCCTGAAGCTTTTTGGTCTCCTAGGTTTCCTCCTACTCCTAGTACTTCTCCTGTTTTAAAGTCTATTATTGCCATTCCTGCTTGTGCTTGTTCATTTATTAATTGTCCGTCTTTCTTTTCTCTTCCTTTTATTCTGTATGATTCTTTTGAGAATTCTTCTTCTACTCTTTTTTGAATGTCTGGGTCTTCTGTTGAGTATATTACTAGTCCACTGCTATATACGTATTTTTCTGCAAATTCTCTTGATATATCTTTTTCTTCCATTACTTGGTTTATTAGTTGTTTTAGTACTGCATCTGTGTGGTATGAGTAGTTTGAGCTACTTTCTATTGTTCCTTGTGAGAATGGTAGTCCTCCTTCTGCTTTTGCTACTGCTGCATTATATTCTTCTTCATTTTCTACTAGTCCTTGGTCTTTCATTTCTTTTAGTACTGTTAGTACTTTATTTTTTATTGTTTCTTTTAATTTTTCTTGGTCTTTTGTTTGGTCAAATGGGTTATATGAATTTGGTGAACTGTTTATTCCTGCTAAAAATGCACATTCTGCTAGGTCTAGGTCTTTTGCACTTTTATTAAAGTAGTATTGTGATCCTAGTTCTACTCCGTGTATGTCATTTCCTCCTATGAATAGTATGTTTAGGTATAGTTCTAGTATTTGTTGTTTTGATATCATTCTTTCTACTTGATATGCTTTTGCCCATTCTCTTACTTTTCTTAGTATTCCTCCTATTCCTGATGTTTGTTTTTCTCCTGTGATATTTTTTACTAATTGTTGTGTGATTGTACTTCCTCCATATGATGAGCCTCCTTTGAATACTGTGTTTATTATGGCTCCTCCTGTTCTTTTCCAGTCTACTCCTGAGTGGTCGTAAAATCTTTTGTCTTCTATTGCTATATATGCTTTTGGTAGATAGTCTGACATTTCGTCTAGTGTTATTATTTTTCTTTGCTGTTCTTTGCTTAGGTTTGCTATTTCTTCTCCTTTTTTGTTTAGGACTACTGAGTTTGATGTTCCTATTACTAGTTCATCTTTTGTTATTTGGAAGTCATCTCCAAATAGTCCAAAGAACATGGCTGCTACTATTCCTGCTCCTATTACACAACATAATAGGAATATTATTACTATTATTTTTAAAAATAGCATTAGTTTTGGATGTTTACTTGTTTTTTTTGATTTGTCTTTTTTATTTTTTTTGTTCATTTTTTTGTTGTCTTTGCTTTTTACGAAGTTTGAATTGTTTGATTGTTTTGCAACTGGTACTTTTCTTGTTTTGTCATCTTGTCTATTTGTTGGTTTTCTTGTTTTATTTGTTTTTTTGGGTGTTGCTTTTCCTTTGTTATTGCTATTTCGGTAATTACTATTTTGGCTGTTTCTGCTTCTATTATTTTTACTATCTGGCATTTTGTTATACCTCCTTTGTAATTACCTACTATTATATTATATTTTTTATAAAAAATAAAGTTTTTAAGTTAATTTTAAGAATTTTTTTTGTTTGTTTTATATTATTTGTTTTGTTGTGTATAGTTTTGTTATTGTTATTCCGTCTTTTTTTAGTTTTTCTCTTATATATTTTATTGGTTGCTTTTTATAGAATTTAGCTTCATATATTTCTTTTTGTTCATATTTTTTTTCGTCTATTGTGTATTCTTTTTTGTTTTTTATTTCTATTTCGTAATCGTGTATTATTATTCCATTGTATCTTTTTTTGTTTATTTTAGTTCCTCCATATAGGTCTATTATTGTGCTATTTTCATTTATTGTGTATTGGTTTATGTATTCGTTTGGGAAGTCTATGTTTACTATTATTTGTGCTTTTGATAGGCTTTTTCTTTTGTTGTTTGTTACTGCTATTAATGCTCCTGTTTCTTCTAGAATTTGGTCTTCGATTTTTTTGAATTTTTCTATGTGTTTGGTTATTATTGTTATATTTTTGTATTTTTTTGATAATAGTTTTATGTTGTTTATTGATATTTCTGTTGGGTCATTTACTAGTATGTGTATTGTTGTTTTTTCTGGTTCTATGTTTTGTTTTTGGGTTATGTATGTTAGTATTTCTGGTAATAGTATTGTGTATAACCATTTGCCATTTATTATTTCTAGGTCGTTTGTTTGTAGGTTTGATGTGTATTTTTCGTGCTTTTTTATTTCTTTACTTATTATTATTTTTTTGCTATTTAGTGTGTTTATTATTTTTTTTGTTTTTTTGGCTAGTTTTATTTCCTTTTTTTCTGGGATTTTTTCGCCTTTTTCTATTGGTAATATTATGTTGTTTCCTTTTAGTTTTATTATGTTTAATTTTTTTGTTATTGGATTTAGCATGTCTCCTTCACTGATATAATACATAAAAACACCTCACATATTTTAAATATATGAGGTGTTTTATATTATTATATCTCTTTTTAATAATTTTTTTTGTAGGATTCCTGTTCCTATAAATTTGTTTTGGTTATATATTTTGTAGATTCCATCTGGTTTTTCTATTGTTATTTTTACTCCATTTAAGAAGTGTGTTATTTGATTGTTTTTTATTTCTATTTTTGGATTTTTTTCGAATATTTTTTCTATTGTTATTATGTTTTGGGCAATTTGTTTTTCGTTTATTTTTGGGTCTTCTTGTATTGTTATACTGTTTTGTATTTTAAATTCTCCTACTTGTAGTCTTTTTAGTTCTTTCATATATCCTATTGTTCCTAGTGATTTTGCTATGTCGGCACATAGTGTTCTTATATATGTTCCTTTGCTGCATTTGGTTGTGAATTTTATTGTTTTTTGTTGTTTGTTTATTTCTTCTAGTTCTATTTTGTATATTTCTATTTCTCTTGGTTTTATTTCTACTTCTTCGTTTTTTCTTGCATATTCATATAGTTTTTTGCCTTTTACTTTTATTGCTGAATATATTGGTGGTGTTTGTTTTTGCTTTCCTTCAAATTGTTTTAGTTTTGTTTTTATGTTTTGTTCTGTTAGTATATTTGATGGTATTTGTTGGGTTTTGGTTATTGGTCCTTCTTCATCTAGTGTTTTTGTTGTTTCTCCTAGTTTTAGTGTTACTTCATATGTTTTGTCATGGTTTATGAGGTATTTAGAACATAGTGTAGCTTTGCCTATTAGTATAGGCAAAACTCCTTGTGCTAGTGGGTCTAATGTTCCTGTGTGTCCTACCTTTTTTTGTGTTATATTTTTTATTTTTTTTACTATGTCATGTGATGTGCAGTTTTTTGGTTTGTTTATTATGATTATTCCATCTTTTATTTCCATTTTTACCTCTTATATGACTTTTCTTATTTCTTTTAGTAATTTTTCTTTTACTTGTTCTATATTTCCTTGGATTAGGCATCCTGCTGCTTTTGGATGTCCTCCTCCTCCAAATACATAGCATATGTCTGATACGTTTACATATGAGTTTGATCTCATTGAAACTTTGTATGAGTCTTCATGATTTTTTTGTCTTATAAATATTGATACTTCTACTCCTTCTATTCTTCTTCCTTCTTCTACTAGTCCTTCATGGTCTCCTATTTCTATGTTTACTTCTTCTTCGTCTTGGTTTGTTATGTATGTGAATGCTACTTTTCCGTTTTCTAGTATTTCCATTCTGTTTAGTGTTCTTTTTAATAGTTCAAAGTTTCCTCTTGTTTTTATTTCTAATACTTTTCTGTATATTTCAGATACTTTTACTCCTTTTCTTAGTAGTTCTGCTGTGAATTCAAAAGTTTCTGAGGTTGTTCCTTGGTTTTTGAATCCTCCTGTGTCTGTTATTATTCCTGTTAATATACATGTTCCTATTTCTTTTGTTATTTCTATGTTGAAATATGTTAGCATTCCTACTAGTATTTCACAACATGCTGGTGCTACTGGGTTTACGAAGTTTATATCTCCGAACATTGAATTTGTACCGTGGTGGTCTATTACTATGGTTCTTTTTGCTTCTTCAAAGTATTCTCTTCCTACTAATCTTCTTAGGTCTGTGCAGTCTAGTGATACAGCTAGGTCGTATTTTTTTATTTCTGATTCTTGTTTTATTTCTTTTGCATTTGGTAAAAATTCAAATGTTCTTGGAAATTCTTTTATTATTACATCTGATTCTTTTCCTAGTGTTTTTAGTGCTGTTTTCATTGCTAGTGTACTTCCTATTGCATCTCCATCAGGAGCTTCATGTGTTAATAGTATAATTGTTTGTGCTTTTTTTATTTCTTCTAATATATTGTCTAGAGTCATTCTTTTCCTCCTATTTTTATTTTTCTTCTTTTTTTGGCATTATTTCTTTTAATATTGTGTCTATTCTTGCGCCATATTCTAGTGAGTCATCTAATTCAAATATTAATTCTGGGGTGTTTCTTAAATTGACTCTTTTGGCTAATTGTGTTCTTATATATCCTGATGATTTTTTTAGTCCTGCTAGTGTTTCTTTTGTGTTTTTTGAATTTAATATGCTTACATATATTTTTGCATATTTTAAGTCATTTGTTACTTTTACTTTTGTAACACTTATTAGACCTGTTATATTTGGGTCTTTTAGCTCTCTATCTATTATTTGACTTAATTCTTTTTTGTATTCTTCATCTATTCGATTAAGTCTGTTGCTGTTTGTTGGCATGTTTTCCTCCTTATTTATCTTTTTATCTCTTCCATGATGTATACTTCTATGTTGTCTCCTTCTTTAATGTCATTGTAGTTTTCTATTTGTATTCCACATTCATATCCTTTTGTTACTTCTTTTACGTCATCTTTGAATCTTTTTAGTGTTGCTAGTTTTCCGTCATGTATTACTACATTGTCTCTTATTACTCTTACTCCGGCATTTCTTTCTACTTTTCCTGTTAGGACATATCCTCCTGCTATTGTTCCTACATTTGAGATTTTGAATGTTTGTCTTACTTCTACATTTCCTATGACTTTTTCTTCAAATTTAGGGTCTAACATTCCTTTCATTGCAAGTTCTACATCTTCTATTGCTTGATATATTACTGCATATTGTTTTATTTCTACTTCGTCTTTTTCTGCTATTTCTTTTGCTGTGTTGTCTGGTCTTACATTAAATGCTATTATTATTGCATTTGATACTTTTGCAAGTGTTACATCTGATTGGTTTACTGCTCCTGTTGCACTGTGTATTACTTTTACTTTTACTTCGTCATTTGATAGTTTTTCCATTGATTGTTTTACTGCTTCTACTGAGCCTTGTACATCTGCTTTTACTATTAGATTTAGTACTTTTAGATTTCCTTGTTCCATTTGGTTAAATAGGTTGTCTAGTGTTATTTTTGTTACTTGATTTATTGCTTTTTCTCTTGCTTGTCTTTTTCTTCTTTCTATTAGATGTTTTGCCATTTTTTCGTCTTTTACTTCATAGAATGTTTCTCCTGCTTCTGGTACGTCTGTTAATCCCATAATTTCTACTGGTGTTGATGGTTTTGCTGATTTTACTCTTTTGCCTTTGTCGTTTGTCATTACTCTTATTCTTCCTATTGATGATCCTACTACTATTGTGTCTCCTACATCTAATTTTCCTCTTTGTACAAGCATTGTTGCTATTGCTCCTTTTGATTTGTCAAGTCTTGCTTCTATTACTACTCCTTTTGCTTGTTTGTTAGGATTTGCTTTTAGTTCTAATACATCTGCTTCTAATAGTACCATTTCTAGTAATTGGTCTATGTTTATGTTCTTTTTAGCTGAGATTGGTACACAGATTGTTTCTCCTCCCCATTCTTCTGGTACTAGTTCATAGTTCATTAGTTCTTGTTTTACTTTGTCGACATTTGCATCTGGTAAATCTATTTTGTTTATTGCTACTATTATTGGAATTCCTGCTGATTTTGCGTGGTTTATTGCTTCTACTGTTTGTGGCATTATTCCATCATTTGCTGCTACTACTAGTATTGCTATATCTGTAATTTGTGCTCCTCTTGCTCTCATTGCTGTAAATGCTTCATGTCCTGGTGTGTCTAAGAATGTGATTTTTCTGTCATTTACTGTTACCATGTATGCTCCTATTGCTTGTGTGATTCCTCCTGCTTCTCCTTCTATTACATTTGTTTTTCTGATTGTGTCTAGTAGTGATGTTTTTCCATGGTCTACGTGTCCCATTACTACTACTACTGGTGGTCTTTCTTCTAGGTCTTCTGTTTTGTCTTCAGATTCGTCGAATAGGATGTCTTCTTCTGTTATTGTTTCTTTCTTTTTAGCTGTGATTCCAAATTCTCCTGCTACTAAAAATGCTGTGTCGAAATCTATTTCGTTGTTGATTGTTGCCATTACTCCATAACCTAATAGTTTTTTGATTACTTCTGCTGTTGTTTTTTTCATTTCTGCTGCTAGGTCTTTTACTGTTATTGATTCTGGTATTTCGATTTCTGTTAGTTTGAAGATTTTTTGTTTGTTTCTTTCTTCATTTCCTTTATTTGGTTTTTTCTTGCCTTTTCTTCCACGTTCTGTTGTTAGGTCATAGTAGTCTAACATTCCGCCTTCTTGGTCATTGAACATGTGTGATAGTTTGTTTGCTTGTTTTAGGCTTTTTAGTTTTCCTTCATCAAATGAATTGTCTATTTCATTTCTTCTTGTTTTTCTTTTGGCTGTTCTGTTTTCATCAAATCTGTTGTTATTTTTTTGTTTGTCTATGTTTTTGTTGTATTCTCTTGTTATTTCTTTTTCATTTAGTTCTGCTGACATTATGTTTTTGATGTTTTTTTCAATTCCTCTGTCATCTAATGGTCGTTTTTGGTTTCCATATCTGTTTGTTTGGTTGTTATTTCTGTCGTTTTGATGGAATTTGTTTTTGCTATTAAATTTATTATCTCCATTATTTGTGTTATTATAGCTTTTATGATAATTATCTTTGTTTTGATTGTTTTTATTTGTTTGATAATTTCTTGTTTGGGTTGTTTGGTTTGTGGCTGTTTGCATTTGTTGACTTGTTTCTCCTTGTTCTTTATTTGTTTTAGTTTCTTTTATTGTTTCTGGTTCCTCGGCTATTGTTTCATTTTTTGTTGTTTCAGGTTCTTTTGTGTTTTTAGGTTCTTCTTTTTTGTTGTTTAGTCCAAATAGTTCACTTACTGTTTTTGGTTTGTTTGGTTTATTACGATAAACTATGTTGAAGTCTTTGTTTTGTCTTCTTTCCACAAATCCTATGTTTTCTCTTTTTGTTTCTTTTTTTGTTTCTTCTTTTTTGTCTTTTTCTTGAATTATTACTTCTCTTCTTATTATTACAGGTGCTTTTTCTTCTTTTTTGTCTGTTTCAGATTTTTTTTCTTTTTTGGTTTCTTTATTATTTTGTTTTTCTTTTACTATTTGTTCTATTTTTTGGGCTTCTTCTTCTGATATTCCACTCATGTGGCTTTTGGCTTCTATTTTTTGTTTGTTTGCTATTTCGATTATTTCTTTACTTGTTACTCCTAGTTTTTTTGCAATTTCATGTATTTTTACTTTTCCCATTAAAATTCACCCCCATTATTTATTTTCTGTATTTGTTTTGCTAGATTTTCTTCTTTTATTCCAATTACGGCTTTGTTTGTTTTTCCTATTGCTTTGCTTAGGCTCTCTATTGTTTCTGTTGTTATCATCTTTAAGTTGTTTTCTTCACTTAGTTTTTGGAATTTGTTTTTTGTTCTTTCTGAACTGTCTTTTGCTATTATTACTAGCTTTACTTTTTTACCTTTTATTTCATTTTCGACACTGTCTGCCCCATAGCATATTTTTCCTGCTTTTGCTGATAGCCCGAATTAATCCTAATATTTTATTCTGATTTATCAAGTATTACACCTCTTATACTTTCATATATTTTTTGTGATATTTGTGTTTTTAACACTTTTTCTAGTCTTTTTGTTTTTATTACTTTTTCTAGACATTCTATTGAGTCACATATGTAAGCTCCTCTTCCTTCTTGTTTGCCTGTTTTGTCTACTAGTATTTCATTTTCTTTGTTTTTTACTATTCGTATTAGTTCTTTTTTATCTTTTTTTTCATTACAGCCCATACATGTTCTTTGAGGTTGATTTTTCATAGTTTTGTCCTCCTTTTATTGTATGTTATTTTTACTGTTTTTATCACATTTTAGGTTTATTCTTCTGGTTCTTCTTCTGATTCTTCTTGTTCTTGTTTTGCTTGTTCTTCTAACATTTGTCTGAATTGGCTTTCTGATTTTATGTCTATTTTCCAGTTTGTTAGTCTTGCTGCTAGTCTTGCGTTTTGTCCTGCTTTCCCTATTGCTAATGATAACTGGTCATCTGGTACTATTACTTGTGCAAATTTTTCGTCTTCTTTTAGGTCTGCTGCCATTATTTGTGCTGGTAATAGTGCTGCTGCTATGAATATACTTGGGTCTTCGTCCCATTCTATTACATCTATTTTTTCTCCGTTTAGTTCGTTTATTACGTTTTGAATTCTTACTCCTTTTTGTCCAACACATGATCCTACTGGGTCTATGTCTGGGTCTGGTGAGTATACTGCTACTTTGCTTCTGTTTCCTGGGTCTCTTGATACACTTTTTATTTCTATTACTCCTTCGTATATTTCTGGTATTTCAAATTCTAGTAGTTTTCTTACAAAATCTGGGTGACTTCTTGATACTATTACTTGTGGTGCTCCTTTTTGTCCTTTTTCTACATCTAATACATATCCTTTTATTTTGTCATTTACATGGTAATGTTCTGTTGGTATTTGTTCTTTTGCTGGCATTACTCCTTCTAGTCTTCCTAAGTCCATTACTACTATGTTTTTGTCTGCTTTTTGTATTATTCCTGATACTATTTCTCCTTTTCTGTCATTGAATTCGTTGTATATTATTTCTCTTTCTACTTCTCTTAGTTTTTGTATTATTACTTGTTTTGCTGTTTGTGCTGCTATTCTTCCGAAGTCTTTTGGTACTATTTCTACTTCTACTTGGTCTTCTAGTTTTAGTTGTTTATTTATTTTTTTTGCTTGTTCTAGGCTTATTTCTGTAGCGTCATCTTTTGCTACTTCAACTACTTCTTTTATTGCATATAGATGTGTTGCTCCTGTTTTTTTGTCTATATCTACTTTTACGTTTTCTAATGAGTCAAAATTTCTTTTGTATGCTGTTACTAGTGCTGTTTCTATTGCTTCGATTACATATTCTTTTTTTATTCCTTTTTCTTTTTCTAGTTCTTCTAGCGATAGTATTAATTCTTTGTTATCAATTGCCTTCATTTTTTTATTCCTCCTTATTTTTATTCCCAATCGTATACTGTTTTTATTTGTGCTATGTTTTTTCTTTCGATTGTTTTGTCATCTAGTGTGATTTTCTGATTATCTACTTGATTTAGTATTCCTTCATATTCTTTTTTTCCGTTTTCGTCTTTTTGGAATAGTTTTACATGTATTTTTGCTCCTATGTTATTTTGTAGGTGTTTTTCTTTTCGTAGTATTCTTTCTATTCCTGGTGATGATATTTCTAGAAAATATTGGTCTTTTATATAGTCTGCTTCATCTAGTATGTCTGTTATTTCGTTGTTTACTTTTTCGCAGTCGTTTAGGTCTATTCCTTTTGGGCTGTCTATATATATTCTAAGGAAGTAGTTTTTGCCTTCTTTTACATATTCTACATCATATAGGTCATAGCCTAAATTTTCTATTTTGGTTTTTACTAGATTTTCTATTTTTTCTTCTATGTTTGCCAATTTTTTTCCTCCTTTTTATAATGATTGAAGAGTGGGATTTGTTCCCACTCTTCTTGGTTTTTTTATGCTACTTTGTTATTATACCCTATTTTTGGAAAAAATGCAAGCTTTTTATTGAATTTAAGTGATTTTTTTTAGTTTTTTTCTACTAGTGCTATTCCATAATAGTATGATTGGTATTTTATGTTGTATTCTTTTTGGTCTAGTATTTTTATTTGTTGTTGGTATTTTTCTTGGGCTTCTTCTAGGATATGTTGGTTTCCGCCGTTTATTATCCAGATTCGACCTGTGTAGTTTTGTAGGAAATCTAGGTCATAGACTGTTTCCATGTTTGGCCCATATGCTTTGTAGGCTTCTTCTACTCCCCAGTGTTCTTTGTTGTAAAAATATTCCATGTATTGTGGGAAGTTTGCTGCTATTACAAATCCACTTCCTGGTCCTCCGCCTTCGTTTCCATATAGGATTATATCTCCTTGTTTTATATTTTCTTTTACATAGTTTATTGGCTCTTTGTTTGTTTTGTCATAGTTTGTTTGTATTAGTTCTATGTTTACTATTAGTGACATTATTACTGTTAGTATTATTATTACTATGTTTCCATATTTGTTTCCTATTTTATCCATTAAATATGTTAGTGTAAATATAAATAGTCCTGTTACGACTAAGAAATATCTTGCATATATTATTGGTTGGTCTATTATTAGTGTTATTGCTATTGCTCCTAAAAAGACTCCTGCATATATCATTATTGCTAATTTTGCTGGTTGAATGTCTTTTTTGTTTTTTGATTTTTTGTTTTTTATTATACATGTAATTATATATATACAGAATATTACCCCATATATTCCACTTTCTAGTGTGCTTATTTGTTTTGTTATGTCTAAGTTTCCTGTGAATTGGAATGTGAATAATTGTATTAATGTATCTGGAAATGTGAATCCTATCCAAAATCCACTTGATACTTGTGACATTTGTGTTA
>CANRBI010000025.1 GCA_947628775.1 uncultured Clostridia bacterium
TTTTCGTTGTCATGTGTTTTTGGGTTTATTGATGGTATGTCTTTTACTTTTTCTTTGAATACTTCTGGGTCGAATTTTCCTTTTTGTGCGAATACATCATATATTTCCATTTGTACTTGTTCGCGTTCTTGCGCTCTTTCTGTTTCTTCTTTTGCTTGTATTGCTTTTTTTATTATTCCATTTTCTCCTGTTAGTACATTTAGGGTTATTCCGGCTAATATTAATATCACTATTACTGTTATTACTAGTGCAATTAGGGTAATAGCTGCTTCATTTTTTGTATGTGTTAAGGAATCTTTTTTATCTTCTATAAATGTTGATTTTACTCTCATTTACTTTTCTCCTCCTTTGATTTGTCGTTCCTCTAGTGAGTACGCCTTAAGTCTATTATAGTTGCATTATTTGTTAGAGTCAATAGTTTTAATTTATTTGTAATGAAATTGTAATTTAGTTGTAATATTTATCATATTATTGCTTTCATTCCTCCAGTGAGTACGCATTTGTATTTGTATATTATAAAATATAAACAATATGATTTATATTAAACGAAAGGATTGAAATTTAATGTATCAATGCAGTAATTTTAATGGAAATTTAAACATTTCAGCAGAAAAAATCAAACAGCTAAGAATTAAGAACAATTTATCTTTGTCACAACTTTCTACAAAGCTTGCTCTTATGGGTATTGATATTCCTAAAAATTCTTTGCATAAGTTGGAAAAGGGTAAACGTATTTTGAAAGATTATGAATTATTTGGTTTAGCTTATGTTTTACATACTCCTATTGAAGATTTGTTTGATTATTTTATTGATGAATTAAAAAAAGATAATGTTATATAAATATATCTGTTTCAGTCATTTCTAACTTCTAATATTTATTTCATTTTTTGTTTACTTTTTCCATTTTCTGTGATATAATCCTATAAAACATTAAAGAGTAAGGAGTGTATTAGTATGGATATTTCAGATAATACTACTGCCTTGGCTGAAAATAAAGTATTAATTCTGTATTTGTTAGATCAGGTACCTTCTGGCATTATAGAGGATGGTTTATTTAAAATTGTAACTTCTATAAATAATGTTAATTATTTTTATTTCAAACAAGTTCTAACAGATTTAGATGAAACCAAGTTAGTAGGAATAATTACAAAAGATGAAGATGAAAAAGAGTCTATTGTTAAAATAACATCTGAAGGAAAAAATGCATTATCTCTTACAAAAGATGTACTACCTGGTATTATAAAACTTAAGGCTGATTTTGTTTTTCAAAAGGAGTTTCCTTTAATTACTGAAGAAACTTCTGTTACAGCTGAGTTTATACCTAAAAGTGAAAATGATTATACTATAAAATGCAAAATTGTTGAAAATAATGAGACTATTTTTGAGGTTAAGACTGTCGCTGGTTCGCGCGATAGGGCTAAAAAAATTGTTGATAATTGGAATTCTAATGCAGATAAAATTTATCCTCAAATTTTAAATATTTTGTTGAAATAAGATTAATTTTAATAGTGTTAGTTTTATATTAAAGTTTTATATTAAAAAAACAATCATTTAAAATATATTTTTGAAAATTTGATACTATTTTTCTTAAGATATATTTTATGATTGTTTTTGTATTTATTCTATTATTATTTTATCGCAATATTCAGCTCTATGTTCTTCTATTAGTTTATCTACATCTAAAATAAAGTCATATACCATACGTGGAGTTTTTTCGTTTTCTTCACGTTCTCTAATAAATTCTCCTCCTAGTGCTTTAATTGTTTTTGCTGATGCTAGGTTAGTTTTGTCACATGTCATCAAGGCTTGTTTTATTCCGTATTTTTGACATTCTAGTAGTCCTAGATATAGGTTGATTTTATTATAACCTTTTCGTCTTTCAGTTGGTCTTATTGAATAGCCTATATTCCCTCCTGCTACTTGTAAATGTTTATTTAGTTTGAACCTTATACTTATTATACCGACTATTTTGTTGTCATGTTCTCTTATTAAAAAATATGTTCTTGCAGGTACTTTTTCTTCAGTAAATTCTCTTATAGAGTCTTCATTTATTTTTTCAATCCAACCTTCATAGTCATTTAGATAGTGAATTAGGCCTCCTGAGCCAAATACTTTTGAATTGTGTTCATAGAATTCTTCCATAAATTCTAGTGCTTCTTTTTTTCTTTTTATTGTTGGAAATTCTAGTTTTAATTTATCATGTTCAGACATTTGTTTTCACTCCTCGTGTGAATTTTATTAAGTTTATTATACTATAAGAAATTATAATTATCAATATGATTTTTGTAGTAGAAATTGAAATTTTATACAATTATCATTTTACAAAAAAAGTGGCTGATGAGATTAGCTTTCTAATCTAACACACCTTTTGTTGGTGCTACATCAGCCTACTTTTGTTCTGTTAATATTTTTTAATGGTAGCGAAGGGGAGATTCGAACTCTCGACACCGCGGGTATGAACCGCGTGCTCTAGCCAACTGAGCTACTTCGCCATGTTTCTAACGTTATATATTATACATTGAGTTTTCCCTTTTGTCAAGAAAAAATACAAGTTTTTTAAAATATTGTTACTGGCTTTGTGATTTTAGATTGCTTTTTGCTAAAATTTGGCCAGTAACTTTTGTTTATCTTTCACGTTCTTCGTCATTTCTTGTTCTTTGTGGGTTTTGCTTTATTTTTTTATTTTCTAGTTGCTCTTTAGTCATTTTTGTTTTAGGTTTTTTTGGTTTCTTACTTAATGATTCTTCAAATTTTACTGTATTACCATAAAATTCTTCCATTTTTTCTATTTCTTTTAATGATTTTGTAAATTCTTCATTTTCTTCTAGTTCAGCTAATACATCTTTTTCAGATACTTCTGGTTCATTGTGCCATAGAAAATATAAAATTCCTCTTTTCTTTTCTTTTACTTCTCCTGTTTTACTCATTTTATTACTTAAAGTTTGACTTTAAAGTTTTCACCTCTCTTATTACTTTTTTACATCAACTATTTATAGTATAACATAAATTTTACTAAAAAACAAGTATTTTTCCAATATTTGCAATGTTATGTCTATCTATAATTGTTTTTTGGTTAAGTTATAGATTTTGTTTTTTAAAATTCTTTTAAGAATTGTTTTATTATATTTGCAAATCTTTGTGAGGCAGGTCCTATAAATTCTTCGTATGTTTTTGTGTTTTTGCCATTTGGAGTGTCTGATATGCTTTTTATTACTATAAATGGCACATTACATTGATAACATACTTGGGCTACTGCTGCTGCTTCCATATCTACACATTCTGCATCAAATTTGCTGTATATTTTGTCTCTCATTGTTATTTTTGTGCAGAATATATCTCCTGATGCTACTACTCCTTTATATATTTTATATGTTTTTTCTTCGGGATTTTTTATTGATTTTTCAAGTTTTTCTATTAGTGTGTCTGTTGCATATATTTTGTCTCCTACTCCTGGAATGTATCCTTTGGCATGTCCAAATGCTGTTATGTCAAAGTCGTGTTGTATTAAGGTTTCTCCTATTACTATATCTCCTATTTCAATTGTTGGATTTAATCCTCCTGCTACTCCTACATTGATTATGTTGTCTGGTTTGTATTTGTCTATTAGGATTTGTGTTGCTCTTGCGGCATTTACTTTTCCTGCTCCACATCTTACTAGTATACATTGCTTTTCTTTGATTTGTCCTTTTATGAATGTTAAATCATAGATTGTTTTTCGGTTTTCAATTTTCATTATTTGTTCTATTGCTTCTAGTTCTTCTAATTCTGCTACTATTATTCCTATTTTCATATTAAAATCTTCCTTTCATATTTATGTTTTTATAATATCACATAAATATAAAATTTTAAATATTTTTTTGTAATTTGTTGATAAAAAAAGTATTTCGTATTTAATGATATACGAAATACTTTTTTGTTTTGTATTATTGAAGTTCTACAACTGCTCCAACTTCTGAGAATTTTGCTTTTAGATCTTCTGCTTCTTCTTTTGGAACATTTTCTTTTATTGTTTTTGGTGCTCCATCTACTAGGTCTTTTGCTTCTTTTAGACCTAATCCTGTTGCATCTCTTACAACTTTGATTACTTTTATTTTTTGGTCTCCAGCTTCTTTTAATACAACTGTAAATTCTGATTTTTCTTCAGCTGCAGCTCCTGCTGCTGCTCCTCCAGCTGCTGGTGCAGCTGCTGCTACTGCAGATACTCCATATTTTTCTTCGATTGCTTTTACTAAGTCAGATAATTCAACTACTGTTAAGCTATCGATTTCTTCTAATAATTTTTCGATTTTTTCCATTTTTTATTTCCTCCTAATTTTTTTGGCTTTTTGCCTTTTTTATTTTTTATTATTCAGCTTTTGGTGCTTCTTCTGCTGTTGCAGGTTCCTCAGCAACTTCTTTAGCTGGTTCAGCTTCTTTTGCTGGTTCTTGAACTGCTACTGCAACTTTTTCACCTTGCTCTTCTTTTTGTATTCTTACTTGATCAAGAGCAACTGCAACTTTTTGGATATTTGCAAGTAACGCTCCAGCAAGCATAGATAGCAATGTTTCCCTTGATGGTAGTTTTGCTATTGTTATGATTTCTTGTGGTGTCATAACTTTTCCTTCTATTACTCCACCTTTGATTTTGTAATAGTCATTGTCTTTTGTAAATTTGTAGATTGCTTTTGCTGGTGTTAAGTAGTCTTCTTTTGATAATATTACTGCTGTTGGTCCTACAAGTTGTTCTTCTAGTCCTTCTATTCCTGCTTCTTGTAGTGCTCTACGTGTAATATTATTTTTGATTACTCTGTACTCAGCATTTGCATTTCTGATTTCTGTTCTTAGGTTTGTTACATCTTCTACATTGATTCCTCTGTAATCTGTTAGAAGTATTAGTTTAGCTTCTTTCATTTCATTTGCTAATTTTGTTACTTCTTCTTTCTTTTGGTTTAATACTTTTTCACTTGCCATTTGTGTTTTTTCACCTCCTATGTTTTGTTTATATTTAAAAAATAAATACCATTCTTATTTCCTACCTATGGCAAATAATGAATGGTATGTTTTTGTTTCATTCTTTTTATTTAACCTAGGTAGGACTTATATGCCTACTGTCTTTGGCTTTTTTATTTTCTATTTTTGGTCTATGAAAATTCCAGGTCCCATTGTTGTTGTTATTGCAACACTTTTTATGTATTGACCTTTTGCTGCTGCTGGTTTTGCTTTTATTATTGCATTTATGATTGTTTCATAGTTTTCTAATAGTTTAGTTGCTCCAAATGATACTTTTCCAAATCCTAAATGTATTATATTTGTTTTGTCTAATCTGTATTCTACTTTACCAGATTTGATTTCACTTATTGCTTTTTCTACATCCATTGTAACTGTTCCTGATTTTGGGTTTGGCATTAGTCCTTTTGGTCCTAATACTTTACCTAATCTTCCTACAACTCCCATCATGTCTGGTGTTGCTACTACTACATCATAGTCGAACCAGTTTTCATTTTGGATTTTTGGTATTAGTTCTTCTGCTCCAACATAGTCAGCTCCTGCTTTTTGAGCTTCATCTGCTTTTGGTCCTTTTGCAAATACTAGAACTTTTTGTGTTTTTCCTGTTCCATTTGGTAGTACTACTGTACCTCTAACTTGTTGATCTGCATGTTTTGAGTCTACTCCTAATTTTACATGTAATTCAACTGTTTCGTCGAATTTTGCTTTTGGCATTTTTTCTATGATATCTAGTGCTTCTTTGATATCATATTCTTTACCTTTTTCCACTAATTTTGCACTTTCTGCGTATCTTTTTGCTTGTTTTTTCATTTTTTTACCTCCTTTGGTTCTAACGAGCTTTAGTTTATTTTTAATGCTCTCCCAATTTTTTTATTATTCTGTTACAACAACTCCCATGCTTCTTGCTGTTCCTTCAACCATGCTCATTGCTGTTTCTATTGATGCTGCGTTTAAGTCAGCCATTTTTTGTTCTGCTATTGCTTTTACTTGTTCTTTTGATATTTTTGCTACTTTTTCTCTGTTTGGTTTTCCTGATCCTTTTTCTATTTTTATTGCTTTTTTGATTAATACAGCAACTGGTGGAACTTTTGTGATAAATTCAAATGATTTATCTTTATATACTGTAATTACTACTGGTATTATCATTCCTGGTTGGTTTGCTGTTCTATCATTAAATTCTTTTACAAATTGCATGATGTTTACACCACTTGATCCTAGTGCTGGTCCTACTGGTGGAGCTGGTGTTGCTTTACCTGCTTCTATTTGTAATTTTATAATATTACTTACTTCTTTTTCTGCCATTTTTCATGACACCTCCCTTTTTAGCTTATTTTTCGTACTTGTGAAAATTCTAATTCTACTGGTGTTTCTCTTCCGAACATAGATACTAAAACTTTCACTTTGTGTTTTTCTTTGTTTATTTCTTGTACTGTTCCAATAAAATTTTCAAATGCTCCATTCATAATTTGTACTTGATCATTTATTTCATAGTCTACATTTATGTTTAGGTCTTCAAATCCCATGCTTCTGATTTCTTCATCAGTTAATGGTATTGGGTCTGTTCCTGATCCTACAAATCCTGTAACACCTCTTGTATTTCTGACAATGTACCAGGTTTCCTCTGTTACTATCATTTTTATTAATACATATCCTGGAAATACTTTTTTTAGGTTTGTTTTTCTTTTTCCATCTTTGATTTCTATTTGTTCTTCCATTGGAACAATTATGTCAAAGAAATATTCTTCTAGCTCTCTGTTTTTTATTGTTTTTTCTAGGTCTGTTTTTATTTTGTTTTCATATCCTGAATATGTATGTACAACATACCACCTTGGATTCATATCATAGTTTTTTTGAGACATTTTTAAGAAGCCTCCTTTTGATTATTTTATTCGTTTGAAGTATTTTCAGTTTGTTCACTTGTTTCTGTGTCTTGTGTTTCGTTTTGATTTTCTGTTTCGTTAGTTGCCTCTTCAGATGTAGTATTTTCATCTGTTGATGCATTTTCATCAGATGTTGCGTTTTCATCTGTTGATGCATTTTCTTCACTAGTTGCGTTTTCGTCTGTTGTTGTATTTTCTACTGTTGTTTCATTTCCTATAAGTTCTTTTACTTTTTCTACACCTTTACTATTGATTGCTTCAAATACAAAATCTAATACAAATACTATTACTGCTGTTATTAATACTATTGTTATAACTGCTACTGTATTGTTTAACAATTGTTTTGGTGTTGGCCAACTAACTCTTTTTAATTCTGCTTTGAAATCTTTAAAAAAGCTTTTTTTGTTTTTATTTTCATTTACATCTTTTTTAGCCATTTTATATCCTCCTTAAAATAGCTCATTTACTATTTTGTTTCTTTATGTGTTGTACGTTTTTTACAGTATTTACAATATTTAACTATTTCTAATCTATCTGTATTATTTCTTTTGTTTTTTGATGTCATGTAATTTCTGTGTTTACATTCTGTACATTCTAATGTGATATTTTCTCTTGGTCCTTTTGCTGCCATTTGAATACACCTCCGTATTTTACCTTCTTTTTATTTTATTTTAGCTGTTTGTTGTTACAGGATATACACTTACTTGTTTTTTATCTCTACCTTTTCTTTCAAATTTGACTGTTCCATCTATTAATGCATATAGTGTATCATCACTACCTTTACCTACATTTGTTCCTGGATGTACTTTTGTTCCTCTTTGTCTGATTAGGATGTTTCCTGCTAACACAAATTGTCCATCAGCTCTTTTTACTCCAAGTCTTTTTGACTCACTCTCTCTACCGTTATGACTACTACCTTGACCTTTTTTATGTGCCATGCTTTTTCACTCCCTTCATTTTTTAGATTTTATTTCTTAAAATGAATTTTATTTTTATTTTCTATTTTGCTGCTTTTTCTGTTGTTTTTGGTTTTTCTGTTGTTTTTGTTGCTGTTTGAATTTTTGTAATTTCTACTTTTGTATAAGGTTGTCTATGTCCTTGTTTTCTTCTGTAATTCTTTTTAGGTTTCATTTTGAAAACAATGATTTTTTTACCTTTACCGTGTGAAACTACTTTACCTTCAACTTTTGCGTCTTTTACATATGGCGCTCCTACTTGTACTTTTTCATTTTCAGATATAAGGATAACTTTGTCAAATGTAACTGTTTTTCCTTCTTCTGCATCTAATTTTTCGAAAAATACAACGTCTCCTTCAGATACTTTGTATTGTTTTCCACAGCTTTCAATTATTGCGTACATGTTAAATGCACCTCCTTATTCGTATACTCGCTAATCCTTAAAAAAGGTAACTACTTAAATTTCGTATTTTGGAACCTTGACTAAGCGGATTACAGTTACCTATTTTACCACTTTTTGCTAATATTGTCAATGTTTTTTATGGTTTTTTTCAATTTAATTCTTCTAGTGCTTGTTTGTATTGTTCTTCGTTTGGTGCTTCACCATGCCATTTTACTTGATTTTCCATAAATGATACACCTTTTCCTTTTATTGTTTTTGCTATTATACATGTAGGTTTTTCTTTTATATTTCTAGCTACTTCAAATGCTTTTATTATTTCTTCTATATTATGTCCATCTATTTTTATTATTTCAAATCCGAAACTTTTAAATTTTTCATCTATTGGATATGGACTCATTACTTCTTTTATTGTTCCATCTATTTGTAAATTATTATTATCTATGATTACACATAAATTGTCTAATTTGTATTTGCTTGATGTCATTGCCGCTTCCCATACTTGCCCTTCTTCTATTTCTCCATCTCCTAATATACAATATACTCTATATCCTAATTTATCTAATTTTGCAGAAAGTGCCATTCCATTTGCTGAAGATAGACCTTGTCCTAATGAACCTGTTGACATGTCTATCCCTGGGATATGTTTTTTGTCTGGATGTCCTTGTAATCTTCCATTTATGTTTCTAAATGTTTTTAGTTCTTCTAGTGGAAAGTATCCTCTGTTTGCTAGTGCTGAATATAAGGCTGGTGAGCAGTGTCCTTTTGATAGTACTAATCTATCTCTTTCTGGCATTTCGGGATTTTCGGGATTGATTTTCATTTCTTTAAAATATAGTACTGTTAAGATATCAGCTATTGAAAGAGAACCTCCTGGATGTCCTGAATGATTACTGTATACCGCTTCTATTATTCCTTTTCTTACTTCTTTTGCTTTTTGCTCTAAGGATTCTATTTCCTCTTTTGTTATATCCTCCATATATTTATCTTCCTTTTCTAATTTTTGGCTGGGGTGATAGGATTCGAACCTATGCATGTTCGGGTCAGAGCCGAATGCCTTACCACTTGGCGACACCCCAATATGGTATTATGTTATCATATTTTTTATTAATTGTCTATACTATTATTTAGTATTTTTAAAGGAAAAGGATATATTTTTATGTCCTTTTCCTTAAATTGTACTTTTATTTGGATTTAATTTTAAATTTTAAATTCTATTTCTTGTGTCACATTGCTCCAACCTGCTATATCTGATACTAAACCTGGTTCAAATTTTGCTTTCAGGTTGTTAAATTCTGTAACACCTTTCATTTGTATTTCATATATATGTTCTTGTTGAGTGTGATGTGTTTCTGTAAATATTATCTCTGGTTTAATTTCTTTGTCATCATTGGTTAATATGATTTTTTCTTTGTTTAGTGTGTCTTGTAATAAATTCTTTTCAGTTATTTTTATTACAAGTGTTATGTCATATTTTACACCATCTGATGCACTGTGTTCTACAATATTTTTTGTTTCTAAAAAAGTTATTTGAGGCTGTGTTCTATCTACTTGTACATTTGCTACTTCTAAGTTTACATCTTCTAGTACATATTTAGCATAACTGTTTATGTGAAAACTACATATTATTAGTATTATAAATATTCCACATATGAGCTTTTTTTTCATTTTCCACCTCCATATAATCAAACTACACTTTCTCCATTTACATAAACTTCAAATTGATATTCTTTGATATTTTGGCTGTCTATTGTGTCTTGTTTATCTCCTTTAGTTGTATTTTCAAAATTCCAAAACCAATGTATATTTATAACTTTTTGTTCACCTTTGTTTATTAAACCTGTTAATTGTTTATTGAATTTTTCTATATTATCATATTGAACTTTTGTATCTGTACATTCAAACATTAGGTTTTTTGGTTTTGGTTTTTTATTTTGAAATGTAACATTATATTTTGTGTTTTTATTGGTTTCTAGTATAAGCTGAAACCTTCCTTCAATACCCGGTGCCAATGTCTTATTTATAAGTGTTTGTTTATCAACAGTTTCAAGCAAATTTATAGTTTTAGAATCTGTATTTTTATAGTTTACTTTAAAAATATATTGCTGTATCTGTTCATCACTTATTTTTGTTTCTTGTTGTTTATTGTTATGAAAAAATTTCAAGAATAAAATATCTTCAAATATGTTTTGATTATTTTTTATACTTATTAGATAACAGATTAATAGTAAAATAATGAAAATGAAAATTAGGTTTAGTATTTTTCGATGTTTTTTCATTTTGCCTCCTTCTACTATACTGTTTTTAATTGTTGTGAATGAACTTTTATCTGAATATTTGATAAAATATCTTGCATTACATAATTTGCATTTTTGTTATAATTTATTTTTAATATATATGTGTCTTCTTGCAGGCTATTATTATTTAGTTGCATTTCATTTGTGGTTTGTTCGTTTAATTCTACTTTTGTTCCATTTTTATACAATTCGTATTTAATTGTATCTTTCAATTCTTTATTTATTGTATCTTTTATTTCTATTATATAATTCATTTTAACATCAGAAATTTTGCCATTTTGATCATAGTTTCTAACATAAAATTTGTATTCTCCTTGTGTGTTTGAATCTATAATATTTATTGGGTCACTTTCTGTTCTTACTTCTAATATTGGTTTTGCAATTTGTGCTCCAACATTTAGCATTACTGTTGTTATGTTTTTTGCCATACTATATCCTGTTAAAAAGATTATGGTTACAATAAATAAGATTAAAATATAAGTAACACTTTTTAAATTAAATTTTTTCATCATACTTCCTTTCATCATCCAAAAGGATTTTTTAATATAAAAAAGACTTTTCCTTTTATAACATTTTCACATATTTTTTCAGAATCTTGCTTATTATTTGCATCTCCTTTTGTTATATATTCATTTTCATATTTTTCTATAATTCTGTGTGTTACAAAATATTTTTGTTCCTGTTCTTTTTCTTCATATGTTATTATATCTCCAATATTATATTCTTTCTGTTTTTTTATAAATAGAATATCCCCTTTTTTAAATACTGGTATCATACTATTTGATGATACTTTTAATGTGGTAATCCCAAATAATTGAATATCTTTTACAAAAAATCTGATTGAAAATAGTATTATTGATAGTAATATTATGAAATAAAATAAAAATTTTTTATTCTTCATTTGGATTTATTTGTGTTCCTGTTACAACAAGGTCAAATTGAAATTTTTGTGAATTTTGATTTGCAGTGTCTAATCTATCTCCTTCTTTTTTCTCTGCAGTTGTATTTCCTGTTTCATATGGCCATTCCCATTCTATTTCAAAATCTCTTACTTTGGTTTCGTCATCTAAATATATTTTTCCACCAAGTTTAGATAATAGTTCTGATAAATTACTATATTTCACACCATCATAAATATAATAAAAATTTGATGGTTGTTGATATTGGCCATTTGATGTAATATCATATTTAACACCAACTTCTGCTCCTGTTGCATCTATTTTTATATTAAATTTACCTTTGGTTCCTGGCGCTATTTTTCCATTTACTAAAGTTTTTTCATTTGTTGTTTGTGCTAAATCAATTTTTTGCTGAGCATCTTCATCTGTTCCATTTACTTTAAATACCCATGATGCAATTTTTCCATTTGCTATTGCTCTTATTTCTGTTTTGTATTTAGCATATGTATGTCCACCTATGAATAATGCACATATAGCTAATAATATAGCTATTGTAGCTATTACTTTTTTCTTTTTACTCAAATTATAATTCCTCCTTACTTTTTTATTTTGTTTTGTTTGGGGTTTGTTTACCAATTAGATTTAAATTTTTTAGATAAAATTTTTATTTTTGAATTATAAAATATATGAAAATGTACCCTTATTATATTGACTTATTTTTTATTTGTCAATACTTTTAAGGGTACTTTTCATCGCAAATTTCGGCATTTTTCGACATTTGATTTTGGGATTATTTTTTATTGACTCCTATAATCCCTCCTATCATTCCACATATTATTGCTATTATTATCATTATTATTGATTTGATATTGAGTGAAAAATTTCTATTTAATATACTTGATATTAGATATATTATTAAAATATATATACATCCTACACATCCTCCATTAATAATTCCATTTTTTATTATTTTGCGATTTGCAATTATACTTCCCATTAATATTGATATTCCTGTTGTTACTATTATTACTGTGGCAATTGTTGTTTCAGATATTTCAGTATATGTTAATAGTATTGCAAATATTAGTAGTATCAATGCTGTTGCAATTAGTGCTATACCTACTCCTTTCATTATTTGTTTTATATTATCTACTTGTGTGTTTTCCATTTTTACCATTCCTTTTATAATAATTTTAGGTTTTAGAACCTTTTATTAATTTTTATGTGTTTGATAAAAAAATAGAACTGTTATAGTTCTATTTTTTCAGATATGTTATTTTCTAATATTTCTATAAATCTTGATATTATTTCTTCTCTTTCAAATTCTTTTTGGTATTCTTTTTTTAGTGATGTGGCTGTATTTGATGTTTCTTGTGAGAATTGTTCTTCATTTACATTAAATCCTAGACTTATTAATAAATAGTTTATATGATTAGCTGTTGTGTTTATTTCTGTTAATATTCCACAGATTTTCTTTTTGTTTAGTAATAAGTCATTTGGTTCTTTTATTGTTAGTTCATAGTTATATAGTTCAAATATTGCTTGTTTCATGCATATTGCTATTGTTTTAGTAAGATTTTGTAGTTTTGATATTTCACATTTTGGTTTTAGTATTATTGTCATTGCTATATTTTTTGATTTTCCTGTATACCATGTTCTGCCTTTTGTTCCTATTCCTTGTGTTTGTACATCTGTTATTATTATTTTTCCATTATTATTTTTATTTTTTGCTATTTCTTTTGCATATGTGTGTGTAGATGTTATTTGTTTATGATATTCTATTGTTCTTCCTATTATTTTTGTTTGTGATTGTTTTATTTTTTCTATATTCATTTTTTGCTTCCTTTTTAACATTTTTTAGAAAAGGCTCAAATACTATTCTATTGCTGAATGTATTTGAGCCTTTTGGTATAATAATATCAGATTCCCCTTTCTTTTAATATGCGTTTAGGTTCATCAAATTCAGGATAAAGTTTGATATATTGTTCTAAAACTTTACTCGATAATTTTCCCCCATTTGTATGTACCACATTTTTGCATATATATGCTTTTTGTTTAAATAATTCTGGAAAGCAATCATTTAAAGCATCTGCGGGTGTGTTTGGATTGTAGAGGGCATCAGAAACTAGCTCACACTTTAGCATTTTTCTTAATACCCTTTCAGGTGTATATGGATTTCTCGCAAATTCTGTTCGGTAAATTTCTCGACCGATAACTTGGCTTTGCTCAATTTTTTCCATTATACTTTTTATTTCAGGGTTTTTGTTTGTTGCTAATCTTATCATAAGCCATCTGTCTTCACGCAGCTCTGCAATCTCAAATATTTGTCTTAATACCTCCTCATCTCTTGATGACTCAGCTAAAGCGTGTAAAACGGCTCCACTTGCTGATGTTAAATTGATGGTTATATACCGCTCCTTGTTCATTTTTTTCTCCTTTCTGATATTACTATTTTATGCAATTACATTGTTGTAATTATTACAATTATACCATGTTTTATGTAAAATGTAAACATTACGTTTTTAATATAAGTATTTTTTGTTAATTATATTTATACTTTCTTGCAATATTGGTAATAGTTTTTCTAAATGTGTTTTGTCTATTCTAAATTGGGTTGATATTTCTAATTGAATACATGGAATAGTCGAATGGTGAGATATGTATCTGGATACATTTTCATTTAAATTGGCTTTGAAACATTCGTCTATTACTGTTTTACCAATAGTGGTTAATTTATTGTATAGAAATTCTAAAATATCTTTTCGTCCATTTATATTTTCTCCGTTGTTAGTTCCTATGCAAAAATCAAAGTTGTGATAATCACTACAGCCATGTATATCTAAAAGTAATTTTATGTCATATTCTTTAATTGTATTGAGAATCTTTTGCTTATATGCAAACCCTGGTCCGGAATTGTCAGTGTTGGGGTCATCTAGTACATTGTGGTTTCTGATAATTCCATAGGTATTACATGTATTACATAAATATTCTGTTATTCCTCCTGTATATGAATCTTGTACTTTTACTTTTCCATTTCTTTGTTGTTTTACAGCATGTGGTGCTGATAAGAGTATTGGTATATTACCTTTTATAAATGTGTAGTTAATAGTATTAGTTTCTTCTATTCCATTTGCATTATTTAATTCATATTTTTTATCTAAGTTTTCTATTTGAGCTAGTGTATTCAAATTGACTTCTCCTTTTTATTTATATTATGTAATATACTTGCTATAAAAAATAATTGTTGAATTTTTTTACCAAGAGCCTCCACCTCCACCGCCAGAGCCTCCTCCAGAAAATCCTCCTCCTGATCCACTGCTACTTGATGGACTTGATGACATTGCTGTTGATATTGAGGAATATGTAGAATCCATAAATCTATTAAATGAGTAATAGTCAAAAGCTACATGTCCATAATACCATGTAGGAGCTGCTAATGCAATATCTTCAAATTTTTTCATCCATTTATTTGAAACTCCTAACACATATGTATATGGTAGAATATTATAAAAATACTCTGGCTCTCTCATAACTAATTCTTCAAGTTGAGGTTTTTCTGCTGTTTCCAAAAAATACTTAAATCCTTGTATTTTACCTAACATTTCGGTTCCATACTGTGTTCTTTTTCTTATTATTCCCAAAATTATTATTAGTGAAACAATACATATACTCTCTATTATATATTTTACTAAATATATATTTGCTGAATAAATATCTCTAGACATACAGAAAAAAGTAACAGCTAAAAAAACAAGTGAAGTAAATATTATTATTATTGTACTTGGCTTTTTATAAAGAGCCATTAGTGGAAATACTAATAAAGCTCCAAGCATTATTATTGCTTCTGGATCTCCAATTTTAAATATTGTTAACCCTCCCATAAATATGTATACAATAATAATCATTATTATTAAAAATATCCTTTTTCCTAGTGAAGCATTTTCAAATATTTTTTCTTGATTTTCTCTTCTATTTATATTTCTAGCAATTTTTTGCAAAGTCAAATAAAATTTATTATATAAATCACTTTTTGTTACTTCATCTCGTGATATAAATAAACCATTGAAAAATGTTCTTTCATCTTCATTATCTCCATCATATTCTTTTACTTTTATAATTTTAAATTTTTTAGATTTTTCCTCACATTCTTCTATTTTTAAATATCCTTTATTAGCTAAATATATTAGTAATGATATTATATCTTTTTGTTCAGAATGTCCTTTATATATAAATCCTATGTCAGCACTATTTAATCCATCAGGTGGATAAAATTCAACAGTTTCAACTGGAACTTCATCTTTTCCATATTTATTCCACATTCTAAACGCGACAATAACAAATATTATAGAAATTCCAATCTCTAATAGCATTATATAATCAAAATTACTACTAGCTCCAACAAAATATCCTTCCGGTAAAGTAAGCCTTACAGTTAAGGCTTCCCCATAATATAATTGTTGTTCAAGTGAACCTTTAATTGTATTGTTAGTAACTGTATAGTTTACATAGGCACTATCGGTTGATGTTTTATAACCACTTGAAAATCCAAGTTTTGACTTATCAAATGATTTTGGCATTGTTATAGTAAATGTTACATTATTAATACTTGTATCCCATTCATCTCCAATTAAATTGAAATATAACTCATCTGCATTTTTTAATGGATCTTTTCCTATATTGTAATTATATTTTATTATATATGTTTTTCTTCCAGAAACAGTTTGATTTTTATCACCAATTTTTAATACTTTATAACCATTTGAATTTGAAATTGTGTATGATTCATTTACACCTATATTTGAAATTTTTGCTCTATTACTAGATTTTGTTCCATCTAATCTCGTTATTGAATTTCGTAAAGGAATTTTTCTAAATATGCCATGTTTATTGTAGCCTGTAAAATCAACATCTATTGTTTCTGTTATATCAAAAGTATTATTTTCATTAACTTTCATATTAATATCATAAGATTGTATGGTATATCCACCACTGCTACTAATTGCAAAAGTTTCATTAGGTATTAATAAACCTAACAAAAAAATCAAGACAAATATACTTAATATTATCTTTTGTTTCACCTTAAAATTCCACCTTTACATTATTTCTTTCATTTTCATTTGCCTCAAACATTTTTGTTAATTTAAAATTAAACATTTTAGCTATGATATTACTTGGAAACATTTCAACTTTTGTATTTAAATTTCTTACAACAGCATTATAATATTTTCTTGAATTAGCAATTTCATCTTCTATTGTAGATAATTGATGTGTTAAATCAGAAAAATTTTGACTAGCTTTTAAATCCGGATAATTTTCTGCAACAGCCATTATTTTAGATAATCCACTTGATATTTGTTGGTTTGTTTCAATTTTATCTGATAATGACATTTTATCATAAGATGAATTTCTTAATTTTACAATTTCTTCTAAAACTCCACTTTCATGTTTCATATATCCTTTAACTGTTTCTACAAGATTAGGTACTAAATCCCAACGTTTTTTTAAGTAAACATCCATTGTTGAAAACGCTTCTTTTACTCTGTTGTTTAATTTTATAAAAGAATTGTATTGAACTAAAACATATATTGCTATTATAACTATTATACCAATTACAACATATAGTATCATTCTTTTTCACCTCCTAAATTTATATTATTTTTACTTCATATTTATTCTATAATTTATTCTATATTTTGTCAATTATTTTTTATGTCTTCTTTTACTAAAAAAACAGAGTAGGTTCAAACTACTCTGAAAGATTTCAAAAAAATATAACAGAGAACAAAGCTATTAAGTCTTTGTCCTCTGATTTAGAAGTTTTTTAGAATTTTCTTAGAATTTCACTTTTCCTGACAAGAATTTTACCAAATCGGAGATTCTCACTCTCTTAGGGATTCCTTTCATAAAGTCTGTATGAACTATAATAGGAATTTTACTTTCTCCAATTTTTTTTCAGCAGTGCTGTATTTATTTTGGAAAAATTATCTCCTTTCCATCTTCAATGTTCCGACTAAAATAAACTATTTTTCCATTTCTTTCTTGCCATGTTATTGGTGTATTAATTATTTTTCCATTTTCGATTTAACATACAATATATATAATTATCTATATATTTACCATATAAGCACTCATTTTCTTTTAGCGTTCCCTCTTTCTCAAAATTTAATTTTTTTGGTATCGCTTGGCTTTTATAATTTTCTGTTGCTACAAGTATTTGTACTCTATTCAATTTCAATTCATTAAAACAATAATCTAATATAGCTTTACATGATTTTGTCATAATTCCATGTCCATTATTTTTTTCTTCTAGCCAATATCCTATTTCCGCTTTTTTATTATTATAGTTAATATCTTTAATTGAAATTACACCTACAAATATATTGTTATGATATATACCAAAAGTATATGCCTCCTTGTTTCTTTCTTCTTTCATGCATTCATTTGTATAATTTTTTAAATCTGCAACTGTTGATATTCCATCTAACCAGCCTAACCATTGTTTTAGAAATACTCTATTTTCTTCTATTACTTTAAATCTATAATCTACATCACTCATATCTATTGTTTTTAAATATAAATCATCATCTATATTAATATTCATAACATCACTCCTCACATAATTCTATATACATATTATTCTCTCATCATATATATTTTTTTATAATTGTGTTCTAATTGCTCTTTGTACAAGAAAAATTCCTTCATCTGGTATTCGTTTTTCTAAAAAAGTTTGATTTAATATTTCGTTTTTTTTAATTTTCATTTTTTATTTTCTATTTATTATTTTTATGGTAACATAATATAATACTTTTTGTTATTTTTCAAGGTAAATTTATATTTTTTGCATTTTTACTTAACAATTTTATGTAGATCAATATAGAATGATATTTGTACAAAAAAATATCATCCCTCTTCAGAATGATATTTGTACAAAACATTTTTGGCTGGGCTGGCTAGATTCGAACTAGCGCATGCCAGAGTCAAAGTCTTATCTTTCATCTAACTTTTAACATTTTTTGTTATTAAGTATTATCTCTTGAAGTGGCTATTTTTCGGTACTTTATCGTTGTAAATTTCAAAAATATTTTTATTCCAATACTTTCGCAAAATCAAATTTTCAAACGAAATTGTTTGACATTTGTTTGACATTTTTATAAACTATAACAATTTTTCTACTTGTTGCTATCGTTATTTTAATATTAAGCAATTCAAAAGTCAATAAGGAATTATACTATTTTACAATTAAAATCGCTTAAAATCGATTTTGAGGGCTAACTGAATAGGAATTATAACAAATTATAGGCTACTTATAGTTATACTACTATAAATAGTCTTTTTTTGTTTTCCAAAAAGAGAATATGCCTCAAACTCTATAAAAGTGATAGGTGTGATGAGCCGATGCTATAAAGTCCATTCGTATTTGT
>CANRBI010000026.1 GCA_947628775.1 uncultured Clostridia bacterium
ACCTCAGTAGGTGCAAAACTAGTAAAAACACGAATTTTTGAATTACCAAATCAAAATTTAGTTGAGAATGTGTATTTATTGAATATATAAAATTTGAAAAAGTTAACGACACGCAAAAAATGCGCGTTAATGGAAAGTTGCAGAAGAGAATACATAGTACTGGATATAGTAGAAATCAAATTTTCACTTTTGAAAAATATATTAATTTATTTAAATAAATTTTATAGGTCGGAAAAATTAAAAAAGAAAAATCATACGAAGTAGGAGAGAGGGGCTTGTTTCAAAGATTTCGAAAGTATGAAAAAATAATTGATTTTGAAAACAAAAAATATAATTATAAAATTAAAGATTTGAATTTATAAAAATTTAAAATTTTTGATTTCTAATTTGTTTATATAATTTTCAAAAACCGAACATTTGTTGTTTGCAAAATTTTTATAATTCATTTCAAACTAATAATAAAATAATTAATATTATTTAAGCTGAAAATCATTTTTAAGATATTTTTATATTAAACTAATAAAAGTATCATCTAATAAATTTAATTATTTATTTTAGAAAGAATTATTATCCAATTATAATAATTTTACTATTATATTATGATAAATATTAAGATATAATAAAATCTATGTAATTACTGACATTACTTGGGTTAAGCTCAAAAAATGCCAAAAAAATCAACGCATGAGAATCAATTTTAAGCCGTTTTTATTTTAAAGTAATGAAGTTATATGACTAAAATAAGACTATAATAGAGGCTGTAATGAAGATATAGCAAGAAGTACAGGTATTATAGGTATATATTTGAAGTCCTATTTCTATTTGCACAAAACTTTGATTTTGTGCAATGTTATATTTCTCTTTTATACTATCTCAAATTCATATATCCTACTCTCTCCTACTTAGCATTGATTCAATTTCATCAAAGGCTTCATGAATAGAACATACTCTACCATTGTCTGTATCCTTTATTCCTTCCTCCAACTTTTTTCTCAAATCTTCTTTATCTTTTATTATTAAATTTTCTGGTGCATTTAATGTATCTATAACATTATATAATTTTTGCTTTTCTATAGACATGTTAAATACCTCATTTATTATAAGACTTTATTTTCTTTATAACATTCATAAATGTACTCAGGCGTTTCATAATACATACTACTTTCGTAATTATCAATTTTTTCTATTATCCAAGAAGTTAAAACTTCATATAGAGTATTTATGAATTCATTTTTATTATAATCACATAACATCAAAATAAGCCTTTGATATACCTTCCCTATTTCCCAAAATGTAGGTTTATCATTAATAATTTTTAAGTCGTAATTGCCATTTTGTATATTTGATTCAGCTACTATTTCATCAGTAATTTTATCTATATTTTCGCAATGATAAACATCTGCTAAATTATATATTTTATTAATTTTATCTTTTCCAATTTTTTTTACAATATATTCTTTTTTGTTATGTGTTGCTCTTGCAATATATTCTATAAAACTACAAACAAAGAATAAATCATTTTGTTCTTGTGGTTCCCCCATTTTTCTATATCTCCTCTATACCAACGAATTTTATAGTTTTCAAAGCTTCCTCTGTACAAAAGGCAATTTGATGTGTTGGATGTCTAAACTTTGCTAATTCCCAGAAAGCTTCTCTAGTAATTTCACCTTTTAATAAATCAGTTATATAATTGTAAATTTGATCATCAGCCATAGCTCCAATTACTATATCATAATCGTGTTTTTTTCCATTACGAGATTCTATAATAAAATCAAGCCATTCCTCAGTCATAATTGTAAACTCTTTTATTTTTAAATTATTATTTTCATGATATTCATATAAATTAATTATCTTTGTATCATATTTATTAGCCCACTTAATAGCTTGGTCTTTTAGTATTGTACAATAAAAACCTTTTCCAAAATCTTTTGTATATTTATTATCTAGTAATTTAGGTTTCTCCACTTTACAATAACTTCCATGATATACAATTTGCATATTAATATTCTCCTATCAATTAATTAATATTATTACATATTATATATTATAGCATTTTTAATTTTAAAAATCCATATTTTTTTATCTTTTTCATAAATTTGAATTTGCGGACACTTTATACGTTTTTCCATCATTTGCAGTTGTCGCAGATTTTGCGACAACTGATTTATCATTTTTTAATTTAATCTTTTTATTTTGAGATGATTATCATTTAATATTTTAATACATGAATTTGCTTGTTCATCATTTATTAGATTTCTAGTTTTTACAAAGTGTTGCTTTAAAATTTCACTAAAATCCATATCATCTAATACTACGTAGTTTGTAATATCTTTATGATTGTATACATAATCTATTATTTCAATTTCGCGATAAGACAAATTTGGTGTTATAATGTTAATATATTCATATATTTGTTGCATTGTTATCTTGTCTTCATTAAATGCTGTCTCAGTATCTCCAATCCAATATTGTTCCATATCCCAAATTTTCAAAAAATCTTTCATTTTATTTTTTAGTTCTTCGCTTCTCCAATCACTTGAAATTACAATTTTAGCTCCTGTTTCTTTAACTATTAACTTTATTCTTTCAACTGCGTTTTTATCCCAATCATAGTAGCATGCTCCAACATCATAACTATCATATATAGAATAATCAGTATTATATTTTTGTGATAACTTTTGTTTTAATGCTTCTAAATCATTGTTAAATCTATTACGTGAGTTATAAGGTTGTAAAACACCATCTATATCTAAAAAAATTACTTTCAAATTAAACACTTCCTCTCATTTTCATCTTCTATTGTATCAAAACTATAGTTATTTTTCAATACTTATTTATAAATTTTTTGTAATAAGTAAATAATATAATGTGTAAAAATATTTTTATAAAAATTATAAAAACTTCACTCTATTAAAGAATGAAGTATCATCACTTATTATTTTTTTGTATTATTTAATAACACTAGAAACTGGGATTATATAATTATTTTCACCTAATATTTATCTTTTAAAAATTTATTGCAAAAAAGTCAAATATTTTATTGCAAATTAGTCAAAAAAATATTCTATTACGAATTTTTTTTGATTTCCAACTTTTAATTATTAAAAAAGAGCTGACTTTTTATAATCAACTCTTGTTAATGTTAGATATTTTTTCAATATTCCCTATATTATATAATGGTATATTAATAAGATTTTCTTCTTTTCTATAATTTGACATTGATGTTCTTATATTAGTTTTTGAATTATATTTTTCTATGAAAGTTTTTAGGCTTTTTGCTTGTAAATTTTCGCTTGCTTTTACTTCTATTGGTATGTTTCTCTTCCCTATTTGGGTTATAAAATCAATTTCTGATTTTCCTTTATCTGAAGACCAATAAAAAATATTTAAGTCTGTACATTGTTTTAATTGGCATAAAACATATTGTTCAGTTAAACTTCCTTTGAATTCATTAAATATTTCATTTCCTTCTAAGATTGTTTGTGCATCTATATTAGACATTGCACAAAGTAAACCAACATCTAGTATATATAATTTAAATGCACTAAAATCTTGATATGCAGATAATGGTATTTTGTTGCTATTTACTCTATTTATTTGATATACAAGACCACAGTCAATAAGCCATGATAGTGCTATTTCATATTCTCTTGCTCTTGCACCTTCTTTAATTAATCCATAAAGGAATTTTTTATTTTCTTTTGCTAATTGTGATGGTATATTATTCCAAAGTTGTCTTATTCGTGGAACTACATTTGTAGGAGCATGTTTTGAAAAATCTTGTTCATAAGATTCTAGTAATCTTTTTTGTATTTTTCTAACTTCAAGCAAATCTTTATTTTCAATATATGATTTTACTGCTTCTGGCATTCCTCCTACATAATAGTATATTTTTAAAAATTCTTTAAGTTTTGAACTAAAGACATTTGCCATATCAAAATCATTTTTTTCAAGTATTTGTAGTAATTCATTTTCATTTAAAGCTCCTAAAAATTCATAGAAACTTAAAGGTGCTAAGTCTAAGAATTCTACTTTACCTACCGGAAATGAAGTTCCTTCATGTATTGCAACTCCTAAAAGTGAACCAGCTGATATTATATGATATTCATTAGCATTTTCACAGAAATATTTTAGAGCCTTTAAAGCTCTTGGTGTTTCTTGTATTTCATCTAAAATTATTAATGTATTTTCAGGTTCAATATTTACACCTGATTCTATTTTTAATCCCTGTATAATTCTATCTAAATCAAAATTTTCATCAAATAAATTATTCATTCTTTCATTATCATCAAAATTAATATAAGCACACTTTTCATAGAATTTGCTACCAAATTCTTTCATTAGCCATGTTTTACCAACCTGCCTTGCCCCTCTTATTAATAATGGTTTTCTATTAGGAGATTTTTTCCAATTTTCTAAATCTTCAATTTTATTTCTATACATATTAATCACTTCCTTATATGTATATTATATCATCAATTTACACAAAAGTCAAACGACTTTTTGGCAATTTGTCACATTTTCGGAACGACTTTTGTGCAAACTATCACGTTTTGGGAATGAGTTTTTCTGATTTTCATTGATTCTTTTATCTTAAGTATATCTTTTTCAGCTAGTTCTGTAATTTAACCACACTGTGATTAACACCAATATGCTAATTTTAAAAATGAATTTATAAGTTTAGTTTGTTCTTCTAAATCTACTTTAACTGTAATTTTCATAATATTTTACTGCAATTACATATAATATTCTTTGTACCATTTTGCAAACTTTTTTAATCCCTCTCTTAATGGTGTACTTGGCTTAAAATTAATCGCTTCTTCTAGTTTTTTAGTATCAGCATAAGTTATAGGAACATCTCCAGGTTGCATCGCAACTAATTCTTTATGTGCTTCAAAATCATAACTTTTAGGTAATACTTTAGCTTCTATTAATTCTTCTTGAAGTATCTCAATAAAATCTAATAAATTTACAGGACTTCCTTTTCCTATATTATATAGTTTATATGGTGGCACTGGTAAGCCATCTTTTCCATCTCTTTTACATGGTATTTTAGTCATTATTTTTACTATAGCTTCTATTATATCATCTATATATGTAAAATCTCTCTTGCATTTTCCATAATTGTATATTTGTATTTTCTCTCCTTTTAATAATTTATTTGTAAATTTAAAATAAGCCATATCTGGTCTTCCTGCTGGTCCGTATATAGTGAAAAATCTTAATCCAGTCGATGGAATATTATATAGCTTTGAATAGCTATATGCTAAAAGTTCATTGGATTTTTTTGTTGCTGCATAAAGAGAAACAGGCATATCTGTTTTATCATCTGTTGAATAGGGGATTTTTTTATTTGAACCATAAACAGATGAACTCGATGCATAAACTAAATGCTGTACTGTATATTTTCTACAACATTCTAAAATATTATAGAAACCAATAATGTTAGAATTTATATACGCATCTGGATTAGTTATACTATACCTAACTCCTGCTTGTGCTGCAAGATTTACTACAATACTTGGCTTGTATTTCCTAAAAGCTTCCTCAATTGTTTCTTTATTAGAAATATCGCATTCTAAAAATTCAAAATTTTCAAATTTTTTTAATTTATTCAATCTATATTCTTTTAATTTTATATCATAGTAATTATTTAAGTTGTCTATTCCTATTATTTTTATTCCTTTATTTTCCCATATTAATAACTTATTCGCTAGATTTGCTCCAATAAAACCTGCTACTCCTGTAATTAAATACACATCCATTCTACCTTTCACTTTCTTCCTCTTCTCTTATTTCTACTTTTTCACCTATTCTTGATAATATTTTCTGCAATATATTTTCTCTATCTTTTGATGTATCTATATATTCTATTCCGTATTTTGGACATTCTGTTTTTAGTAGTTGGTTTTTTTCATCCCATTTATCAGCATTTGTTGACAAAACTTCTTCTGATATTCTATATGTCCAATCTTTTTCTGTATCATGTTCTCTACATAATTTCATAATTCCTTGTTTATCAAGATCTCCATGTCCTAAACAAACACAAATTAGATTTCCCATGTCAAGTAATTCTCTCGCATATTTAGGTTCTAGCTGACCACTTTCAAGAATTGTTCCATATTTTTTTGTATCCTGATTTATAGAAGATTTGTAAATTTCTAATATAATTCTTTGAAATCTATCACTATGTACTAATTCCTTTCTTGCTTTTACATTTTGTGTATAATATTCTTCTTTTCCTGTTCCTCTTATTATTCCCCATATAATCGAATCTGCATGAATTATATTATATTGATTGAATTCATCCTTTATCATATTTCCTAATGTTGTCTTTCCTGCTCGTGCTACTCCTATAATTAAAACATTTTTCATATTATTTAAATTTCTCCCTTTTTACATATATAAATTCATTTCTTCTGAAAAGTTCTTTATTTCTTCCCTATATTTTTCAGATACTACATTTGTATTAAAGTATTTATAAATTTCTAACAAACATTCATACATATTATCATCATAATCAATATCTTCGCCATATATTATTTTATTATTATCAATAATTGAAACATTTCCATCTTTTAATTTGTTTAAATCCTTATCATAAAATAAAAATTCTCCTCTAACAACTATATTATTATCGCATACCACAATAACTTCTCTAATTTTAGTATTTGTTGCAAAGTCACTTTCATGAATAACATACGCTCCATTTTTCTTTGTAAAAATCTTACTATATCCATGTTTCTCTAATGTTTCATTTCCTTTTACCATTGATTTTTCTTCTTTTAATAATAACTGTGTATTTTTTGGATTATCTAATAAAAATTGTGAAATATATACTTGATGTGGAATATCATGTTCTACATTTCTTGTAACCTTTTTATACATACCTCTTCCATTAAAACTTTCTTCTGTTCTGTTTTTAGAAAAATTAGTATATATAATAATAGGTTTTAATTTTTTTTGTTCTAAAATATTTTTCATTTTTCTTACAATTTTAGAATATACATAGTTATGCACCATTGCTATATTTAAATCTTTATTTTCAGAAAGAAACTTCTCATTAACAATAAATGGTTTCTCGACTAATATATCTTTCAAATTTAGTCTCTTACATTCCATGATAATATCAATAAAAACACTTTTGGGTGTACATATATCAACAATAGTATTTTTTACATCTAATTTTTCTTCTTTTATAACATTTTCTAAACTTAAATAGGCTTTTGACTCTTCTATATTTTCATTTTTTATCTTACCATCTATATCAACAAAATAGATTTTTCCCATTTGTTTAAATTTTTTATATGAATAGTAATGCAAATATCCTGCTTTTCCTGTTCCTACAATAATTATATCTTTCATTTTTTAATACTTCCTTTTATTTCTAATAATTTACTTGATATTTCATCCGTTTTTTTATATAAATCTCTACAGATATTAGTTCTATAAAATGCAAAATTTAAAAGTTCTTCTTTATCTTTAACATTCTCTTTAAAATATTCGCTATATCCAAATGTACTTCTTGCTAATTGTATTAGATATACATGTGGTAAATATTTAAAATCATATTCATTTAAGTCTGTAATATTCGATACTTCCTTTGTGTACTCTACAATATTATTAATATTTATATTTCCATTTCTAGCCTCTTTATCAATATAGCTATAAGATCTTGCTATTTCCCATACAACAGGTAACTTTTTCACTTTTATAAAATCAATTATTACTTTTATTTTATTCTCATTATTGTAAATAAACTGTAAACTACTATAATCTCCATGCGACACCTTATGAGTAATATTATTTAATTCTTTTAAATTTTTGTTTTTACTTAATTCATCTAATAATTGTTTCTTAAATAGAATATCGATTTTTATTTTATTAGATAAATCTGAATTATCTAGTTTTTCCAATATTTCATCATATTTTTTATTTGCTTTATCAAACTCTTTTTTAGAATACCAATCTGTTATATTAATACCATCTTTTATATGATAGTCTTCAAAACCTTTTATTATTTGTCCTAAGTAATAAGCTGATTCTAATAATTGTTCATAATTTCCTTCATTTTTTTCAAATACTTTACCATCAATAAAATTTTGAATAACTACTATTCTACCTTTATGTTTAAAATAAAATTCATTATTATTAGTTTTTAGATATGTAGGCAATGGAATCTTTGTATTTTCTTTTAAGTATTCTATCGCATTTATCTCTTTTAAAACATCATTTTGCAAATATTTAGATTGAAATTCTTTTAATATAAAATTCCCCTTATCCGATATGATTTTATATATATTGGCTGTTCCTTTATTAACAATTTCTATATTGTTTACTTTTAATCCATACCTTTTGCGAAGTTCGTTTTGTATCTCTATATTAGAAAATGTTGTTTGTTCTATCATTTCATATTTCTCCTAATTCTTTTAATATTTCTACTTTGTCTCCTCTAACATCTATATTAATTATTTTTGTTTCAGTAATCTTCTTGAGAAATTTTTTTGTAAAAACATTAGTATTATATAGTTCTACATCATCTGTAAATATTGGCATCATACAATTCCAATAACAAAATGATGCTAAATTTTTTATTATGTAATATTTGTTATTATTTATATCTATTTTGGTATTTCCATTATCACATAATCCAATTATTCTAACTATTTTTTCTATTTTAATATTCTTTAAATTTTTATCTTGCTCTAAAATTTTTATTTTTCCATTTTCTATATCAAAACTAGAACCTAGCTTTTGATATATCTTTCCATTTTTGAATTCTAGCCATGTTTGATCAGTTGAATTTATTTCATATCCATTATTCTCAAATTCTTTAGCAAGTGTTGACTTTCCTTGTCCAAATTCTCCAACAATTAATACACCTTTACCTTGTTTACTAACAACTGTAGAATGCATCAATATATTGTTTTCATCATTAATTAGATATGCAATTACATTATTAATAATCGGATATATATCTGTCTTTATAATTCTATTTTTTAAAATTTTGTAAGTCCCCATTAAATTTATTTCAACAGAGTCCGTTTTAATCTTCAAAAAATTATTTGTAAAATTTTCTGTAATGGTTTCAAATTGTCCAAATCTTTTAAAGATATATTCATCATACTCTTTACATTCGTTTATAACTTCTAAAAGTTCGTTTTTTATTTTATAAATCATATTTTATTACCTCTATAAAATTCTCTTTACAGTTTAATATTTTTTCTCTGATATCATCTTTTTCACTATATATATTTACAAATTTCTTTAAGTTCTTCTTATCGTTAATTTCTAACAATTCCTTGAATAAGTTATCTCTTTCTTTTATAGAATGTCCATTTAATTCATGACCTCCTATAACTCTTAAGCTTCTTCTGCTAACATCTAATGGATTAATTAAATACTCTTCTTCTCTTGGAACACCTAAAATGATTATATTAGATAAATTTTCTGCTGTTTCCATAATATTTTCAATAACCTTGCTATTTCCAGTAGCCTCTATATATGTATTGTAAGCCATATTATAACTATCAGTAAATTTTATATTAGCCTTATAGTCTTCATTTAGTTTCTTTATAGAATTTGTTTGAAAATCCTTAATATTATTTGTTATTATTGTTATATTCTTATATTTGTTTTCTAATAAATATAATAATGCTGTAAATCCCAAGTTTCCAAGTCCTATAATTAAAATATTATCATCTATTAAATTCAATATTGGCTTTAGAGTTAATGCCACCATTAGTTCAAATCTTGAAATTGCAATATTTTCAATTGTATATTTTATAGGAATTTCAAATGAATCTTTATATGTGTCTATATATTTATCAAAGTGTTTTGATAACACAAGCAATCTCTTATCATCAATTGGTGTAGTTATCCCAATGTATCCTTGACTTCCATATTTCTCTGTCCCTCTTGAAACAACTGTATACTCAATGTCTCTTTTATCTTCATTTAAAATTTTATCAATTTTCACATATTCTTCCTTAATGTGATAACCTATTTCTTCAATACAATGAGCATCACTACCTATTGTATATTTTGTTCCATACTTTTTAAATAAATTTAACATATATTCCAATTGTTGTATATTCCATCTAGAACGGTCACTTGTATTAATATCAAATTTTACATTTTTATCAGTTGCAATTTTAACAATTCTTTCTATTACATCTTTATATTTCTGATATTCTTTCCTTAATTTTAAATGCCCTATAATATCAATTGGATATGTTTTTAACATATCTATATTTGCTTGTAAGTAGTCAATATAATCAGATTTTTCCATTCCATGTACTGAACCTATAACATAGTCAAACGGATAACTTGTAATATTTTTTATTTCTTTTTCTTTGAATTTTTCATCATATGAAAAATCAGTTTCAATTCCTGCCTTAATTTCCATATCAGGATTTTCTTTCTTTACAATGTTTATATTATAAAAAAAACTTTTAATAATTTGTGGTTTATTTAGAACTGGTATATGTTTTGTAGAAATTCTGTTTCCATGATCTAAAAACAATACTTTATTTATACCTAATTCTCTACATTTCTCAATATATTTTTTCATAATTGATATATCTGTTACACCTAATTTTAGATGTATATGCATATCTTCCATTATCCATTACCTACCTTTTTCTAAAATAAAGATTATAATATTCCTCAAGAATATTTGATTCATCAATCCAACTATCCACTATATCCAATTCAACTTGATTCTTTAACTCATGTTTTGTATTAATTATTTTATCTGTTACAACTAATTGACTTGCTTTAAATATATCATTTGACCTATTTGGAATAGCTTCTGAATCAAATAAATTTACTGATCTTCCATTTCCTAATACTGTTATTTTTTTGCCATTAATTCTATATTGTGTTCCATATTTTGGTATTGCTTTATATTCACAACCATTTTGTTCGTATTCTTTAAATATATTAAGATCAGCAGTTGCTCCAGATGTTATAAATGTTCCATCATCTAACTTTTCAATTACCTCTTTACTAATACTTCTATATCCGCTGGCACCTACAATCAAAAATGGCTTTTCATATTTTACTGCTTCTTCCAATGTTCTAAAAGTAGTAAATCCTCTTTCTGCTGCTTCAATACATTTCATTACTTCAGGTTCAATAACTATAACTCTAGCACCATATTGACTATATCTATCAGCTAATACTTCTCCTAAATCTCCATATCCTAGTTGTATTACTGTTCTACCTACTAATTTTTCACCACCTAATAATTCAATGCTTCTTGTAAAAATAGTATTCGCAATTTCTTTATATGTAATAAATCTTTTAAGTTTTGATTTTGCAACATTTAATACTGGATATGGTAATTGACTTTTATCTAATTCTTTTATTCTTTTTAGTCCTGTCACAGTTAATTCAACAAAAGCCTCAACATTTTCATAACTATGTAAAGTTAATATTCTTGATACTATCGCTCCATCATCTAAAATAACAATTTTCTTGTCTTTTCTTTTTTCTATAAACTCTTTTACTAATTTTCTTCCGGCTTCTATTAATATATCATCTGCAACTGCTGTATTATCTAATATATCTACTTGAAACCCTAACTTTTTAAAAGTTTCTGTTATTTCTTTTCTATGCTTTGTACTGTCTCCTTTATCTATTGCAAGTATGTCTTTAGGATCTACTCCCATTCTTATAAATGATGTTAATAATCCAACATTTTCTTCTAAAAAATGATCTCTCCAAATAATTGCTACATCTTTTAAATTTTCTTTTCGTTCTTCTGAATATTTCTTTAAAATTGGCATTGCTTCTTCAATTGCATTGATTTCTTTATCTGTATATGCAGTGCAAATTTGAGTTATTGCATTTATTAATGTATTATTAATTCCTTTATATTCAATAACTGTTTCATTTTTAACAAAATATGGAACTGAAAAACTTCTAAATCCAACATTTTTTTCTTCATATTCTATTATTTCACTATCTAATTTGATCTTTTTTTCGTTTTTGTCTAATTTAACCTTTCTTCCTATCTTTTTTTGTAAATCATTAACAAAGTCATTTACCACATCATAATAAATAATTTTCATATTATCTTTTCCTCCTATTTAATTTCTAATTGTAATTTTTTTAATATCCTATAGAACATACCTATAGACTTTAAAAATAATTCTTGTTTGGTTTCCCCACTCTCATTCATAGGCAAATGAGTCTCAATAGAAATAATACCATCAAAACTATCTTTTTTTAGAACTTCCATAAACTTTTCAATTTTTATATCACCTTGTCCTAAATGTGCATATTTATTTGCTTTAGTATCAAAATCTCTTAAATGTATATAGTTTATTCTTTCTTTAGATTTTTCATAAACATCAAATACATCATATCCTTCAAGAAATGCATTTGACAAGTCGAATATTATATTTATATTTTTTTCTTCTTTTATTAGTTTTAGGCAATCTACAGGACTTTCAGCATAAGTTTTTCTTTCATTTTCCATTAGTAATTTTATATTTCTTTCTTTAGCTTTTTCACATAATTTTTTCAAGTTTTCTTTTATTTCTTTTTCAACAATATTTCTTCCTAAATTAGAAAATATTCTTATATATTCACTTTCAAATATCTCACAAATATCTAGATATATATCAAATAATTCCATTTTTCTTTCATATGGTATTGGTTTCTTTCCTACTGGACTATCTAGTGTTATAACTTTAATTTTTTCTTTGTCCAAAATTTTTTTAAATTTCTTTAATTCTTCTTTTGAAAATTCCCACAAATATTTATCGCTTACTTTTCTCAATTCGATATTTGAAATATTTGCTTTTTTCAAACTCTCAATTTGTTCTTTAATAGATGTTCCAATTTCATCTCCTACTACAGCTAGTTTCATTTTTATTCCTCCTTTAAACATTTTAAAATTTCTTCTGCTTTAGTATTTACTCCATATTTTATTTTTTTAATCTTCACTTCTTTTATAATTTTTTTTATCAATTTTCTTTTATTTTCTAAAATTTCATTCTCTTCTATTAGTCTTTTTCTTATCCATGGCTTTCTTAATGATTCCGCATCATTTGGTGTAAAATTAGTTATCTCTAATAGTTTTTTCTTTTCTGAATTAGTCATTTCTAAAACTTCAATTTCTTTAAATTCCTTATCAAACCTTGGGTATATAATATAATCTAATTTTGTTCTTGCTACCATATCTGTTAAATCAAATATTTCTTTCACTTCATTTAAAGGTGTGTTACAATCAATATCATTCTTAGCATTTTCATAAATCAAATTTTTCTTTTTTTCTAAAATTCTGTTATTTTTAAAATATGTATCTAATCTTATATTATTTTTTACTGTTCCCATTGCATAAGTAACTGCTTGTGGAAAATAGTCCATTTTTAAATTATTATCAACAAATACTCTATCATTTGAAAGGAATTTTTTTCTTCTATTTAATTCTAATAACTTAACTGCTAAAGTAGTTTTTCCACTACCACTTGTTCCTAATAACATTATTCCTTTATCATCTATTTCTAATGCTGTACCATGTAAAAAAAAATAACCTCTATCCTCTTTTTCTCTTAAATATAATTCTCTTATTATTCTAACAATCCAATTCGCTGAATTTTCATTATTTTCTTTTACAATAATTCTATAATGTTCGTTATCAATTTTGTTTCCAATATATTCTTGTGTATCAACTAAATAATAATATTCATCATCAATTTTTACCTCTTTATGTTTTTGTTTCTTAAAGCTATCATATATGATTCCATTATTATCTTCTATTAATTTTAATGTCGTCATAAATTTATATACATTCACTATGTATTCAATTTCTATTTTTTTAGTTGTATTTTTTTCATAAGGAATTATTGATTCATTTATCTTTTCTATAACAATATTGTAATCTTTCTCATCTACATTAATATAAAAGTTAATATCTGGCAAATTACATTCTATAGTTCTCATAATTCTACCTCATCTCCGTCATAAATATCTTTTATTCTATTTTTATCTATGCATTTAGATAATATTGTCATTTTATAATGGTGTTCTTTTTCTGAATTATCTTTTGATATTTTTCCTAACTTGACATTAGGTTTCATTATATCACCATGAAAATCAGAACCTCCACTAATAAGTAATTTTTCTTTTTTAGCAAGTCTTAAGTATCTTTTTATATCACTTAAAGTATGTTTTGAATTAAAAATCTCTATTCCATCCAAACCTACATCTCGGAACATTACAAATATATCTTCTATATTTACTCCATATGTCTTTTCTAGCGAAATTGGATGAGCTAAAACTGCATATCCTCCTGCATTATGTATTATCCTAATTGCTTGTTCTAATTGTGCTGTTGCTGGAATCTTTAAATCTAAATATTTAAAATAGTTATCAAATGCATATTGAGTATTTGGAATTTCTCCTCTTTGAGTCAGCATTTTTGCAATTGTAGTTTGTCCAACAAAATTTTTAGATTTTAAAAGTTTTTCGGTTTCTTCTCTAGTTATAACAATTCCGAATTTTTCTTTCAGTTGTTGTATTATTTCTAAATTTCTTAAATTCTTTCTTAATTTCATATCTTGTAATAATTTTATTAATTCTTCATTATTTGCATCTATGTTATAACCTAATATATGCATTTTATATCCATCTTTTTCACAAGACACTTCTACTCCAGAAATATAAATTAATCCCTTTTTATCTACATTTTCCATTGCTTTTACACTCTGCATATTATCATGATCTGTAATTGAAAATATTTCTATTCCACATGCTTTTAATCTATCAATAATTTCTTCTACAGAGTAAGCTCCATCAGAAAATTTAGAATGTATATGTAAATCATATTTTTTCATTTTTATTCTTCTTTCTAAAAAAGACACAAATAAAACATTAAGATATATTTTATCTGTATCTTTTGTCTTCTTATTTTATTATACTTCAGTACAATCACCAAATTCCTTTTGTAATCTTAAACTTATTTCAGCTGAATGTTTATATAAATACCTACATAGGTTAGTTCTAAAAAGTGCAAATTCTAATAGTCCTGTTTTGTCATAGTCATCATTGTACTGTTTATAACCAAAAGGACTACTTACTATTTGAATTAAATATATTTGTGCTGCATACTTTAAATCATACTTATTTAATTTGATATATTTTGAGAATTCTTTAACATAATCTACTAATGTATCTATGTTTAACTCACCATTCTTGGCTTCTTTATCAATATAACTGTATGACCTCATTACTTCCCAAATTATAGGTAGTTTCTTTGCTGTTTCAAAATCAATTACAGTAGTCTCCTCCTTATCATTATAAATTAACTGTTGTACACTATAATCTCCATGACTATTCATTATAGTCATTTTATTTACAATATCAAATTGAAAGTTTTCTTTTAAATCGTTTGACATTTTTATTTTATCTTCTAAATCGTTTTCAAATACTGCTTTATATGGATTGTCTTCATTTAGTTTACTTTTTAAATCTAGCATTTTTGTTATTCCTTTTTCTAAACTTTCTTTTGAAAACCATTTTTCTATAATTCCATCTTCTTTTAATTCCATGTAATCTTGTAACTCTTTTGTTATTTTTCCAAGTATTCTTGCACTCTCAATTGTTTTATAATAATCCCCTGTATTATTTTCCATAGTATAACCATCTACATATTCTTGTAAAATTATTATCCTATTTTCATATTTAATATAGAAATTATCTTGTGTTGATTTAATGTAAACTGGAACTTTAATATTTCTATCTTTTAAAAAATTAATTATATCTGTTTCCTTTATTACTGATTCTTCTGACCTCCCATCGCTAAATTCTTTTAAAATGTATTTTTTTTCTTCTGACTCTACTTCATATATATTAGCTGTTCCCCTATCTATTTTTTTTATTTTAGAAACATTTATTTCATAATTGTCTTTTAGTAATTTCTTTATAATGCTTTCATTCAAATTGGAACTTTGAATTCCCATTATCTTTCTTCCTCCAATTCTTTTCCTTTTAACATTTCAATAACAAAATCACCAGATGGAACTATTTCTCCTTTATTATATAAATTCGCATATTCTTCTAAAGAAACCCACTTAAAGTCTATAACTTCACCATCATTATAATTAATATCTTCTTTTATAACTTCCTTTTTAAACTTCCATACATCTCTAAAATAATTACTTTTTTGTATTGTTCCTACTAATTTTCCATCTGTTGGTTTAAGTTCAACTCCTATCTCTTCATTTATTTCTCTTATTACTGCTTCAATAGAACTTTCTCCAGCTTTTACTGAACCTCCTGTACATTCCCATAATCCAGGATATACCTTTTTATTTTTATTTCGTTTTGTAATTAGAATTTGACTTCTTGAATTCTGAATTATTCCTGTTATAACAACGTGATATTCTCCTTCTTTTAGCCATTCATCACTATCTCTTTTTATAATTTTATCCGTTTTATTTCTAAATTTGTCATATACATTCCAAAATTCTTCCATTACCCATTCTCCATATTTTTTATTTTATCTAACTCTTCTTCAGACTTTTTTACAAAATAGTTAGTTTTATCAAATGGTATCTTAGTTGTACTTATAACCTTTTTCAATTCATCTATGGTTTTGTAATATTCATTTAACTCTGATTCAATTAAAATATTATCATCAGAAAGTATCTTAACTATAATTTCAAATTTATTTTTGCAATATGCAAAATGCTTTTCTTCTATGATCATAAGTTGTTTGTATCCTATACTTTCAAACAATTTTTGTGCATCATGTATATTTGTAATTTCACAATTTATAGAGCTTTGTGATAAAATTTCTCCTTTTTCATTTATATCTTTATGTTTAAAAGTAATTTTCATTTTGTGTTTATTGCTTGATATACCTTGAAATTCTCTTAAGAGAATCGCTTTATTTAATATTTCCCTTGTAGCAGTTCTTGATATTTCAATATTTTTAGGAATCAAAAAAATATCTTTTGCATAATATTCACTCTTAAGTAAAAAATTGTCTTCTTTTAATATTCTAATTAAATCTTTTTCTGAACATTGTATTCTAACAGTAATTTCATTTCCTTCTTTATAACTCATATTTTAACTCTTTTCTTCTAACTTTCTATAAAACTTCATCGTCTAGTCAAGGATGTATCTGACAATTTAGTTAGATTATATCATAAAATCTATCCAAAATCAATATATTATGCATAACTAAAGGCTTTTATCGTTACTAGATAATAGTTTGGGTCATCTTTTAAATCTTCTAGTTCGTTCGTTGCTTGTTGTAATACACTTACTTGTTAAGTCATCTTGATTATCTCCTTATCACTTGATTCTACCAAGAATTTTAACCACACTGTGATTAATACCAATATGCTAATTTTAAAAATGAATTTATAAGTTTAGTTTGTTCTTCTAAATCTTCTTTATTTGTAACATTAAATTTTTTTGCTTCTATATTTCGTGATTGCAAAGTCCATAAAAAAGCTTTTAGTCGTGGAAATCTATTTATATTTTCTTTCATATAGCTTATTAAATCTGAAATTCTTTTATATGATTGACTTTGTTTTGCTTTTTCTTCTTCATACTTCCCTATATTAGTTAATAATTCAAAATCATTTATTATTTTAAATCGATAGCTATTTTTATCAAATAGGTTTATACAATTTTTATAGCTTTCACAAAATATTCTATACATCATATTTCTCCTTTACATTGATTTTTATTTTAAATGTTTTATTAAATTAGGCAATCACAGTTGCCCAATTTGTGCAAATGCCGTCTGCACAATTAATTTTTTCTATTAATTTACATTATATCATTTATTTTCAAATTTCTCATTAAAATTTTGAAAAAACTAACTAAAGACCATTTTTTATATTTTTCAAAGGTCACAAATTCGAGGCCTTTGAATTTTATAAATATATAATCTCACTTAATACAATTTCTTCTGCTCTATTTTTAATGTTATTCATTCTCTTTTTTAATTTTAATTATTTGTTTTATGTGTTTTTATTGTATATAAATGGAAAAATGTAAAATTTTTTATAAAATGAAATTGGTCAGATGCGTCTGACCAATTTCATTATTGTGTAACGAAAACCCCCTGTTTTACAGGGGGTTCTAAAAGCTTCTAGCTATGAGTAGAAAAATTCCTCCTTT
>CANRBI010000027.1 GCA_947628775.1 uncultured Clostridia bacterium
GTAGTAAATGCTATAAAAGCATTAACAGTTTTATATAAGTTGATTCATGCAAATTTAGTAGAGAAAGTGAGTGATTAATATGTATAAATGTAAATATATATTTGGACAAACAGTAAAATACAAAGGCGAAGATCATAAAGTAACAAAAATAAGGTTTGCAGCTGGTGGAGTAATGTATAAATTAAGTGGAATAAGAGAATGGATAAAAGAGGAGGATATATAGGTGTGTAAATATTGTGAAGAAAGAAAAGAATTGAAAAGTTGCAATTTTTGTGGTAGTGCAAATTTGATAGTATCAGGAGATATATTGGATATTTATGGAGATGAAAAGAAATTTAATATATTCAAAAGAATATATAGACCAAGATTCGCAGTAAATTATTGCCCAATGTGTGGGAGAAAGTTAGGTGAATAGTATGGAAGAAATAAAACAAAATGCAAATGAAATAAAAATATTAGGAGGAATAATAAAGTGATTATTATAAAAGCAATCTTTATATTTTATACAGCATTTTATGCTTTGTGCAAAATGGCAGATGGAATGAAAAATAAATATGTAACTGGAAAAGATAAAATAATAAATTTAGTAGAAATAGTAGTTAGTATAATATTAACCTTTTTAATATTTAAAATTTAGGAGGTACAAATGAAAGTTCAAGAAATATTAGAAAATTATAATTCACTAAAAGCAAGTATAACTATTGTAGAAGCAGAAATAAAAGAATTAGAAGAAGAAATATTAGATGCGAAAAGTGTTAATTTAGATGGTATGCCAAAAGCAAAAGGATTTACAAGTTCAAACATAGAAACATTTGTTGCAGAAAAAGAAGATAAAATTAACAAAAAGAAAAGAGAAATAGAAAAAAACAAAACAAAAATAAAAATAGTTGAGGATTTAGTTAAAACATTAAAAAAATACAATCAGGACATAATCGATATGAGATATTACCAAATGATTAGCATTGAAGAAATAGCAACAAAAAAAAATAGAGGTTATGGAGCAATACAAAAGACTATTGATAAATCAATAAGATTTATGCAGAAAGAATATAACCAAAATAAAAAAAGTATATAAAAATTATATAAAATTTACATATTTTTTATGTAGAATGGCAAAAAATGATATGTTATAATTATAATTGCAAGAATAAGGTATCATAAGAATTTTCCTTTCGGACTAGTTATAGAATTTTCTATAGCTAGTTTTTTTTATGGCGGAAAGCTAAGGTAGCAAGCTAGGCTCATAACCTAGAACGTAGTAAGTTCGATTCTTACTTCCGCAACCAGAACAAAAAAAGTAGGTGAGTGAGGTGGCAAAATCAAAATGGGAACAAGTTAAAAATAAATTAACATTAATAGAGGGTTGGGCTAGAGATGGTTTAACAGACGAACAAATATATAAAAATTTAGGAATAGGAAAAACTACTTTTTATAAATTAGTGAAAGAACATTCCGAACTTTCTGAACACCTAAAAAAGGGAAAAGAAATTATTGATTATGAAGTAGAAAAAACATTATTAGAAAAAGCATTAGGAGGGAAAAAAACATTAAAGAAACAAAAAGTACTAAAAGATGGAAAAAAAATAGAGTATACAGAAGACATATATGTTACACCAGATATAACAGCAATTATATTCTGGTTAAAAAATAGAAAACCAGAAAAATGGAGAGATAAGGTAGAAGTAGAAAACAAGGAAAACAAGGAAACATTAGAAAAACTAGATGAAGTGCTAAAAGGATTAGGTGGTGTTGTTTAATGTTTTCACCGATGCAAAGAGAATTTTTAGACAACGCCAACAAAAGATGGAATATAAAATATGGAGCTACAAGAAGTGGTAAAACATATTTAGATTATTATGTAATACCAAAAAGAATTAGAAATGTAATAGACAAACCAGGATTAGTAGCAATTCTAGGAAATACAAAAGGAACTTTACAAAGAAATATTATAGAACCATTACAAAATATATGGGGACATGGGCTGGTATCTGACATTAGTTCAGATAATACAGCCTATTTATTTGGTCAAAAATGCTATTGCCTAGGTGCTGATAATGCAAAACACGTAAACAAAATAAGAGGACCTAGCTTCAAATATTGTTATGGCGATGAAGTTGCAACATGGAATCAAGAAGTATTTGAAATGTTAAAATCAAGACTTGATAAATCATACAGTAAATTTGATGGTACATGTAACCCAGAAGGTCCAAATCATTGGTTTAAAAAGTTCTTAGAAAGTAATGCAGATATATATCAACAAAAATATACATTATATGATAATCCATTTTTAGATCAAAAAGTATTACATGAACTAGAAATAGAATACTCAGGAACAGTATTTTTTGACAGATATATATTAGGAGATTGGAAAGCAGCACAAGGAACAATATATATGCTATTTGCAGACAAAACAGAACAATTTTTAATTGACTATATAAAAGAAAAACTTATGTTAGTAACAATAGGAATAGATTATGGAGCAGGAAAAAGTAAAATAAAGTTTGTAGTTACAGGAATAACATATAATTTTCAAAATGTATATATATTAGACGAAAAAGATTTAACAGGAGTATATGATCCAGAGCAAATATATGAAGAATTTATAAAATTCTATCAAAAAGTATTTGATAAATATGATATGTGTCAATATGCTTTTGCTGACTATGGTGCATTAGGAAATGTAATCACATTAGGATTAATAAGAAGATGTCAAAAAGAAAGATTGCCAATACAAATAGTAGATTGCAAAAAAGGATTGATTAATGACAGGATTTTTCTAACTAGTAAATTAATGGCACAAAAACGACTATGGATATTAAGAAAAAACCAAATAATAATAAAAGCATTACAAGATGCATTATGGAATGATAAAAAGCCAGACGAAAGATTAGATGATGGAACAACAGACATAGACAGTTTAGATGCATTTGAATATTCAATAAATAGTTTCTATGAACATTTAATAAACGCAAGGAGATAAAAATATGAATTTAAAGCAATTTTTTTCAAAACAAGGATATGATATATCCGAAAAATTAAATTGGGACAAATATATAACTTTATGGGAAAGTTGGTACAGAGGAAAAGTAAGAAAATTCCATACATACTATGTATACAATGGACAAGCTAAAGTTAAAATGGAAAAGAAATCATTACAAGGTGCTAAAACAGTCGGAGAAGATTGGGCAGATTTATTATTTAATGAAAAAGTAGCAATTAACTTAAAAACAGATGAAGATACAAAACAATTCAAACAAATAGCAGATAAAAATAACCTTGTAACAACAATCAACCAAGGAATAGAAAAAACATTTGCATTAGGAACAGGAGCTTTTGTAGTTTCCGTTCAAAATATTAAATACGATAAAGAAAGCAATATATATGATGTAACAGAAGCAGTACCAAAATTAGAATTTGTAGAATGTAAAAAAATAATTCCTCTAACATGGGAAGAAAGAAATATTACAGAATGTGCCTTTGTTACACTAAAAAGCATAAAAGGTCAACAATATGTATATATAGCAATGCATGTTTTAAATGAAAGTGGAAACTATATTATAAAAAATTATATTTTCAAAGGCAAATATAGTAGTTTTATAGAAACAGATAAAACAGAAAAAGAAGGTTTTGTTGAAGAATTTGATACAAAGAGTAATTTACCATGGTTTTGGATTTTAAAACCTAATATATGTAACAATATAGATAGTGATACACCTTTTGGAATATCTGTATATGCAAACGCAATTGATACACTAAAATCATTAGACAATGCATATGATGGACTTGATAAAGAAGGAGTTTTAGGCAGAAGACGTACGTTTATCTCTGAAGAAGTAATGACATATAGCGATGGAACACAAACATTAACATTTGATCCAGAAGATATATCAATATATAGAATGCCAAAAGGATTTGATAAAGATTCAATGATACAAGATTCAAGCTCAGAATTAAGAACAGATAAATACATAGCAGCTATAAATTTTCAATTGAACATATTTTCAGTCAAAATGGGATTTGGAAAAGAAAGATACAGATTTGATGGACAAAGTATACAAACAGCAACAGGAGTAATAAGTCAAAATAGTGATATGTATAGAAGGTTAAAAAAGCATGAAATACCACTTGAATATGTAGTAAAAGGAATAGTAAAATCACTTTGTTATGCAGGTACTGAATTTGGAAACTACAATATAAACGCTGAAGAAGTAAAAGTTGATTTTGACGATTCTATAATTGAAGATAAAGGAGCAGAACAAATAAGAGCAAGCGGAGAAGTAGGAAATGGAACAAGAAGTAAAAAATCATATATGAGAAATATAAGGAATATGACAGACAAAGAAATAGAAACTGAATTACAAGAAATAGAAGAAGAGAAAACAAATAATGTGCAAATGTTTGGGATTTTTCCAGAAAAAGAAAGTGAGAAAGATGAAAATAAAGAAGAGGTAAAAAATGCTAACACCAGAACAATGGGAAATAATAGAAAAGCAAGCAGCTAGTTTATATGGACAATTAGAGCTAGAAATAATAGAAGAAATAGCAATTCGAATATCAAATGTAGGATATGCAAATACAGTAGTAAAAAATGATGTAAAAATAGCTCAAGAAATGGGATTATTATATGAAGATATAATAAAACTAGTAGCTGAATACAATAATACATCAATAGCACAAATACAAGAAATATTTAAAGAAGCAGGAATAAAAACAATTAAATTTGATGATGAAATATACAAAGAAGCAGGATTAAATCCAGTTCCATTTTTAAAAAATAAAAGTATGTTGCAAATATTAGAAGCAACAGTACAAAACACACAGTACAATTTAAGTAATTTAACAAAAACCACAGCTAGCACATCTCAAACAGATTTTTATAATGCAATGAATAAATCATACATGGAAGTAACAACAGGGGTTAAAAGTTATTCACAATCAATAGTAGATACAATAAAAGAACTTGCTACAAAAAGTGCAACAGTAGTATATCCAAGCGGATACAAAACAAGCATAGAAAATGCAGTAAGAATGAATATAGTAACAAGCACAAATCAAATGTGTGGTAAACTTCAAGAACTTAGAGCAGATGAACTAGGCTGGGATTTAATGGAACTTACAGCACATAGTGGAGCAAGACCAGAGCATGCAGAATGGCAAGGAAAGATAGTAAGCAGAAGCGGACAAAAAGGGTATTTGAGTTTAGATGATATAGGATATGGAGAACCAACGGGATTTAAAGGTATAAATTGCAGACATGACTGGTATCCATATTATGAAGGTGCAACTAGAACTTATTCACAGGAACAACTAAATGAATGGCAAAATGAAAAAATTACATATAATGGTCAAAAAATAAGCAAATATGATGCAACTCAAATACAAAGAAGAATGGAAAGACAAATAAGGCAAGATAAAAAAGATATAGCAGGAATACAAGGAATTTTAAAAATAGAAAATAAAGATTTGAATATAGACGAAGTAAGGCAACAATTAAAGGATATACAGCTAAGACAAAAAAGGCATAACGCAGAATTTAATAATTTTTTGAATGAAACAGGTCTACAAAAAGATTATAGCAGATTAATAATTAAATAAGTTAAATTAAGACGCCATAAAAAGTGTCTTTTTTATATGTCTTTTTACGGAATAGACATTAAAGAAACTGGTAATATGTCGAACGGACAATAAACGGGAGGTAAAAGTTATGGAAGATAACAAAGAAGATTTAAAAAACAATACAGCAGAAGAAAACAAAGAAGCTGGGAAAGTAGATACTCAACCTACTCAAAATAAAGATGAGGTAAAAGCTTTTAAAACATTTCAAACTGAAGAAGAATATCAAGAAGCAGTAAATAGCATTTTAAAGAAAAAATTACCTTCAAAAGAAGAAATGAAAGCTTTTAAAAAATGGCAAGAAGATCAAAAAACAGATGCACAAAAACAAGCAGAAAGAGAAACAGAATATCAAAAAGTAAACGAAAAAAATGAAAAACTGGAGAATGAAAACAAAGTTTTAAGAGCAGGAGTAAAAACAAAATATGTTGATTTTGTAGCATATTCTGTAGGCAAACAAGATGGAGATTTTGACAAAAATTTAAAACAATATTTAAAAGACAACCCTGAATATATAGAAAATGCAGAAGTAAAAGTAGTAAAAAGAGTAGGAACTAGCCTAAATCTAGGAGGAAAAGGAAACACAGACCAAAACGAAACAAATCAAATAATGAACAATTTAATACGTTCAGCAAGAGATTAGCAAATAGCTAGTCTTATTTTATTTTAAGGAGGAATTAATTATGGGACAAATGATATCAAGAAGTGACGCAGAAACTTTAATAGATGAGCAAGTTTCAAAAGAAATTATACAAGGAGCAATAAAACAATCAAGAGCAATGCAGATGTTTAGAAGATTACCGAACATGACATCAAACAAAACAAAAATGAGAGTGTTAGATGCTTTACCTTTAGTATATTGGCAAGAGGCTGATAATGCTAGAAAGAAAATTACTAAAATGGCTTGGGATAAAAAGTATATAACAGCTGAGGAATTAGCAGTTATAGTTCCTATACCTGAAAATGTATTAGATGATGCTGATTATGATATATGGGGAGAAGTAAGACCAAGAATAGAAGAAGCAATAGGTAAAAAATTCGATGAAGCAGTATTTACAGGAGTAGACAAACCAGTAGGATTTAGAGCAGACTTACTAACATCAATTTTAAATGTAGGAGCAACAGTAACACCAGATAAAAGCTTATATCTATCATTAGACAAAGCTATGGCTCATGTTGAAGAAAGTGGATACAATGTATCTGGTGTAGTTGGTGGAGTAGGTGTAAAATCAGCATTCAGAACAATGCTAGACAATAATGGACAACCTATAAAAGGAACAGAAATTGATAGTTTACCAAAGGCTTATGTTGATAATGGTGCTTGGGATAAAAAAATAGCACAAATGATAGTAGGAGATTTTAATCAAGCAGTATATGCAATAAGACAAGATATAACATTTAAAGTACTAGATCAAGCTGTAATTCAAGATCCAGCAACAGGAGATATATTATACAACTTAGCGCAAGACGATATGGTAGCTTTAAGAATAACAATGAGATTAGGTTGGGAAATACCAAATCCAATCAATTCATTACAACCAGATGAAGCAGTAAGATTCCCATTTGCTGCAATATTACCAGGAGAATATGAAGAACAAAGAGTAAAAGTAACATTTACAGTAAAAGACACAGAAACAGAACCAAACCCATTAAAAGGAGCAAAAATAAACTTTAATGGATTAATTAAAAAGACAGATGAAGCTGGAAAAGCAGAATTCCAAGCAAATAAAAATTCTAGCGGATTATATAGAGTAACACATGAAGATATGAAACGAGATGTTATAGGTGAAATTGAAATAAAAGAAGAGGCAGCAAATCAAGATGTATCAATAAGCCTAAAAAAAAACAAAATAGTATAGAAAAAGAACCTCCTGAAATAACGAGTGTAACAATTACACCAGTTAAAGAACTAAAAGGAACAATAGAACCTAATACAAAAGTAGCTGATTTAAATGCAGAAGGAGGAACAGCACCATATACATATAAGTTAAAAGAAGAAAATGACTATGAAGATTTTCAAATAATAGGAACAACAGTACAAGCCAAAAACCAATTAACAGGACAAGTAACTAAAAACATAACTATTATAGCAACAGACAGTAAAGAAAAAACAAAAGAAGCATCAACACAAATAGAAATACAAGCAGAGGAATAAGGAAAGGAGTTAAGGTATGCTTAAGTACATAACAGAGGAAGAATATAAAAAGTTGTTAGGTAAGGATAGCATACCTAACGACTTTAATAATTTAATAATAAAAGCAAGCAGCTATATTAACCATAAAACATTTGGAAGAATCGATAAAGATAATCCACCAGAAGAAGTGAAATATGTTACTTGTTTAATTATTGATTTATTTAATGAACAAGAAACAAAACTATCCAAAATAAAAAATTTAAAATCTCAAAATATTGAAGGTTGGTCAGAAACATATGCAACACCAGAAGAAATAAAATCAGATTATGCTGAAAAAATGCAAACAACATTATCAGATTACTTATGGAATGTTATTGGAACTGACGGAAATCCACTTTTGTATTGTGGGGTGTGCTGATATGAGTTTTTTTATACATCAAATAACAGTTTATCATACAGAAAATGATGAAATTTTTACGAAAATCCATTTTGACGAAGTTTATTTTAGACATAATAAAAAGACTAACCTAATTGATAAACGGACTTGAAAAAGGAAGTACAGGTTCTATTACAATACCAACAACAGAAAAATTAAATATTTCAACAGACGATTATATTATAGAAGGAATTATAGAAGATGAATTTGATTTGTCAAAATTACAAAATAAATATCAAGTATTTAAAGTTGTAAGCATAGATGATAATCGTAAAGGTGGATTACAACATTATAAGATAGGAGTATCAGAATAATGGGATTTAAAATAACAACAAAAATAAATTCATCATCTAAAATAATTAAAGACCATGGATTAGATGAAGATGGTAGAGTACAAAGATATATAAGAGATGAAGCAGATAGATTAATGAATCCATATATACCTTTTTTAGAGGGGAATTTAAGAAGAAATAAAACTTATCCTAATAATCACTCAATTAAATATACAAGTCCATATGCACATTACCAATATCATGGAAAATTAATGTTGACTAAAAATGGTAGTTCATGGGCTAAATTAGGAGAAAAAAAAGAGTATACAGGTAAAAGTCTAAAATATCACACATCTGGTACAGGTCCAAAATGGGATAGAATGATGATACAACGAAGAGGTAAAGAATTAGAACGAGATGTACAAAACTTTATAAAAAACGGAGGCAAATAATGGAACAAAAAAAATCAAAAATAGAAAAAATAAGTGATTTTATAGAAAAATGCCCATTTTTGAACAATGGAAAAATTAATGTAGATTACATAAAAGATAAGCCACAAAGTTATGCAGTAAATGAAACACCAGCAAATCCAATAGTAACAGAATTCAAAAATGGAGATGGAAGCAGAAGACAAATAGTATTTGATTTTGCAGTCCAAGCACCGTTTAGTGCATTAGAAAATTTAAAGAATTCAATATTTTGTGATGATTTTACAGATTGGATAGAAGAACAAAATAACATAGGGAATTTACCAGACATAGAAGGAATAGAAAGTATTGAATGTACAGGAAGAGGTACTATATTGCAAACAAAAGATACAACAGCAATATATGTAATACCTATGAGAGTAACTTATATTAAAGAAAATTAAAATAAGGAGGAATGAAAAATGCCAGAGGAAAATAAACAAAAATTAGTAAGAAGAAGTGCAAAAATTGCATTTATGAATGTTGGAACAGCAGAAGAACCTGATTATCAAAGAATGAAAAAATTCACAGAACTATCTAACTCAAGAAATCCGATAGAATATTCAAGACAATATGTAGACGAAGACGGTGAAGATACAGATATAGTCGGAGTATCACTAGAAAAAGGATTTGCATTTGACGAATATAAAAACAATCCAGTACATAAAAAAATTGTAGATATAATAGAAGATGAAATATTGGGAACAGATGCAATAGTAGATATTTTAGTAGTAGATACATCAAGAGAAGTAGAAGGCGGAGGATATGAGGCAAGAAGACGAGATTATTCAGTAGTAGCAGACAGTGATGGAGATGATACAAATGCATATACATATAGTGGATCATTCAAGAAAAATGGCTCATTTGACAAAGTAACAGCAGAAATATCAGAAGACGGATTAAAAGCAACAATAAAAAAAAACTAGATAACATTAAGATTAGTGTTCCAATTGCTGAAACGCAATTATTAGAAAAAAAACAGAGCCTAAAAAAAGTAGAATTAAAACAAAAATAATAAAAAGTATTTACAAAACAACAAAAATGTAGTAAAATAATAGTGATAGAAATTTAGTGAATGTTTCCCAAAAGGAGCACAAAGAAAAGACTAGAGTTGCAGGCTCTAGTCTTTTTATGTACTAGTCAAACATCTTAAGTATTAAGTATAAAAGCACTAGTACAATCAATTTAGCGAATGTCCCCAAAAGTTTCACCTCCTTATTAAGGAAGGGGCACAAAAATATTTTACTACATAAATATGCAAAAATCAACAAAACATGGAGGAAATATATGAAAATATTAGATAAAGAATTGAACTTTAATTTTAATGATGCTGATGATATGGAAAAACTTGAAAATGCTATAGAAAAAACAAGAAAAAAATTAAACGCTTTAAAAATAGAGGGTAAGACAATGTCAGCAGTAATAAAAGAAGTTTGCAATTGTGTATTTAATTGTTTTGATGAAATATTTGGAGAAAATGTATCAAAAGATATATTTGGCAATAGATATAATTTAGATATTTGTATAGATGCATTTGAAAATTTATGTAATGCTAAAGTTGAACAAGACAACAGTTTTGAACAAAGAATTAAAAACTTTGAAACAAAATATTCTCCAAATAGGGCAACAAGAAGGACAAAAAAATGAATTTATTAGTAGATGATATAGATAATGTCGTTTCACAACGAATAAATTTAGAAAAATTTCGTACAGATTTTAGAATTTCAATATTGTTTGAACTGTTAATGCAAGACCCAAATATAAAAAAAGAAGATAAAATCTTAAAAACATTAGTTTTGTTTTATACAGAACCAAAATATGTAACAGAAATAGGATTACATACAGCAATAGACAATGCATTATGGTTTTATAGGTGTGGAAAAGAAGAAGAAAATGATGATAATAACGAAGAAAATGATGATAATAACGAAGAAAATGATGAAAAGAAAGTAAAACAAATTTATAGCTTCGAATTTGATGACAAATATATTTATGCTGCTTTTTTAGATCAATATAATATAAATCTACAACAAATAGAATATTTACATTGGTGGGAATTTAAAGCAATGTTTGACGGATTAAAAGAAGAAAATCAAATAGTTAAAATAATGGGTTATAGAGCAACAGATTTATCTAAAATCAAAGATAAAGAAGAAAAAAAACGATATAAAAAACTAAAAGATTTATATGCTCTTCCAGATATGAGAAGCGATGAAGAAAAAGAAGCAGACTTTGCAGAAAGCTTGTGGTAATATGAAATGGTATATATGCCCATACTGTAAAAAGAAATTAGTAAAATATAAAAAAGACGCTAAATCAAATGGCGTTTTTATTTTATGTAAAAACTGCAAAAAAGAAATAGAAATAAAAATCAAGTCTTTAAATTGAGCCTATGAGCCTGACTAGAAAGGAGAATAGTCATGGCTAACGATGGCTCAGTAACAATAGAAGTTACATTAACAAAAGAACAATTAGAAAAAGGATTAAAAAGCTTAAAATCAACCATAGACAAGTCATTACCAAGTGCAAGTAAAACTTTATCAACTTTTTCAGAAGGTTTTGATAGTTTAGGAAAAATTTGTACTAAAGCAGGAAAACTATGCGTCACAGCAACAGCAGGAATAGTGGCTGGCTTAAGTAGTGCCATAGGAAGATTTGATACATTAAAAAACTATCCTAAAGTACTAGAAAATCTAGGTTTTAGTGCAGAAGATGCTAAGAAATCAATAAATACATTATCAGATGGAATAGACGGATTGCCAACAGCATTAGATGATGCAGCAGCAGGAGTTCAAAGATTAGTTGCTAAAAATAGCGATATAGATAAATCAACAAAGTATTTCCTAGCAATGAATGATGCAATAGTAGCTGGAAATGCACCAGCAGAAATGCAAAAAACAGCAATAGAACAATTAACACAAGCATATACAAAAGGAAAACCTGATTTAATGGAATGGCGTACATTAATGATGGCAATGCCAGGACAATTAAAACAAGTTGCGACAGCTATGGATTATGTTGATACAGATGCACTTTATGAAGCTTTGAAAAAAGGCGAAATATCTATGGACGAATTTATGGACAAAATAGTAGAACTTGACGAAAAAGGAGCACCAGGAATAAAAAGCTTCCATGATCAAGCGATAAGTTCATGTGATAGTATTGGAACAGCTATAACCAATATGGGAAATAGATTCAAAAAAGGTTTTGCTACCATATTAGAAAGTATGGACGAAGCTATGAAAGATACAGCCTTTGGTAGTGTGGCTGGAGTTATAAACAATCTTTCAACAGCAATAAAAAGCTTCCTTGATAAAATAGGTGGAGCAATAAAACAGAACGAAGCTTTTAAAAACCTAATAGATAAAATCTCAAATGGAATATCAAAACTCAATGCTACCATAAATGGATTAAGTTCAGAAACTTTAGACAAAATAGTAACGGCTATTGTTAAAGTGGTGGAGTATGGACCCAAACTGTTAATTTTAGGTAAGAGTTTTAGTATTTTAGGAAGTATGCTTAAAGGATTAAGTAGCGTTGCCGGAGTTATTGAGACAGTTTCAACATCTTTTAAAGTGTTCAAAGGAACAACAGAAGCTTCGACGACAGGAGTAAAATTGTTATCGAGTGCTATGAGTTTTCTTACTAGTCCAGCAGGAAAAGTAATAGCAATAATAGGAGCTATAATTGCAGTTTTAGTAGTTTTGTATAAAAAATCAGAGACTTTTAGGAATGCAGTCAATGAGGCTTTTTCAAAGGTAAAAGAAGCATTTGTAAAAGCATGGAATATATTAAAACCTTCTTTAGAACAATTAGGACAAGCATTAGGTGGGCTGTTAGAAAAACTAAAACCGGTTGGCGAATTTTTAATTAATGTATTATCTGGTGCCTTTACGGTTCTAGGCAATGTATTATCTTTTATAATTCCGATAATAGCACAGGTTATAGCAGGTATAGTTGATTTTGTAACATCAGTTATAACATTTTTTACAGAAACAATACCAAATGCATGGAATAATTTTTTGGGAATTTGTTCAAATTTTATAAATTCAATAATTCAATTCTTTACAGAATTACCACGGAAAATTGTGGGAGTTGCTTGTAAATGGGTGGAATGCAATAGTGTCTTTCTTTACAGAAACAATACCAAGTTTTATAGCTTCAATTGTTCAATGGTTTTCTGAGTTGCCTTATAAGATAGGAGTTGCAATAGGAGAGTTATTAGGTAAAATAATACAATTTGGATTAGATTGTTGGAATTGGGTTACAACAGAGTTACCTAAAATAATACAAGGTGTAATCGACTGGTTTGCACAATTACCACGGTAGAATTGCAGAATGGCTAAATAATGTAATAAACAATATTATACAATGGGGAAAAAATGTATTAAATACAGCAACAAACTGGGTAAGCAATACGATTAATAGTATAGTTGACTGGTTTGCTCAACTTCCACGGAAGAATACAAACATGGCTTACAAATGTAATTAATAGTATTTCAAATTGGGCTTCTGATATGGCTAACAAAGCAAAAGAGGGTGCTATAAACTTAGTTAATAACGTCATTAATACAATAAAAGAATTGCCTGGAAAAATGCTTGATGCAGGGAAAAATATCGTTGAAGGTTTATGGAATGGTATTAAAAATGCAACAGGTTGGATAATTGGAAAAGTTAAAGAATTTGCCAAAGGAATTTTAGATGGAATGAAGAATGCCTTAGGTATTCATTCCCCATCAACGTTATTTAGAGATGAAGTAGGTAAATTTATTCCTCAGGGTGTTGCAGTAGGTATTGAAGCAGATACAGATAGTGCAATCAAATCAATAGACAATATGAATAAAAAAATGCAGAAAAGTTTTGATTTAGATTCTATGTATAACAAAATGAAATCAGCAGTAAATTTAGAAACACAAAAATTAAGTACAAATTTAACAACAAATGCAGTTCTTAAAGCAGGAACAGATACAGCAAAAACAACCAACAATGATAACAGTAAAACCATAAATTGTACACAGAACTTTTACGAAAAAGAATCAACACCATATGAAGAACAAAAACAAGCAAAACAACAATTAAGGAGGCTAGCATATGGTTTATCATAATCAAGAACTAATTTTTAAAAGTGATGAAAAAGAATTAAAGATGGATAAAAAATCGGACTTTAAAAATATAGATATACTAGGAATAGAAGCTAGTTCTTATACAATAAACACAAGTGCATCAGAACAAGATGGAGCAAATGTTACATCAAAAAAGATAGAACCAAGAGAAATAACAATTACAGGTGATATAAAAAAGAATAAAAACGAATTAGAAAACAGAGATTTTTTGATTCGTTTTTTTAATCCAAAAGCAAAAGGAATAATGTACATAACAAGAAATAACGTAAAAAGGAAAATAGAATATGAAGTATCTGCCTTAGATTTTCCAACAAATAAAATGTACCATTATATACAATTTACATTGATTTTAGATTGTGTAGAAAATCCATATTTTTCTGATCAAAAAACAATAGGAGGCAGAATAACATCAATTAGTCCACATTTTACATTTCCATTTGTATCATTAATAAATAGACCTAAAATTATGGGATACAAAACATTCAAACCAGTAATGCCTATCATTAATGATGGAGACAAAGAAGTAGGAATGGAAATAATAGCAATAGCAAGACGTGGAAAGGTAGATAATTTAAAACTAATACTTAACAATGATGAATACATAAAAGTAAATATAACTCTAAATCAAGGGGACGAATTAAGAATTAATACTAATCCTAGAAAAAAATCTGTATTGTTAAATGGCAATAATATTATCAATAAAATTGATAGGAATAGCACATTTTTTAGCTTAAAAAAAGGTAAAAACATACTAAAATACGAATGTGATGATGGAGAAACTAACATAGAAATACAAATAGAGACATACAGAGAATTTTTAGGAATATAGAGGGTAATAAAATGGAATTATTAATGTTAGACAAAAATTTTCAAATATGTGGATTGATAGATGATTTTTCAAGTTTGGTATGGAACAGAAAATATTACGAATGTGGGAATTTTAGTTTACAAACTAATTTAGACACTATAAATCAATTCAAAAATGCAAAATATATATATTCTAAGAATTTTAAAGAAACAGCAATAATTGAAACTTTTAATATCAAAGAAAAAACTACAGGAACTCAAATATTACATTCAGGAAGATTCTTAGAAAGTATACTAGAAGATAGATGTATAAATACAACACAATACTTTAAAAATATGATAACAGAAGATATTATACGTAGTTTAGTTACAAATTTTGCAATAAATTCAGGAGTAAGAAAAATACCAAAACTTAATCTAGGAAAAAGAAAAGGTTTAGGCAGAACAAGAACAACACAAAAAACAGGAGGAAGTGTATTAGAATATATATACGAATTATGCAAAGAAGATGAACTAAGTATAAAAGTATGGTACGATTTTGATAATGATGAAATTATATTTGAAGTATGGCAAGGATTAGACAGAATAGACACTCAAAATGAAAATACATGGGCTATTTTCTCTAAAAATTTCGAAAATATATTAAATGACGAATATTCTACAGATACAACAAAATATAAAAATTTTGCATATGTAGAAGGAGAACAGCGAAAGTCTGATGAAGAAGGAAATGAAACAACAACACGTATAGGTATAACAATAGATAGAGTAAAAGAAGGAGAAGATAGAAGAGAACTATATGTAGATGCAAGAGACTTACAATCAGACGAAGATACAACAGAAGAAGAATATAGACAAATGCTAAAAGAAAGAGGACTAGAAAAATTAGAGGAAAATAACAAAGTAGAAAAAGCAGATTTGGAAATTAATACTAATTCAAACCTAATATATTTAAAAGATTATGACTTAGGAGATAAAGTAGTTTATAAAAATGATAAATTAGGCTTTAATATCGAAAACAGGATAATAGGAGTAAGTGAAGCATATGAAAATGGTAATAAGGAAATAGATGTAACATTTGGAGAAGACTATAATCTAAAAAGAATAAAGGAGGCGATAAAGTGAGAAGCGGATTTTTTAATTCTGAAATAATAGGATATGATATAGAAAATATGCCAATATTTGATAGAGCTGAAGAGGCTTCTTTTTTTGCAAAATATTTTAGTCAATTCATTTCAAACGGTGTATTTCCCAATCCTTCTACGAATATGCAGGTATTAGCAGGAGAAGGAATGCAAGTAAAGGTAAGTATAGGAGTATGTTACATAAATGGTTATATGGGCTGGGTAGAAGCACCAGAAACACTTGTAATAGAAGAAAGTGAAGCACACAATAGAATAGACAGAATAGTAGTAAGATTAGACTTTGAAGATAGAACAATAAAAGCATTTGTAAAAAAAGGAGAAGCAGCAGGAAATCCAGTAGCACCAGAATTACAACGTGACTATGATATTTATGAAATAGCCCTAGCAGATGTTTTAGTAACATCTGATTCAATAAAAATAACTCAAGAAAATATAACAGATTTAAGGCTAAACACAGAATTATGTGGAGTAGTTGCAAACCAATTACAGCACCTAGACACAACAACATTATTCAATCAATATCAAGATTGGTTAAATAGCACCATAGAAGATGAAACAGAATTTATAGAACAGGGAGAAGCGGATTTTAACGAATTTCTAACAGAAGGAAAAGAAAATTTTCAAAAATATTTAGAAGAGAACAAAGAAGAATATATACAATATTTTGATTTTGTAAAAAATAATTTTTCAAAAGACTTTAACGAATGGTTTGAAAATTTACAAGTAGTATTATCAGGAGATGTAGCAGGAAACTTACAAGTAGAAATAGATAAACTAGCAAAAGACGTAAAGCCAACCAGAATAAAAATATCCAAAGAAGAACCAGAAGAAGAATGTGTATGGTTTGAAATATCCAAAACAACCCAAACAGAAAAAGGACCATCAATCACAATAAATAAAACAATAGAAGAAAAGTTAAAAAAAAATTTAATTTCTAGTGGAAACACATACCAAAAAACAAGTGAGCAAGGTTTGTCTCCAGAAAATCCAAGTGAAATAAGAAACTGTGGAGATAATGTGAATTATTTTAATAAATATGGTGATTTTAGTTATGGAAATGATAATCACCGAACATCATTACAAGAAGATGGAACTATTTTGAGTACAGCAAATAATTGGTCAGCTTCAAGTGGAATTTTAATAGAAAACTTAAAATCAAATACAGATTATACATTAAGTGGAATTTTAAAATCTGCAAATGGAAGTTCTGCTATTAATGTAGTTGTTAATGTATATAAGGAGATAGGTGTTGCAAACAGAATAAGAGGATTTTCAGGTGCTAAAACATTACAGCAACCTTATAATTGGAATTTAACTTTTAATACAGGAGAAGCAACTTCAGTATGGATTTCATTTAATGGAGCAAATGAAACAGCTGAAGGAACTACAATAACTGTATTTGATAAAGTTAAACTAGAAAAAGGTACAAAAGCAACACCATATAGTCCATATATGTGTGGAAATGTAAATGAAAACATAGAAAATCTTGAAAATATGTTAAATTGGAGTAAATTTATAAATGAAAATAGCTGGGGAGATAGTTTAAGTGCTACATATAAATCATTTAAAATAGAAGGATTGAAAGCTAGTACACCATATACGTTATGCAGAGTAGATAATGAAGGATTTGGTCAAAATGTATATGCTTGTTTTAACGAAATAAATAATAATTTAAATCGTTTTATTGACCATGCAAATAAAGAAAGTAACTTACAATTTATAAGTGCTACTTCTACACTAAAAGGAGAATTATATATAACAGTTTATGGAGGAATACAAGAAGCAATAGGTATTATAAAATCATGTTGGATTGTAGAAGGAACAGAATACATACCACATCAAGAACAAATATATTCCTTCCCAACAAAACAAGGACAAGTATTCCATAAAGGAGATT
>CANRBI010000028.1 GCA_947628775.1 uncultured Clostridia bacterium
ATGCTTCAAACTCAAGGCTTTCATTCCTATGTGTGCCTTGCGAGCGAAGCGAGAAAGGAATGAAATTTAAAATGAAAAAACTATTCACATCAGAAAGTGTAACAGAAGGGCATCCTGATAAACTATGTGATTATATATCAGATAGTATATTAGATGCATGTTTAATGCAAGATCCAAACTCCAGAGTAGCCTGCGAAACAGTTGCTGGGAAAGGAGAGATATTTATAACAGGTGAAATAACCTCAACAGCAAATATAGACATAGAACAAACTGTAAGACAAGCAATAAAAGAAATAGGATATGACAACAGTAATATAGACATGGACTATAAAACATGTACAATAAGACAAAACATATCAAAACAATCACCAGATATAGCATTAGGAGTAGATAAATCATTAGAAGCAAAACAAGGGCAAAATGTAGAATCAGAAGGAGCAGGAGATCAAGGGATAATATTTGGATATGCATGTGACGAAACAGAAGAACTAATGCCAATGCCAATATCACTAGCACACAAACTAGCAAAAAGACTTGCAGATGTTCGCAAACAAAATATAATAAATTATCTAAGACCAGATGGTAAAGTGCAAGTAACAATAGAATATGAAGACGATATACCAAAAAGAGTAGATACAATAGTAGTATCAGCTCAACATAATGAAAACATAAGCTTAGAAACACTAAAAAAAGACATAAAAGAAAAAGTAATAAATGAAACAATACCAAAAGAGTTACTTGACGAAAATACAAAATACTACATAAATCCAACAGGAAGATTTGTAATAGGAGGACCACTTGGAGATAGTGGACTTACAGGAAGAAAAATAATAGTAGATACATATGGAGGATATAGCAGACACGGAGGAGGAGCATTTTCAGGAAAAGATGCAACAAAAGTAGATAGGTCAGCAGCATATATGGCAAGATATATAGCAAAAAATGTAGTAGCAAATAACTTAGCTAAAAAATGTGAAATACAATTTTCTTATGCAATAGGAGTTGCAAAACCAGTATCAATATATGTAAATACATATGGAACAAATACAATACCAGAACAAGAAATAATAGAAAAAATAAATAACACATTTGATTTAACACCACGAGGAATAATAAACACACTAGACCTAACAAAACCAATATATAAAACAACAACAAACTACGGACATTTTGGAAAACCAAATGAAACATGGGAACAAATAATAAAACTATAAAATATGCAAGGAGAACTCAAAAATGGGATTTTTTGATAAATTAAAAAGTGGTCTAAATAAAACAAAAGAATCAATAGGAGACAAAATAAACAATGTATTTAGTACCTTTAGAAAAGTAGATGAAGATTTCTTAGAAGAACTAGAAGAAATACTAATAATGTCAGATATAGGAGTAGAAACTTCAAGTAAAATAATCAATAATCTAAGAGAAAGAATTAAAAAACAAAAAATAGAAGATGAAGAAGAAGTAAAAAAAGTATTAAGAGAAGAAATGAAAAATATATTAGATGTAACAGACATAAATTTACATCTAAATACCAAACCATCAGTAATATTAGTAATAGGAGTAAATGGAGTAGGTAAAACAACTTCAATTGGAAAAATTGCAAATAGACTAGCAAAAGATGGCAAAAAAATAGTAGTAGCAGCAGCAGACACATTCCGTGCAGCAGCAGTAGAACAACTAGAAATATGGGCAAACAGAGCAAAAGCAGATATAGTAAAAAGACAAGAAGGAACAGACCCAGCATCAGTTGTATATGATGCAATAAAAACAACTAAAGAAACAGGAGCAGATATTCTAATAGTAGATACAGCCGGAAGACTACACAACAAAAAATATTTAATGGACGAACTAAACAAAATTCAAAAAGTAATATTAAAAGAAATGCCAGAAGCAGACAAAGAAGTACTACTAGTAATAGATGGAACAACAGGTCAAAACGCGATAGCACAAGTAAAAGCATTTAAAGAAGAAGCACAAATAACAGGCCTTGTGCTAACAAAACTAGACGGAACAGCGAAAGGGGGTGCAGTAATAGGGATAGTTGAAGAAAATAAAATACCAGTGAAATTCATAGGTGTCGGAGAGCAGATAGATGATATGGAAATATTTAATTCAGAAGATTTTGTAAAAGCTATTATATAATATAATGAGATAAAAATTGAGTAAAAAAATTGAGTAAAAATTGAGTAAAATATATGTATTTAAGTTTTAGGAAGAGAGAAAGGATTGTAAATTAAAATGCAAGAAATTAACAAAAACAAAAAATTAAGAAGAATTTTTGTAACTGTATTTATAATACTATTTATGGCATGTACATACATAGTATTAAGAGGTAATTATTTAGAGTACAAAGAATTAGGAGAATCATATGTACAAGAATTTAAAATAAACTGTTATTTTAAATACACAATAATGGCAGCTGTTTTCGTGCTATTATATCTAATAATATACATTGTAAATAGAGGAATAAAAAAAGGACTAAAAGAATTTTTTGATAAAGAGCAAAAACAAATGCCAAAATTACCAAATAAATCAATAGCATTTGTATTAGCAATCTTAACAAGTGTGATAGTGTCAAATTCACTAGCACAAAATGTATTATTATTCATGAGTAATGCCTCATTTGGAAAAACCGACATGATATTTAATTTAGATATTGGATATTACATATTCCAAAAACCACTAATAGAACAAATGCTAAATTATGCATTATGGCTAATAGTAGGAATAACAATATATACTGCAATATATTACATAATCACACTAAACAAATATTTCGATGGTGTTGAAAGACAGATGATACGAAAAAGCAAATTTATAAAAACAATACTAAGAAATGTACTAATAATATCAGTACTAATAGGAATGGGAACAATATTAAAAACACAAAATATAGTATTCGGAAAAATATTAACAATAGACAACTCAGCAACAACAACATTCCAAGGAACAAATAATGATATAGAACTAACAGGAGCAAACTACACAGCAGTAACAATCCAAAGATGGGGTTATACAATATTTGGAATAATAATAATAATAGCTGTAACAAAAGCAGTAAAAAATTTTAAAAAAGAGAATACCCAAAAAATAATAAAAAGTCTATCAGTAATACCAATATATTTAATAGCACTATTTGTAGTAATAACAACATTTGATTTAATATATGTACGTAGTAATAGACTAGACAAAGAAAAAAATTATATAGCATCAAATATCCAAAGTACAAAAAATGCATATGAGATAGATGTAGAAGAAACAAGTCTTGAATACACAGGAACACTAACAGAGCAAGAAGTAGCAAAAAATGAACAACTAATGGCAAATACACCAATAGTAACACAAGAAGCTGTAACAAAAACATTACAAGACAAACAAACAAGTACAGGATATTATAATTATCGAGATGCAAAACTTGCACAATACAAAATAAATGGAAACGACCAATTAATATACATATCACCACGAGAAATAGTAAACTCTGGCAGAACCTATACAAACAAAACCTATGAATATACACATGGAATAGGACAAATAGTAGCATCAGCAACAAAAACAACAGATACAGGAGATATAGAATATTTACAAAAAGAAATATCAGGAAAAGATGATATTCTAAATACAGCAGAGCAACGTATATACTTCGGAATGTCAACAGACGAAACAATAGCAACAAATGCTAAAAACAAAAAAGAATATGATTATACAGATGAAGAAGGAATAGAACACACCTCAAACTATAATGGTCAAGCAGGACTAAAACTAAACTTTTTAGATAGACTAATACTTGCAATATCCAAAAAAGACCTAAACCTTGCATTCTCAAGTGAAATAACAGAAGAAAGTAAAATACTTATAAACAGAAACATAATAAAAAGAGCCAAAAAAGCAATGCCATATCTACTATATGATGAAGAACCATACACAGTAGTAACAAATGAAGGCAAAATAGTTTGGGTACTAGATGCATACACAACATCAAATCAATATCCATATTCACAACAAATAGATATAGAACATGACAACAGAAAACAAAGAATAAACTATATAAGAAACTCTGTAAAAGTAATAATAGACGCATTTGACGGAACAATAACATATTACATAACAGATAAATCAGACCCAATGATAATGGCCTATAACAATATGTACCCAAATTTATTTAAAGAACAAATACCAGAAGACATAGCCGAACATTTCACATACCCAAAATTCTTATACAAAGTACAAGCAGAACTACTAAAAACATATCACAACGCAAAACCAGATATATTGTATAGATCAGATGACTTATGGGATTTTGCAAAATACAATAATACTAAAATTGCAAAATCATCAGGAGGAATACTAGAACCATATTATACAGTTATAAAAAATGGAAACCAAGAACAAATAGGTCTAATACAAATTTATACACCAAAATCAAAACAAAACTTAATATCATATCTAGTAGGAGTATCAGAAAATGGCAAAAACAAACTAAAACTATACAAATTCTCAGAAGATAGTAATGTAGTAGGACCAATGCAATTAGAAAAACAAATACAACAAGATGAAGCAATATCAAATGAAATAGAAGAACTAAACACAACAGGAATCAAAATAACAAAAGAAATGCTAGTAATGCCAATAGAAAATACAATATTATACATAGAACCAATCTATCAAACAAAACTAAATGAAACAAAAATACCACAACTTAAAAAATTAGTAATATCATCAGGAAACAAAGTAGCAATAGGCGATACTTTAGAACAAGCATTACAAAATCTATTATCAAGAAATGCAGTAAATATAGAAGTAGAAAATACAGAAGACATAGATGGTTTAATAGAAAGTATAATAAAAGCAAATAAAAACTTAACAGAATCAAGTAATAACAATGACTGGGAAATGATAGGAAAAGACCTACAAAAATTACAAGAACTAATAAACTCACTAGAATCAACAAGAGAAGAGCAAGAAAAAGAACAAGAAGAAAATCAAAATACAACAGATACAAACAACACAATAGCAAATGAAATAACAAACACAACAAATACAACAAACACAATGGCAAAAAATACATCTGTATATGAATAAAAAATAAAACAAAAATCCATCCTAAAAGAAAAAAACAAGGATGGATTTTTATGTATATAAGAAAAAGCAAATATAACTTATTAAATAAATCTATAGAAAAACTAAATAAAACACTAGAAAAAGGAAATATACAAGAACTAACATATATACTAGGAAATAAAAAAGAAGTACTAATAAGAAACCTACTTGCAGGAATATCAAGAGGAATTGGAATAGGTATAGGAGTAACACTAATCACAGCAATCTTAATATATATAATGCAAAAAATAGTAACACTAAATATTCCAGTAATAGGAGAATATATAACAGATATAGTGCAAATAGTAGAAAAAAGTAGATAAATGAAAAAAATATAAAAAAATACTTCCTATTTTCTACAATTTATGATAAAATAACACCATAAAAACATCAAAAGAAAAAATAGGAGGAAAGAAAAATGGAATTTAATAAATGTAGCAGATGTGGTAATTTTTATTTATCAGAAGGAAATGTATGCCCAAATTGTATAGCAAAGGACAATCTAGAATTTAACAAATTTAAAACATATATAAATGAAAAAGGACTAGAAGAAAATTTACATGTAATATCAGGACAAACAGGAATATCAGTAAAAAATATCAATAGATTTTTAACATATGAATGTTTTGGAGAACTATCACAAAAAATAGGAAATGCAAAAAATAAAAAAGGTGAAATAGACACCTAAAAAAGAAAGGATGATAAAAATGAAAAACGCACTAGAAGAACTAGAACAAAGAGGATACATAGAACAACTAACACACCCAAAAGAAATGTACGAACTATTTAGCAAAGAAGAATGTGTACCATTTTATATAGGAATAGATCCAACAGCAGACAGTCTGCATGTTGGACATTTTGTATCACTAATGGTAGCAAGTTATTTGCAAAAAAATGGTCATAAACCAATAATTCTAGTTGGAGGAGGAACAGCCTCTATAGGAGACCCATCTGGAAAAACCGATATGCGTAAAATGCTATCAAGAGAGCAAATAGATGAAAATGTAAAAGAAATAAAAAAACAAATAGAAAAATTTATAAGTTTTGAAGGGGAAAATGGAGCAATAATAGTAAATAATGCAGATTGGCTACTAGACCTAAACTTCATAAACTTCATGCGTGAAATAGGAAGTCTATTTTCAATAAACAAAATGTTAGCAGCGGAATGTTACAAACAACGACTTGATACAGGCCTAACATTTTTTGAGCTAGGATATATGTTAATGCAATCATATGACTTTTTATATTTATATAATACATATGGCTGTAAAATGCAAATAGGTGGAAATGACCAATGGTCAAACATAATAGGTGGAGTAGAACTAATTAGAAAAATAGGTAGAGATGATTCTTTTGGACTAACATTCAAACTACTTACAACAAAAGAAGGCAAAAAAATGGGCAAAACAGAAAAAGGAGCTTTATGGCTAAATAGCAAAAAAACAAGTCCATATGAATTTTACCAATACTGGAGAAATGTCGAAGACGAAAGTATTGGCAAAGTACTAAGACTACTTACATTTATACCAATAGAAAAAATTGAAGAACTAGAAAGCTTAGAAGGTGAACAAATAAATGAAGCAAAGAAAATTGCAGCATATGAAATAACAAAACTAATACATGGAGAAGAAGAAGCCAAAAAAGCAGAAGAAGCCTCAAATGCACTATTTAATGGTCAAGGTTCAATAGATAATATGCCATCAAGTAAATTAGAAGATATAAATATAACACTAGTAGATGCAATAGTAAAAGTAGGAATAGCACCATCAAAAGGTCAAGCCAAAACACTAATAACACAAAATGCAATATCACTAAATGACAACAAAATAACTGATATAAATTATACATTATCAACAAAAGATTTTGAAAATGGATATGCTATCTTAAAAAAAGGTAAAAAAATATTCCACAAATTAGAAATTTAAAAGGAAAGAAAAATGAGTAATACAATAGAAATGCAAAAAGCAGCAGTTGGTCTAGCTCTAATAATAGTGATAATGTTAGCTATAGCTATACTAATTATAAGGATAAAAGACAGACGTATATTAAATAAAAACATACAAGACAAAACAATAAAACAAAACAGCAAATTTGGAGGAATTTTATCCTTCTTTTGGGTAATATGTTTTTATCAAATAATAGTAAGATTATTTGACACAGCAAATGCTGAAAGACTAGGCCAAAGCTTAGAATTTTATAAAAATACAATAATTGTACAAAACACATTTATGATTTTATTAGCATGTTATCAAATATGTATAACATTAAAAAGAAAAGAGCAAACACCTAAAAAACTAATAAAATCACATATAGTAATGTTAATTGTAAACACAATAATAACACTAACCAGAATAATATATGCATATATAAATCCTTCACAATACTACACCAAAGAATATTTCATACAAGAGGCAAATATCCTAATATCAAATATAACTTATCCTTTAGTATGGATAATATATTTCAAAATCTCAAAAAGAGTACAAATATATTATTATTTACCACAGAAAAAACTAAAAGAAATATTAAAAGAAACAAAAATATATCAATATATAAAAAGGAAAAAAACTAATGAAACAAAAGCTAAAACTAACTAATATACTAAAATACGCAATAATGTTAATATGTATAATAGCATTCTTAGCTATATTAGAAGATGTATATTCAAAAGAACAAATAAAAATAGACAATATAATATATGAATTTATAATACTAAATATACGTCAAGAACCATTAACATTAATAATGAAGATAATAACAACTTTAGGAAGTGCATACTGTATAATAGCAATAACAGCAGCAATAATTATATTTGAAAAAGATAATAAAACAAAAATTGTAGTTTTAATTAATCTAATAGTAATAACACTAATGAATCAATTACTAAAAAACATAGTACAAAGACCAAGACCAGTACAATATATGATAATTAAGCAAAATGGATATAGTTTTCCCTCAGGGCATTCAATGATAAGTGTAGCATTTTATGGATTAATAATATATCTTTTATGGAAAAATATGAAAAACAAAAAATACAAATACATAACATGTACAATTTTAACAATAATAACAATTTTAATAGGCTTTAGCCGAATATATTTAGGAGTACACTACACAAGTGATGTATTAGCAGGAGGCTTATTATCAATAGCATATTTAATACTATATACATCAATAATAAAAACACAATTTAATAATAATCAGAAAAAAATTGTCGAAAAATGATAGAAAACCACTATCATTTTTTTTACTTTTATGTTAGAATTAAAATTAGAGAAAAGAGGAAAAAACAATGTCAAAAAACAAAAATATAGCAAACAGTTTTAAATATGCTATAAGAGGTATAGTAACATCATTAAAAGAAGAAAGAAATCTAAAAGTTCATATTCTTATAATGATACTTGTTATAATTGCAGGAATAATTTATAAAATTAGTAATTTAGAATGGATGATATGTACAATATTATTTGGGCTAGTAATATCAGCCGAATTATTCAACACAGCAATAGAAACAACAGTAGATATAGCCATGCCAGAAATAAATGAAAAAGCCAAAATTGCAAAAGACATATCAGCAGGAGCAGTACTAATTCTTGCTATAACATCAATAATTGTAGGACTAATAATATTTATACCAAAAATATTCTAATCAGCATAAGAGAGGAGCAAAAAATGGACAAAATACAAGATTGCATAAAAAAAATAAAAGAAAATAAATACATAATAAAAATAAAACAAATTTTAACCAAATACAAAACACCAATAAATATATTAATAAACATAATTTTAGTAGCATTACTACTAATTACACTAAACATAATGTTTATAGATAACCCAAAAGATATGTTAAATTTATATAGATGGCCAACACTGATATTTTCAGTAACACTATTTTACCTAATATTTCTAGTCTTAACAACAATAACCAAAAAAACAAATAGGTCAATACTAATATTATCAATATTAATATTATCAATAACAACAATAAGTAATATAAAATACAGCTATACAGAAACACCATTATATATTTCAGATATATCTTTAGCAAAAAATCTAGGCGAAATATCTACACTAGCAAAAGATATTACACAAATTATACCATACAAAAAACTAATACAAACAATAGTAATTTTAATTGCAATAAATATAGTAGCAAAATTATCTACTCAGCAAATAACAGGAAAACCAAGAATATTAACATGTTCTATAACACTAATATTAACAACATTTCTAATAGCACCAATAGAACCAAAAGACAATTTTTTATTAAAAAACCTATATAAACAACAAGAAAGAATAGACTATAATATAGATACAAATATAATGAACTATTACAAAAAATATGGAGTTGTAGGAGGAATCTATGAAACAATAATAGAAAATAGATTTAACACACCAGAAAACTATAAAAAAGAAGAAACAGAAGAAATACTTGCAAGTACAACACCGGTAGATGAAACAGATTTAGGCAAACCAAATATTATAGTAATGTTTCAAGAATCATACTGGGATATCCAAAAATTAGATGAAATAAAATTTGATAAAGACATAACACAAGTATTTAAAAATTTAACACAAGAAGGTACACATATTAATATGATTAGCCCAACATATGGAGGATCATCTGCAAATGTAGAATTTGAAATACTAACAGGAGCAAATATGTCATTTTTCAATAAAGGATATTTACCATTTATGCAAATGTATAGAGACCAAAGATCTTCTAAAAATCCATCAATAATAAATGAACTAAAAAATAATGGATATTATACAAAAATGATGTTTGGAAGAGACTTCTATTTATCAGAACCAGTTTACAAAAACTTAGGAATAGATGAATACATAAATGCATTTGAAGACTGGGATAACTATGAGCAAAAAGTAAAAGGAGATCATTTATCAGACGAAGCACTAGTAGATGCTGTAATTGAAAATTTACAAAACAAAGACAAAGATGAAAAACTTTTTTATATGACAGCAACAATAGAAACACATATGCCATTTGATGAACACAAATATGATGAATATGATATGCAAATAGTAGAAAGTGAACTAGATGAAAAAGATAACAAAACAATACTTGCATATACTCAAGGTGTATATGATTCAAATCAACAATTACAAAGATTATATGATTTTATAAAAACATATGATGAACCAACAATCATACTATTTTTTGGAGACCACTTACCAATATTACGAGATACTAAAGGAGATGATTTACTACTAGGCTTAAGATATTTTAACACAGGAGACGAAAAACAAGATATTTTTAGAAAATATAATACAGAAGCTCTAATATTAAATAACTATGACAAAAAAATTGAATTTGATACAAAATATATAAGCCCAGATATGTTACTAACAACAGTAATAAATAAAATGGATATACAAATATCACCATATTATCAATGGCTATACAAACATTCCAAAGAACTACCTGCACTAAATCAATTTATATACTCAGATAAAGAAGGAAATATAGGACTAATAGAGCCAACAAATGAAAGAGATAAACAGTTATATAATGAAAGGCTAAATATGCAATATGCAAACTTTATACAAAATATGAAATAAAGAAAGGAAGAATTAAAAATGGAAAAATTAAGAGGATTTGAAGTAGCAAAAGGATTTGAAGATAAAGGGATAAACTTACCTGAGAGAAAGACAAAATATTCAGCAGGATATGATATAGAAGCGGCAGAAGACACAATAATACCAAGTTTTAAAAAAGGAGCAGCACCTACACTAATAAAAACAGGAATAAAAGCATATATGCAAGATGATGAAGTACTATTTTTATACAACAGAAGTTCAAACCCAAAGAAAAAAGGACTAATATTAGCAAATAGTGTAGGAGTAGTAGACAAAGACTATTATGGAAACCAAGATAATGATGGACATATAATGTTTGCATTCTACAACATAAAAGAAGAAGATATAGAAATAAAAAAAGGTGAAGCAATAGGACAAGCAATATTCCAAAAATACCTAATTACAGATGATGATCAAGCCCAAGGAATACGCCAAGGAGGCTTTGGTTCAACAAGAAAAGAATAAAATTTTACATAAAAAAACTAAAAAAAAGCTTTGACTTTTTGTTAAAATTATGGTATAATAAAGATGGTCAAAAAATCCAATAAAGTTAAATTTATCCAATTTAACTTTATAATATTTTTTTGCTGAAAAAACTGAAAGGAGATGACCCACATGTTTAATGTAGGTGACAAAATAGTTTACCCAATGCATGGAGCAGGAACAATCGATTCAATAGAAGAAAAAGATATCTTAGGAGAAAAACAATCTTACTACATTCTAAAAATGCCTGGTGAAGTAAAAGTAATGATACCAACAGCAAAAGCAGAAGAAGTAGGAGTAAGAAACATAATAGACAAAGAATCAGCAGAAAAAGTAATAGGAATACTAGAACAAGATGAAACAACAATGGATAAAAACTGGAATAAAAGATACAGAGACAATATGGAAAAAATGAAAAGCGGAAACATATACGAAGTAGCAGATGTTGTTAGAAACCTTAGCTTTAAACAAAAAGAAAAAGGGTTATCAACAGGCGAAAAGAAAATGCTTAACAATGCAAAACAAATACTAATAAGTGAACTAGTTCTAGCAGAACATTCAACAAAAGACGAAGTAGAAGAACTAGTAGAAAACAAAATAAACACCTCATTTAGAACATTTAGATCTGAAGAAATAAACAAAGAAAGTATAGTAAATAAATTCATACCATTTGAAGGAACAGACTCAACAGTAAATGAATAAGTACATAAAGACCCAAATATAACTTAAAAAAGAGAATATTTTTTATAAAATATTCTCTTTTTTACTTACTAATCTCTTCTATCTCCAAAAAGATAAAGAATACGTAAAAATATGTTAATAAAATCTAAATATAACTGCATAGCACAATAGATGTGTATTTTATCACTTTGAAAATCAGGATTTTCCTGCAAAAGTTTAACTTTATTCAAATCATAAATTGTAACTCCTAAAAATACAGCAAGTACAAACCAATTTACAACTAAATCAAAAGTAGAGTTATATACAAATAAATTAATAAGACTAAGAACAAGACCAGCAATTAAAAATACCATAATATAAGTACTCCAACTACTCAAATCTTTTTTAGTATTATAACCAATATAACCCAAAACAGCGAAAATCAAAGCAGAAACACCAAACAAAGTGATAATAGATTGTAACTCAAAATAAGCAAAAACTGTACAAAGTGTAATACCATTAACCATAGAATACACAAAATACAGAACTCCAACAGCAGCCGCAGACAATTTTCTAAATAAAAAAGAAAATAAAAGTACAATAACTAATTCAGCAATACCAACTGCTAAAAAGCCGCCACCTTCAATTAAAGTTACAAACAATCCAGAATAATAAGTATAAGCTGCAATAATACCACTACCTAAAAGTCCTAAAAACATCCAATAAAATGTTTTACCCAAAACCTTATTATTATCAGTATAATCTACAATGACATCATTAGCTTCCATCATAATAACAAACTCCTTTCCTCAATATTATATACAATTTACAATTCTATTATAATAAAAAACACCAACAAAATCAATACAAAAAGCATTAAAAAATTTATCCTATTGCAATATTCAAACAAAAATTATATAATCTAAATAGTTTATAGGTAAGCTTCAAAACCTAAATACACTTATATAAGGAGTAACATATGCCAAACTGGACTAAAGAACAAAAACAAGCAATATATAAAAACAATAGTAACATCCTAGTAGCAGCAGCAGCAGGAAGTGGAAAAACAGCAGTACTAGTAGAAAGAATGATAAATAAAATAATAAATGAAAAAATAGATATAGACAAAATACTAATAGTCACATTTACAAATGCAGCAGCATCAGAAATGAGAGAAAGGATACTAAACGCAATATACGAAAAACTAGACGAAAATCCAGAAGACGAAAACCTACAAAGGCAACTAACACTACTAAACCTAGCAAATATTTCCACAATAGACTCATTTTGCCTAGAAATAGTAAAAAACAACTTTTATGAACTAGACAACATATCACCAAATTTCAGAATAGCTGATACAACAGAAATCGACATAATCAAAGAAGAAGTGCTAGAAGAAATATTTGAAGAAAAATATGAAACAGAAGAAGAAGATTTTGCAACTCTAATAAATACATACACAAGCTATAGAGATGATACACCTCTAAAAGACCTAATAAAAAAAATATACCAATACATATCATCAAATCCATTCCCAAAAGAATGGCTACATGAAAAAATAGAAATGTTTAACCTACAAGATAAAAACCTAATAAACAAAGACTTCAAAGAAACAATATGGGGAGAAGAGCTACTAAATGAAATAAAAGAAGAATTACAGGATGACATAATAATATTAGAAGACCTAAAACAAATGCTATCACAAGACGAAGAACTAGAACCATGTTTTCAAATAATACAAAATGACATAGACCAAATACAAAACCTAAATAATAATCTATACTCATGGGATACAGCCTATCAAGCATCACAAAACCTAAAATTCAAAGAATGGACTAGAAAAAAGATAAAACCCGAAATAAAAGATGAAGCAAAAAAAATAAGAGATTTAGTAAAAGACAAACTAAACAAAAAGCGTGAAAAAATACTAACAGCAGACTCAAAACAAGCAACACAAGATATATACAGTATGTATTCAACACTATCAAAATTAGAAAAATTAATATTAGAATTTGACCAAAAATTTACTAATAAAAAACGTGAAAAAAACATAGTAGATTTTACTGACATAGAACACTTTGCACTACAAATATTAATAAAAAACGAAAATGGAAAAATATCAAAAACAGAAATCGCAAAAAAATACACAGAAAAATTCGAAGAAATAGCAATAGACGAGTATCAAGATAGTAATAAAGTACAAGAATACATCCTAACCTCAATTTCAAAAGGAAATAATATCTTTATGGTAGGAGATGTAAAACAAAGTATATACAAATTTAGACAAGCAATGCCAGAGCTTTTTCTAGAAAAATACAAAACATACACACAAGATGAAACTTCAAGCACAGGTACCAAAATACAACTATTTAAAAACTTTAGAAGTAGAAGTAATGTGCTAGAATTTACAAACCTAATATTTGAAAATATCATGAGTGAAAAATTAGGAGATGTAGAATATACAGAAGAAGAATATCTAAACCTAGGAGCAACAGACTACGAACAAAATCAGCAAAATTTACAAACACAAATAACAATAATAAATACAAACCAAGAAGAAAAATATATCTCTGAAGAACAAGAAGACGAAGAAGAAATAGAAGAAGAACATTTAGAAGATATTGAAATAGAAGCAAAATATATTTCAACTGAAATAAAAAATCTAATAGACAGCAAATACCAAATATATGACAGAAAAAACAAAAAATTTAAAAATATAGAGCCAAAAGACATAGTAATACTACTACGTTCAACAAAAGACAAAGCCACAATATATGAACAAGAACTAACCAAAAACAATTTACCAGTATTTTCAGACAGCACACAAGAATACCTAGAAACTGTAGAAATACAAACAATAATAAGCCTATTAAAACTAATAGATAACCCACTACAAGATATACCACTAATAACAGTTCTACGTTCGCCAATATGTGGATTTACAGATGATGACTTAGTACAAATACGACTAACAGACAAAAACGAAAATTACTTTTATGAATGTATGCAAAAAGCCAAACTAAATGTAGATGATCAATTAAAAACAAAAATCCAACTATTTGAAAAGAATATAGAACAATGGAGAACAGAGCAAGAATATTTAGCACTAGACGAATTAATCTGGAAAATTTACATAGACACAGGCTATTACAACTATGTAGGACTAATGCCAAATGGAGCCCAAAGGCAAGCAAACCTAAAAATACTATTTGAAAGAGCAAAACAATATGAAACATCAAGTTTTAAAGGACTATACAATTTTATAAACTTCATAGAAAGACTAAAATCAACAAACAGTGACCTAGGACCAGCAAAAATAGTAGGAGAAAATGATAATGTAATACGTATAATGAGTATCCACAAAAGCAAAGGCCTAGAATTTCCAGTAGTATTTCTAGCAAACAGTAACAAACAATTTAACAAACAAGACATAAAAAATGACAAAGTCTTACTACACCAAAAATATGGAATAGGACCTCAATACATAGACTATAATATGCAAATAAGATATGACACACTTGCAAGACAAACAGTAAAAAACAAAATAGAAATAGAAAATCTATCAGAAGAAATGAGAATACTATATGTAGCACTAACAAGAGCAAAAGAAAAAATATATATAACATCAACCGAAAAAAATACACAACAAAAATTAGACACAATACAAAAGCAAGTAAACATATACAAAAAAGAAAACGGAAAAATAAACCCAATATTACTAAAAAAATGTAATTCATATTTAGATTGGATCTTACTAGTAAATGAATACAATAAAAACCAAACAAAAGAAATAGCAAATCTAAAAATGATAGAAAAAGAAAAATTCCTAAAAGAATTAAAACAACAAGAAGAAAAGCCAGAACAAATTGACCTAGAAGAAAAACTAAAAATAAAAAACTACAAATCACAAAAAGAAATAGCAACTAAAATAAAAGAAGAAATAGAATATGAATATCCACATAAAGCCACAACAAAACTACCAACCAAAATGTCAGTAAGTGAAATAAAACAACTAAAAACAACACAAGACATACAAGAACCAGAATACAAACTAAAAGAACCACAATTCATTGACCTAGACGAAACAAAACCACTAACAGGAGCACAAAAAGGATCAATAATGCACTTATGTATGCAAAAACTAGACACAAACAAAGGCTATACCTTAGAACAACTAAAACAATTTATACAAGAATTATATGAAACCAACATAATCAATCAAAAAGAAATGCAAAGCATACAACTAAATAAACTATATAACTACACTAAAACACCTATATGGCACGAACTAAAAACAGCCAAACTAATCCAAAGAGAAAAACCATTCTATATTGAGCTACCTGCAAAAGAAATATACAACCAAGACATAGAAGGCGAAATCCTAGTACAAGGAGTAATAGATCTATACTACATAAACCAAAAAGACGAACTAATTTTACTAGACTACAAAACAGACTACACCCAATCAGAGCAAGAACTAATAGACAAATACAAAATCCAACTCGAAATATACAAAAAAGCACTAGAAAAAAGTCTAAACAGAAAAGTAGACAAAACATACATATACTCATTGTATTTACAGAAAATATGTGATATAATATAAACTAGTAAATAAAAAGGGTGGAAATAAAAATGAGTAGAATAAAAAGATTATTAACATATGTAATAGCAATAATAGCATTTATGTTTTTTTCAGAATTTCTAATAAACATGAACCTACGTTCATCATACTATAACCTCGAAAGACAAGATAATATAAGCCAAGTACTAATAAAAGACGCAAAAGCAACAAAACAAGGAGGCGAAATAACTGGAAAAATAATAAACCCAGAAGAAAACAAACTAAATGGTAAATACCTAAAAATAGATTTTTACTCTGACTCAAATGTACTAATGGGAACCAAATATATAGATATCTCCAAACTACAAACAAACAAAATGCAAGACCTAAACCTAACCTACAAAATAGAAAACACCAAATATTATAGCATCAGTGTAGTAGACGAAATGTCAACAAAATAAAAAAAGATACAAAGCCTTATTTATCAAACAAAAAGTTTAATAAATAAGACTTTTAAAATGCCACAAAATATCAAACTAATAAATAAAAGCACAACTATTAACCTGTAATAATAATGTAACAAAAACGTAATAAATAAAAACCCACCCAAAGCAGAATATAAAAATACTGCTTTTACTGAAATATTAATTGAAGAAAAAAGAATATATACAAGTAAAAATAATAGAAAAATATAATACCGACATAGATTTCACAGATAGAGAATTAATATCACTACTATTTTACCTAGGATATCTAACAATAAAAAATAATGAACTAGGAATATCAGAACTAGGAACGCCAAATGATGTAATATCGCAAGAAACAAATTGTTTGACAAAATAAAAATACTACGTAGATTTTTTATATATTTCTCATAAATATGGATGATTTGAAAGTAAAAAGTAATTTAACAGAAGACATGAAAAATACTAATATGCTTTATTGGGTTGGCGCTATGAATGCAATTAAGCAACAAGCAGAGGAGATTATATTGAAAGAATTAATATATGTATGAAAATTTATAGATTTAATGGAAAAATTTTAAATTTTATGATATAGTAGTAGTCAATAAGAGATTATAAAAAATGCAAAAGGAGGTAAAAATATGAATGAAAATGCTATTATAGAAAGATTAGTTAATAATATTATAGATTATACAGTACAAACTCGAGAAAGAGTTTACAATAATGTTAGACAAGAAATGGTCAATTATTATTGGAATGTTGGAAAAATGATTGTTGAAGAAGAACAAGGAGGAGATATTACTCCAGAATATGGGAGAAAGCTATATATAGAACTATCTAAAAGACTTACAAAGAAAATGGGAAAAGGTTATTCACGTTCAAATTTGTTTAATATGAGAAATTTTTATATAACTTACCCAATTGTCCAGACGTCTGGACAATTGAGTTGGTCTCATTATTGTGAATTAATAGGAATAAAAGATGAAAATGAAAGAAAATTTTATGAAAAAGAGACAAT
>CANRBI010000029.1 GCA_947628775.1 uncultured Clostridia bacterium
TTTTTTAATTTTTTTTGAGTATGGGTTTTTGTTGAGTTTTGGCGGGTTTGGAGTTTGGTGTGGTGTTGGGATTTTGTGGTTTTTATTTAATTTTATTGTTATATATCAGTTATTTGTTTTAATTTTGTATAATCTGTATTTTAGTTATATTTTATGTTTCTAGACTGTTATTTTGTACAGAATTTTTATTGTTAATCCTTTTTTTATATAAAATATTTATCAATATGTATGGAAAAATATAAATATATACTATATTTCTTATTGTGCTATGAAACGGATATCTTGCTATTTCTAATGAATTAAATAAAAAGATTAATGATAGTAGTTTCAATAATTCATTTTTTTGTATATCCTTATTTTGTAAGTTAAATATTTTACCAAAAAATAATCCAAGAATAATAGAAAAAGCAACTCCTCCATACCAGCCAAAATTATAATATGTTTCTGCAAAAATATTAAATCCTGGTCCATACGACATATTTAAGATATTTTGTAACCATGTGTCTAATGATGCTTTTTCAGTAAATGAATTTTCTCCATAAATTACATCTGGTAAAATCATCATTATACTAGCTAAATATGATTCTCCATGTTTAAAATCTTGCATTTGTGGTACTACTTTATATGTTAAACACCATGCATTCATAGATCCTCCTAATTCAGAAATTGTTTCTATTATAGGATTATTATTCTTTTCAAATATTATATTAATTGCTTCTCCGAAATGTATAATTTTTATCTCTAATTTTTCCAATAACTGGTATTATGGTAGCTACAATTATTGCTATTATTAATAATTTAATAAAATTTTTACCTTTGATTTTTCTTATATATATATGGTAAAATAATATTATTGTAGCAATTATAGATATTGCTGTTCCTCTTCCTCCTATTAGTAATTTTCCTACTATAACAATTAAGCATATAAATAAAATAATATTTCTTTTTAATTTTTCATCTCTATATGAATATAACAACATTATTAAAGATGGTATAAAGAAATAAAATATATATCCAACTACTGGTATACTGGTTGATATATTTTCAGTTTGATATAATGCGATATATCCATTACTTCTTGTTAAAATTATATCTTTAAATAATTTATAAAAATATGGAACTATTGATATCATTAATAAGAAAAGTCCTACATACTTGATTGCATTATTATAATATTTGCTTATTTTTTTATCTGTATTCATGTTTTTTTTACATGTTATTAATATACCTAATCCCATAAATAAAAAACTTAATATAAAATATGTCGTGGCTTTTATAATTTCTTCTTGTGTATTAATTATAAAAATACGTAATGTTTCTGTATTAACACCTAAGGAATATAAAAAAACTTGTCCATAACAAAATAAAAATATAAATGTCATAAATATTATTGAAAAGTCAAAAATATCTTTTTTTATAAAGTATATACACGTAATTAATATGATGTAGCTTATATTACTAATCCATGATATTAACATTAAATTATAATCTGAATTATAACAAAAATATGTTAAAACTATTAATAACCATATAACATAAAAGATTATTATAGCTATTTTTTTATTTATCTTTTTCATTTATTTTTCCTTTCTTTTGTAATGTATTTTTAAATATTTTATAATCTTATCTAATATTATTTTTATTTCATCCAAATATATTAATAGAATAAATAACATCAATATTAATGAATATAAAACATTCTTACTATATATTAATAAAACACTTTCTAAAATCAGCATTATAGTAGCACATATTATACGTTTTAAATCTAAGTTGAATTTTATAAACTTACGTGAATTAATCATTCTATAAATTGTAACAATTAATTGAGAAATCATCGTAGCAATTACTGCTCCTTGTATTCCATAATTTGGTATAAGTAATAAATTTAGTAATATATTTGTAATAGCTCCTATAATTGTAGTAATCATTACTGAAAAATTTTTTTTAGTTGCTGTATATAATGCAGCATAAAAATTCCCAAAACCACTAAATACGGATGCACATATTAATAAAGGAACGTATAGCCAACTTTCAAAAAATTCTTTTCCAACTAAGTAGGTCATTATAAATTTAGTAGCTACTATAATTATAGCTGCCCAAGAAATAAATAATGCACTAAATCGTCTAAATACGCTGTCAAATAAACTGGTATTACCTTCTTGATAAGCTTTTATAGCTGATAAAACCCATGCTTGCATAAACACATTAGATACAACAGAAACTATTGCGGGAATTTTTGAGGAAACAGAATAAATTCCTACAGCTGTTGTTCCTAGATTAAGTTCTATTATAAATCTATCACAAAAACTAGCAATCCACCATGAAAGTGAATTTATTATTAGTGGTAAAGAAAATAATACCATTTCTTTCAATAACTTTATGTCTGGCTTGTCTTTGCTAATATATTTATTTATTTTCAAATTATATGCATAATATATAAATGATACTATATTAGCGAGAATTATACCTTCCAGATAGCCTGCTGTTTTTCTTTTGCAAACAACTAATAATATCACACTAATTACTAATAATGAAGCAGTATACACTATATTTCCAATAGCAAAACATTTAATTTTATCTATTGCTTTAGAAAACACAGATAAAATTTGTTGAAAAGAATAACATGCCAGTAAAATCCATAAATATAACTTCCAATTATTTATCGAACTATTTATGTTTATATTAAAAATTATAATTCCAAATAAAATTATACCAAATGTGATTACTAAAACAGTATTTTGTAATACTTTTTTCTTGTCATATATTTTATCCATTGTATATCTTAAAAGTGCACTTAAAATATTAATAGTTGTTATAGGGTATAGTAAATTCATAAAATTAACAACCAATTCTCCCTCTCCTAATTCAGCTGTTGTCATATATATTGTATAAATTGGTAGCAAAATGAACATTATTATTTTTGAACTTAATGTTCCTAATCCAAAAACAATGGTATTAATTACGAGTTCTTTTGATGCACTTTTATTGTTTTCTTTTTGCATTATTTTTCTTATATGATATATTTAATATACTTAAATATCATATATTCTCCCTTCTTTGTTATTTTATATTTAATGCTTGTTTTAAATATTTTTTTGATTTAGTAACTATTTCTTCTTTTCTTTTATTTACTTCACTATAGTCTAAAGAAAGCCATTTGTCGTCTAGCTTTTCACCATCGCAGTATATTCTTTCTAATAGTTCTAAACTATTTAACAAATCTTCTACCCTACTAAAACCGCTATTTTTTCCATAATCTTTTAATGTTTTTCCTACAGCAAATGGGATATTTAAATTTATGGAAAATGCTAATCCGTGAAAAGAATTAGTAAATACGAATTTTGCATTGCTAATTAATTTTATAAAATCGCATGGACCATATGAGGTCTGATCAAATATAAGATTAATAATTTCAAAATTTGGAAAAGACTTTTTTATTTTATCTATGTATTTTTGAGTATAAGAATCTATTCCTATAAAATAAATAAGAATATATTCTTTTGGTAATTCAATATTTGAGTTATTTGAGATTTCTATCCATTTTTCTTTGCTAATTAAAAAAGTTGGATCAATTACAACGGGAACATCTTTTCCAGTTAATTCTTTTATTATCTTTGATCCTGTTTTTTCTCTAATAGAGATTTTTTCTATACCATTTAAACGTCGTTTATATTCTTTTTTCGCATAAAATGGTATTTTTCTTACTCCAAAGCTAGGAGCATATGCTATTCTTTTGTTTTTTGGTGCAAAAGTAAGAAAATAATTATCGTCCATATCACAAAATCCAGGATTCCATATTTGGTCACTACCACAAATGTATGCATCATATTCAGGACAATTCTTTTGTATTTCTGAATAATTTTCATATCTTTTTTTTGAAATTTTATAATATTTTTTTTGAAAATCAAAAAATTTATTATCTCTTTTTTCTAATTCTTTTTTAAAATTTTCTTTTTGTTTTTCAATTTTATTAGCATTAAATTTAGCTTTTAAAAAAGCCACCGGACTTTTAAAAAAATTTAATGCCCTTCTTATTAAAGTTTTTGTTTTATTTTTAGAGCGTAATTCCAAATAAGCAGTATTTGAATAATTAATAATTTCAGGATTACATTGTATTTCTTCCAAATACATTTGTAATGCTAAACATTGTAAATTTGCTCCATAACTAATTGGTTCATGGTATGTAATAATTCCAACTTTCATTTTATTTTTATTCATCTTTTTAACACCTTTATAAGAAATGCTGTTGCATTCTTTCCTATTAATTTTTTTATTCTATCTTTAATTCCTTTATGTTCAATTAAAAATTTTTTTGCTGTTTCTTCATATCCATTAATTGGATATTCTGTAAAAAATTTTTTCTTATATTTATTAATTGGTACTGATCTTCTTAATGATAAATTTCCCCAAATTGCTTCTTCTATTGGTCTTTTAAATATATTCCAATCTTTTTTGTTTATCTCAAATAATTCTTTTCCTTGCTTAGTATTAACGAATACTAAAGATGGATAACATAAATTATCATCCAATTTGATACTGTCTTTTTTTATTCCCCAAAAATCTGCTAACGTTATATCAGCACATCTTTCTATTCCTATATAATTACATTTATAACATGAATCTCTTAGTAATATTCCACTTTGAAATCCATTATAATAATAGTCTTTTAATGGGTCCTGATTTATAACATTAATATTATTATCAAATTTATATTGTATATTTTGACATTTTTCTTTAGTTTTATATCTAAAGTTTATTTCTTTTAATTTCGCATTATTTATTTTTTCTATGTATTTTTTATGTTCTTCAAATATTATTGGAGAAGCATTTCCATGACAAAGTACTTCACATGTATATAGGTTATCGTATTTTTTCTCTAAAAAGCTTAATAATCCCGCAATTTGGCAAGGTACTCCTGAAAATAGAACCTTTTTACCAAATTTTAAATCTCTTTTTACATTATTGTAAGAAAAATCTATATTACTTTGAACATATTTACTTCCTTGTAGCATTTTAATTTCATCGATGTTTTCAATACGTATATGCTTAACCTGTAATTTTGAATCCCATGCTGCTCCATATACTACTCCATTTTGTTGGATTATGGATTTTGCTATATTGTAAAATACACCTCCAGAAGAACTTGTATCTCTTATATTTTTATTTTTGTTTATAACAGCATAAGCTATATTTTCTTGTGGAAAATATTTTATTATTTTATTTATGGATGGACATTTTTTCTTACATAATCCACAATCAATACATTTTTCTTCATCAATAATGGGAAAATAAAAACCATTTTCTGTTTCCATTTTGATTGCTTTTTTCGGACAACAATTAAAACATGCCATGCAACCTGTGCATTTTTCCTTATTACATATTTCTTTCATTTTAACTTGTCCTCCCTATTTTAGTAGTTGTTTTAATCGATATTTTAATGCCAGCCATTTTAATTTAAAAAATGGTAAATATATTTTATCTTTTGTTATATTAATAATTTGTTTAGTATTATTTAATTCTAAATCAGTAATGAATTTATTTGGGACTAAATAATATATATCTACTGTTCCATTAAATTTTTTTATTACTTTTCTCTTTTGAAAATGTACATACAGTATTTCTCTTTTTACAATGTTTGAATTTTCAACTGTACATTCATATAAATTACCTTTATTCCATTCAAATATCATCGGTTTTAATTTTTTACAATTATATTCAAATTTATCATTATAACATGTTGCCTGAAATGAAAATCTTAATGGAGAAATATCAACATATGTATTGTCGATTCTAATATTTTTTAAATTATACTCATTATAAATTGTATTGATACTGTATTCTGTCAATTCATCAAATGCTTTATTTTCACTGTTTCCAAGTATTTCATTTACTAATATATTAGATTTTGTTTTTAACATAAATCTCTTATTAATTTCTGGAGTATTTTTATATAATGTTAAATGACCTAAGAACCCAATTTTATCATTTCCTTCTAAAATATCTTCTGTGATAAATTTTCTTATATTTCCAAAAATGGTATCAGACATATCACAATATCCCCAAAAATCATAATCTTTTATATACTTATCAAAAATATAGCCATATGTTGGTTTAAAATCACATAGTTTATATGGATTATTTAAACTAATTTTAAAATCAAATTTACTTTGAATAAATTTTGCTAGTTCTTCAAATTCTATATAATTTACTTTTACATTTGGAGGATAGTTAAATTCTGTTTTATCATTTGTAAAAATAAGCCAATTTACATCTATATTATAAGAACATGACTGTAACCACAGCTGCATTTGTTCTTTAGGTAATTTTCCAAAGTATGGACAAATAAAAATTATTTTTTTCATTCTATTTTACTCTTTACTTTCTAAAATTTTTTCTAATTCTTTAACTTTAGTTTCTATTGACATATGTTTTATAGCATATTCTCTTCCTATTTTTCCAAAATAGTTTTTAATTTTTTCATTGTTTGTTAATAATTCTAACCAATAAGCCATTTCGTTTTCATTTTTTACAACTATTCCTCCAGGTAGATATTTAACACATCCTACATCGGTTGAAATAAATGGAATTCCTGCAGCCATTGCCTCTACAATAGATATTGGAAACATTTCATGTTTACTTCCCATAAGATATATACATGATTCCTTAATATATTGAATAGTTTTTTTTCTAGAAATATTAGTTAAAATTTCAACTTCTTTTTTTCCATATTTTAATTTTAGGTTATTATTTATTTTCAACAGCTTATTATAATAAGTATTATTACTATTTCCTATTAAAATTAAATTGTATTCATTACTAATATTAGATTTATAAAAAGCATTTAAAATAAATTCTTGATTTTTGCTTGGTAAATAATTAGCTACACATATAATGCTTTTTCTTTTTTTTGTCGTTTCATCATTTTCAAAAAATATGTTTTCAGCTGCATTTTCAATAATTTTACTTTTTATATTATATTTTTTAAAAAAATATTTATAAGCATAATCGAATCTATGTAGTTGAATAAAGTCATCATACTTTTTTATAAATTTTCTTAAACTTTTATAATACATTCCCCATCTTAAATTATTCCATATTTTATGTCCTATATCGCTAAAAGATTTTATACTGTTCCAATTCCACTTCATATTGTGCATACCATGCATATATAGAATTTTTTTGCATTGTATTTTATCTAATATTGGAAAACACCAATCTGTCATTGGATTTTGAGTACATACATTTATTATCGCATTAGCATTTAGTGTTTCTTTTAATATTTGTTCTTGATATTTCTTTTTATCTCCATAATATATGGTATGTTTAGTTCGAGCATTTATCCTGTTTATTTTTACTCCATTATATTCTTCTTTTTCTTCATTTCCATAATTTGGAGTAAAAACTATTACTTCATGCCCTCTTTTCGCTAAATTTTCAGCATGATATTCTGTTACATTTTGTACTCCATCTTTCATTGGATAATATGTATTTACTGTAATTATTATTTTCATATTTTATTCACCTTTATGATAATTTTCTTGTATGATATTTAAGCATAATATAATTTGGAATCAAAGCAGCTATAATTGGTTTTAAAAAATAAATTCTTTTATATATTGGAATATTTATTTTTTTATATCCATTCCAATATACTTTTGAAGTTTGAATAGCAGCTTTTAGACTTCTTTTTGAAAAATCTTTCTTAGTTTCTCTATATTTATATAAAGGATTTTGTATATTATATCCTCTATAATTTTTTTCATAAAACCTAAACCATAATTCAAGATCTTCTGCTCTCATTGTTGAATTATTAGAAACATATCCTCCTAGTTTTTCATAAATTTCCTTTTTCATCATAATAGTAGGGTGTGCAAAAGGTGTGCTTTTAAGCAGATTATTTTTATTTGGAAATTCAATGCTTTTTCTAATGCCTTTTTCTCCTTTTTCATCAAAAATAATTCTACTACATCCAACAACATCAAATTCTTTGTTTTTTTCCATAAAATTAACTTGTCGTTCTATACGTTCAGGTAATGATTCATCATCAGCATCCATTCTTGCTATATATTTTCCTTTAGCAATTTCTAAGCATTTATTTAATGAAGCAGCTAACCTTAGATTTTCTTCATTATGAATAATGATTATTCTATTGTCTTGTTCTTGGAACTTTTTTATAATAGACAATGTGTTATCAGTTGAACAATCATCACATATTATAAACTCCCAATTTGGGTAAGTTTGCTTAAGTATAGATTTTATACAGTTACTTATAGTATCTTCGCAATTATATGCTCCCATAATAATACTTACTAATGGTTGCTTCATTTATGTATCCTCCATTTTTTATTTATTGGTTTATTATTGTTTTATAAATGTTTTCCATTTCTTTTATTACATTTTCAAGTTTATATGGTTCTATATTTTTTTGTCCTTCTAATTTAAATTGTTTTATCGTTTTTTTATCATTTATAAGTATTTGTATTTTTTCTCTTAACTGTTTTTCATTATCTATTTCTACAAGATATCCGTTTTTATTATCTTCTATTAACTGTCTATGTCCTCTATTATTTGTGGCTATTACAGGTAAACCCTTATACATTGCTTCAATTACATTTAAACCTAACCCCTCTCTTATGCTACTAGCTACATAAATATCAGTAATTGATAATATTTCATTTATATCTTTTCTTTGTCCTAATATTTTTATATTTTTTTCTAAATTTCTACTTTTTACTGTTTTTTGATATACATTTTTATAACAACCATCTCCTACTAATAAAAGTCTTATATTAGGCTGATTTATTTTTAATTTTTCAATCACATTTATTAATAAAATTTGATTTTTATTTTTGTTTAATTCTGCTACATATGTTAAAACTATGTCTTCATTATTTATATTAAATTCTTTTCTTTTTTCTGTTTTTTGATTAGCAGATAATTTTTTTTCAAACCTACATGTATTCATTCCAACACCATGTATTAATTCTATTCGTTTTATTTTTAAATGTTTCTTTGCAAATTCATAATCTTCGTTATTTATTGTTATTAAACAATCTGTATATTTTGCCATAAACTTTTCTATTGGATAATATATTAACCAGTTAAATAATGGAGCTCCTTTGTAGAAGTGAAATCCATGTGCTGTATATATAACTTTAGTTCCATTCTTTCTTGATTTTCTTGCAGCTAATCTTGCTAAAACTCCCCCTACTGGTGTATGACAATGTATTATTTCATAATTGTTTTCATTTATTATTTTTTTAAGTTTTTTATATACTTTCAAATTTTCTTTTTTAAAAGGAAATCTTTCAAATGGTAAATTAAAGTGCTTGTCACAATATTCTATTTTTTCAATTCCATTACTTGCAATATGTACTTCATACCCTAGCTCTTTAAATAATTTTAAATATGGTAAATGAAATCCTACTATATGTTTTGTCACTGTTGCTACAAATAGTATTTTGTTTTTTTTTATCATTTTTCTCCCCTATATACTTCTAATTCTAATTTTCTCAATAAATTTATACTTCTGTAATTATTACATCATCATACATAAGCATAGCTATGTTTTCTTTATAGTTACCTATATTTTCTTTGTTTTCTTGTTTATTTAAATTGTTATATACTAATTCAGGAAAATTTACTCCTACTCCATAAGCATGTAAATACGCTCCACCAAATCTAGGATTTATTTCAGATAAATAATATTCTCCATTTTTGTAAAAAAAATCTATATCAATTGGTCCAGAAAATTCAAATAATTTGACTATTTTTTTTATCAGTTCAAATAATTTTTGATCTTTAAAAGAAATAGTTTTATTAGCTCCTCCTATTTTAGTTTCTATTTTTTTCTTCGTAAATATTTCTACAGTTCTTTTAGAAATCACGTCTATATACACATCTGCATCTAAATCTACAGCATCCATATATTCTTGAATAATTAATGTTTTATCTCTTTTATAACTTTCTTCTAATTCTTTTATATTATCTATTTTTCTTGCTCCAACACTTCCACTACCACATCTAGGTTTTATAAAAACTGGAAATTCAATATTTCCTTCATTATAAGCCTTTTTGAATTTTTCAATATTGTTATATGTTAAAATCGTTTTTATATTATTTTTTACTAAATATTTATACATGTTATATTTATCAAAGCAAATTCTAGCTGTATCTTCTGATGGCACAAATATTAAAATTCCTTCTTTTTCAAATTTTTCTTTATTTTTTGCCAATATTTCAATTTCAGGATCTATTAAAGTAAAAATTCCGTTTTATCTTTTCTTTTTTACATATCTTCATTATTTCATTTATATAATTATTATCTGATATTTGGGGAACAGTATATGATTTATCTGCTACATATCTAGCTGGCGAATATATCGAATTTTCTGCAACAATTATTTTTCCTAATCCATTAAATGTTTCTTTAAAGTTTTTTATTAACTTTACTCTCCTTCCCGCGCTGCAAAATAAAATATTATTCATTTACTTGTCTCCTTTTCTCTTATTAATTTCATATTTTTCATAGTTTCTTTTTTGTCTTGCATTATTCCTTCACGTTTAAATACTTTTTCTATAGTTCTCAAAATTATTTTTATATCATAAATAAATGATATTTTATCTATGTATTCTAAATCATCTATAAATTTTTCTTCCCATGATATCGAATTTCTTCCACTTATTTGTGCTAAGCCTGTTAGTCCTGGTCTTATGTCATGTCTGTGTCTTTCTTGTTCGGTGTAATAGGGTAAATATTCTACTAATAATGGTCTTGGTCCTACTATTGACATGTCTCCTTTTATTATGTTTATTAGTTCTGGAAGTTCGTCTAGGCTTGTGCTTCTTAGTTTTTTACCAAAACTTGTTAGTCTTTTTTCATCTGGTAGTAGGTTGCCTTGTTCGTCTGTTTTGTTTGTCATTGTCCTAAATTTATATAGAGTGAATATTTTTTCATCTTTACCTGGGCGTTGTTGTTTGAATATTGCTGGTTTGCCTAGTTTTATTCTAACTAATATGTACAAAATTAACATTACTGGACTTAGTATTATTATGGCTAGAATGCTTAGTGTAAAGTCTAGTATTCTTTTTATATACTTCTGGTACATTTAAAATGCCCCCTATTATTTGAATAAGTTTTTTATGATTTGTATTACTTTTTCTTGTTCTTCTTTTGTCATTTTTGTATCAGATGGTAAACATACTCCTCTTTCAAATATGTCTTCTGATATTGCTTGTTGCTCTGTTTTTATAAAATCATATTTGTTGAATACGGGTTGTTTATGCATTGGTTTCCAGATTGGTCTGGATTCTATGTTTTCTTTTTCTAGTGCTTCCATGATATTTATTGGTTTTATTTTAGAGTTTTCTTTTAGTGTTATTACTGATAGCCAGTGATTTGGTTTGCTGTTTTCTGGTGTTGGTCCGCATTTCTATTTCTTTTATTTCTTTAAATGCTTGTTTGTATGTGTTGTATATGTTTGTTTTTTGTTCTATTCTTTTGTCTAATACTTTTAGTTGTCCTCTTCCTATTCCTGCTACGATATTACTCATTCTATAGTTGTATCCTATTTCTTTGTGTTCATAGTGTCGTACAGGTTCTCTACTTTGTGTTGCCCAGAATCTTACTTTTGCTATTCTTTCTTCGTCTTCTGATACTAACATTCCTCCTCCACTTGTTGTTATTATTTTGTTGCCATTGAATGAGTATATTCCGTATTTTCCAAATGTTCCTGTTTGTTTTCCTTTATATGTTGCTCCTAAGCTTTCTGCTGCATCTTCTACTAGTGGAACATTGTGTTTTTTACATATTTGTTTTATTTCATCTATTTTTGCTGGTGTTCCATATAGGTGTACTACTATTACTGCTTTTGGATTTGGATATTTTTCAAATGCTTTTTCTAGTGCTTTTGGGTTCATGTTCCATGTTTCTTTTTCACTATCTATAAATACTGGTGTTGCATTTTGATATATTATTGGGTTTGCTGTTGCTGAAAAGGTTAGTGTTGGGCAGAATATTATATCATCTTTTTTTATGTCTATTGCTTTTAGTGCCATGTGGATTGCTGCTGTTCCTGATGATAGTGCTGCTGCTGATTTTGCTCCGACATATGTTGATAGTTCTTCTTCAAATTTGTTTACATTTTCTCCTAGTGGTGCTATCCAGTTTGTGTCAAATGCTTCTTTTATGTATTGTTGTTCATATCCTTCGTCTGACATGTGTGGTGATGATAAATATATTCTTTTATTCATTTTGTTTTCTCCTGTTCTTATTTTGGTTTGTATGTTGGTACTATTTCTTTCATAGCCTCTTTTATTTCTTCTTTTCGTTCATTATTGTTGTTTTTTAGTAATTGGTCTAATTTTTCTAATTTTTGATTTATTTTTTCTATATTTATGTCATGATCTGGTGGTGCTATAAATATTTTTTCGTGATTTGTTTTTTCTAGGTTTTCTTCTGCCATTAGGAGCTCTTCGTATAGTTTTTCTCCTGGACGTAATCCTGTTATTTTTATTTGGATGTCTACATTTGGTTCTAGTCCTGATAGTTTGATTAGGTTTTGGGCCATGTCGTATATTTTTACTGGTTCACCCATATCTAGAACAAATATCTCTCCTCCTTTTGCGTAACTCATAGCTTGCAATACTAGTGAGACTGCTTCTGGTATTGTCATGAAGAATCTTGTTATTTCTTTGTGTGTTACTGTTACTGGTCCTCCTTGGGCTATTTGTTTTTTGAATAGTGGGATTACTGATCCGTTGCTTCCTAGTACGTTTCCGAATCTTACTGCTACATATTCGGTTTCGCTTTCTTTGTTTTTGGCTTGGATTATCATTTCACATAATCTTTTTGTTGCTCCCATGATATTTGTTGGATTAACTGCCTTATCTGTTGATATTAGTATAAACCTTTTTGTTTTGTATTCGTGGGCACAGTTTACTACGTTGTAGGTTCCAAAGACGTTGTTTTTGATTGCTTCTAGTGGACTTGTTTCCATTAGTGGTACGTGTTTGTGTGCTGCTGCGTGGAATACTAAATAAGGTTTGTATTGTTTAAATATTTCGTTTAGTCTTTTTTTGTCTCTTACACTTGCTACTATTGTGTGTATTTGTTTGTTTGGATAGTTGAATTTTAGTTCTTGTTCTATGTCATATAGGTTGTTTTCATAGATGTCTAATATTATTAGTTTTTCGGGGTCGTTTTTTATTATTTGTCTGCATAGTTCTGATCCTATTGAGCCTCCCCCTCCTGTTACTAGTACTACTTTGTTGTTTATTAGTTTTTTTATGTCTTTGTTGTTTAGCTTGATTGGATCTCTTCCTAGTAGGTCTTCTATTTCTACATCTCTGAAGTTGTCCATTAGTGCTTTGTTTCTTATTAGGTCTTTTGTTCCTGGTAGTATTCTTACTTTGCATCCTGTTTCTTGACAGATTTGCAAGATGTCTTTTCTGTCTTCATTTGAGATGTTTGATATTGAAAATAGTATTAGTTCTACATTATTTTCTTTACATATTTCTGGTATATCTTTTCGTGTTCCTAATATTCTGTTTCCTGATATTGCGTAGTTTACTTTGTTTATGTTGTCATCTATTAGTCCTACTACATGGTATATGTCTCTTAATGTTGTTTTTAGGGTTCCTATTATTATTTTTGTTGCTTCTCCTGCTCCTATTATTAGTACATTTTTTCTGTTGCTTGGTTTTTTGGCTTCTGGATTTATGTAGTTTTGTGTTAAGATGAACCTTAGTATTACTCTGTAACTTATTATTGCTACTATTATTCCTAGTGCTGCTATTATGTTTATTCTTTGATTTACTATATTTGTTTTGAATATTAGTTTTAATATTGATATGATTGTGTATGATACTAGACATGCTATTACATATATTATGTAGTCATTTCCGTTTTCGTATCTTGTTATGTTTTTGTATGTTTTGAATGCGTTTAACATGGTTGTGTATGTGACTATTGCTAATACTACTGTAATTATTATTGATTTGTTGGTTGGTGCGTCTATTGTGTTATTTAGTATTAGTGTTGATATGTAATATGCTGCTATTATTATTGCTATATCTGCTATCCTTAAAAAGATATTTCTGTATTTTTTTATCTTTTTCAAGTTTTCCCCTTCTTTTCTTTTTATTTTGCGTTTTTATATGCCGTTTATTATTATATCATATTTGTTTGCATTTTTTCAACTGTTTTCGACATTTTTTTGTGGTTGTTTTTGTTTTTTATTTATTAGTCTCGTTATTTCGGTTACTATTAATGTTCCAAATGTTGCTCCTAGTGTATCTATTAGTATATCTAGTATCATTGGACTTCTGTCATCTGTGAACATTTGGTGGATTTCGTCTGAGGTTGCATATATCATGCATAGTATTAGTGTGTATATTATTTGTTTTTTGTTGTTTATGTTAAATGTTTTTAAAAATATTAGTATGTTTATACCTAATAGTGTGTATATTGTGAAATGTGCTGCTTTTCTAATTGCTGGTTGGGATTTTTCTACTAGTTGTTGTTTTTGCTTTTCACTTAGGTTTTTGGTGCTTGGCCAGATTTCTATTATTTGTCTCATTACTTTTCTGCTTGTTGATTTTGATTTTGTTCCGTTTTGGTTGGAAAATATGAATATTGTTGTTGCTACTGTTATTGATAATATTAAAAATATTATTCTGTATATGTGACTTTTTTTCATTATTTTTTCGTATACTTTTGTATACGGTTTCTCCTTTCTTTTTTCATTTTAAAATAGAGATGTGTTTTTTTACATCTCTATGTTTTATTCAGATACCCATCTTATCATTTTTATGTCATTGTATTTTTTTAGTACTTCTTTGTATTTTTGGTATTCTTCTTCCCATAGTTCTGCTGGTACTTTGTCAAATGCTGTGAATATTTTTTCTGCTTCTGCTAGATATATTACTTGTTCTTGTGGTGACATGTTTTGGTATTGTATGGCAAAACGATATAGTTTTTCTAGCATTTGGTTTGCTTCTATGAAGTCCCAAAAGTCTTTTACTTTCATTCCTGCTAGTTTGATTTGCATTATTGAAAATAATAGTAGTGCAAATATTAATAGTACTAATATGTATATTATTGTTAATATTGCTGTCATTTTTTACACCTCTTATTTTACCTTTTCTTTTTGTGGTTTTTATCTTTCTTCTTTTGTTTGCTCTTTTTGCCATTTTATGTATTGTTGCTCTATTTGTTCTGCTACTTGTTCTGGAGTTTTGTTTGTTGTGTCTATTATTAGGTCATAGTTTGTTAGGTCTTCTTTGTGTACTTTGTATAGGTTCCAGTATCTTTCGTTTTCTAGGTTGAATCTTTTTATCATGTCTTGTTTTTGTTCTTCTACTGTTTCAAATTGTTCTGTTTCTTTTCTTTTTTGGTCTTCGAATGCTCTTTTAGCTGCTACGTCTATGTCTACTTTTAAGTATACTTTAAATGATTCTGGAACTGCATACCAGCCTAGTCTTGCGTCTATTATGAAGTTGTCGTGATTTTTTGCGTATTCGGCTGCACTTTTTTCTATTTGTCTGTCTATTTCTGGGTGTTCTTTTACGTATTGGTTGAATCCTGTTATGTCTATTCCTAGTTCTTTTGCTAGTTGGCGTGCATATTCACCATTTCTGTATATTCCGTAGTTTAGTTTTTCCATTAATATTTTAGATACTGTTCCTTTGCCTGATGCTAAGTCTCCTCCTAATGATATTATGTTTTTTTTCATTTTTTTCTTTTCCTTTTTCTTATTTAGGTTTTTTGGTTCCTATAACCTTTTTATTTGTTTTTTATTATTTGTACTTTTCCTTCTGCTATTTCGTCTGCTGCTAGTGTTACTACTGATTCTTCTTTTTTGTCTGTTAATGGTTCTGCTCCCATTGCTAGTTGTCTTGCTCTTTTTGATGTTGCTATTACTAGCTCATATCTGTTTTCTGCTTTTTCTAATAATTCGTTTACACTTGGTTTTACCATCATTTTTAATTACCTGCCTTTTTATTCTTTATTTTCTTCTATCACGTCTGATGCTATTTGGGTTGCTGTTATGTCTTTGTCTACTCTTCCTGCTACTGTTTCTGGTTGTACTGCTGATAGTATTATATGACCTGAGTCCATTATTAATACTGCTCTTGTTCTTCTTCCGTATGTTGCATCTACTGCTGTTTTGTTGTCTTTTGCTTCTTGTACCATTCTTTTTATTGGGGCTGATTCTGGGCTGACTATTGCTACTATTCTTGAGGCTGAAACTATGTTTCCAAATCCTATATTTACTAATTGCATATGGGCTCCTCCTTATTCTATATTTTGTATTTGTTCTCTAATGTTTTCTAGTTCTGTTTTGATGTCTACTACTCCGTTTGTTATTTCTAGATTGTTTGCTTTTGATCCTATTGTGTTTGTTTCTCTGTTCATTTCTTGTATTATGAAGTCTAATTTTTTTCCTATTGCTTCGTTTGTTTGTAGCATTGTTTCAAATTGTAGTATGTGACTGTTTAGTCTTGTTATTTCTTCTTCTATTGAACATTTGTCAGCATATATTACTACTTCTTGTGCTAGTCGGTTTTCATCTATTATTTCTGTTTTGTATATTTCTTTTATCCTTTTTTCTAATTTTACTATATATTCTTCAATAAGTCTAGTGGATTTTGAAGATATTTGTTTTATTTTTTCTTTTATGTTGTTTAGTCTTTGTTGTATGTCTTCGGCTATTTTTGCTCCTTCGGTTTGTTTCATTTTTATTAGTCCTTCTGTTGCTTCTTGTGTTGCTTTTGTTATTTCGTTTTTTATTTTTTCGTCGTCTTGGTTGCTTGTTACGTTTAGTACGTCTGGCATTTTTGCTATGTCTATTACTTCTATTTTTGATTCTATGTTTTGTTCTTGTGCTAGTTGTTTTAGTTCTTTTATGTATATTTCTGCTATTTCTTTGTTGATTTTTACGTTTATTCCTTCTTTACTGTTGTTTTGGTATGTTATGTAGATTTCTATTTTCCCTCTTTTTATTTTTGAGGTTATTATTTTTTTTATTTCGTCTTCTAGATATGTTAGTTGTTTTGGCATTCTTACATTTATGTCTAAGTATCTGTGGTTTATGCTTTTTATTTCTATCTGATATTCTCTATTATTTTCTGTTAGGTTACTTTTTCCGTATCCTGTCATACTTTTTATCATTTATTTTACCTCTTTTTTTGTTTTTTTGGTGGCTTCTTTTTTTACTGGTTTTTCTTTTTTTACTATTTCTTTTACATCACTTAGGTTGTTTAGGTAGTCTTTTCGTTCTTTTGTGTATATTATTATTGATTTTAGTGTTTGGTATATTGCAAATATGTATGATACTGCTATTATGTATATTTGAATGTTGAAGTTGAATTTTGTTGTGATGTATGTTATTGCTAATGTGTGTATTGACATTATGAATAGTTCGATTGATATTAGTAGTGATTTGCCTTCGTCTTTTTTGTAGGATTTTTCTAAGTAGATTAGCCCTGCTAATAGCATTGCTGCTGCTGGTATTCTTATTAGTAGTTCTGTGTATTGGTTTGCTTTTTCATATGTTATGATTAGTGCTAAGAAGTATATCATGAATATTATTGCTCGTATTAGGTTATAGAATATTTTATTTATTGTTTCTTCTGTTATGTTTG
>CANRBI010000030.1 GCA_947628775.1 uncultured Clostridia bacterium
AAAAGGAGGTAAGTTATAAATGACAACTACAGATCCAATCGCAGATATGTTAACAAGAATTAGAAATGCAAATAGTTCTAAACATAAAACAGTAGACATACCTGCATCAAATATGAAATTAGGAATAGCAGAAATATTATTTAAAGAGGGATATATAAAATCATTTGAAGAAATAAAAGATGATACACAAGGAATCATCAGAATTACTTTAAAATATGATGAAAAAGGAACAAGAGTTATAGATGGATTAAAAAGAATAAGTAAACCAGGATTAAGAGTATATGCTTCTAAAGAAGATTTACCAAAAGTTTTAAATGGTTTAGGTATTGCAATTATCTCTACTTCAAAAGGCTTAAAAACAGATAAAGAAGCTAGAGCTTTAGGAGTTGGAGGAGAAGTCTTAGCTTATGTTTGGTAATAAAAAAAGGCGAAAGCTATAAAATGACATAATTACAAAAAGATAGGAGGAAAAGTAAATGTCAAGAATAGGAAATAAACCGATAACAGTACCAGACGGTGTAGAAGTAAAAATAGAAGGACAAAAAATTACTGTAAAAGGACCAAAAGGTACATTAGAAAGAGAGGTACATAAAAATATCTCATTAGAAATGGAAGGAAATACAATTAAAGTTATAAGAAAAAATGATGAAAACTTAAATAAAAGTTTACATGGTTTAACAAGAACTTTAATTAATAACATGATAATAGGTGTAAAAGATGAATACACAAAGGAACTACAAATAAATGGAGTTGGATATAGAGTTCAAAAACAAGGAAATAACCTAAATATGTCTCTAGGATATTCACATCCAGTTATATTTGAAGCACCTCAAGGAATCACATTTGACGTACCAAATCCAAATACTATAATAGTTAGAGGAATTGACAAAGAATTAGTTGGTCAAACAGCAGCAGTTGTAAGATCAAAAAGACCACCAGAAGTATATAGAGGAAAAGGTATTAAATATGCTGATGAAGTTATTAGACGTAAAGAAGGAAAAACAGGTAAATAAAACTCATAAATAAATTAAGAAAGGAGTAATAGCAATGGTTAAGAAAACAGATAGAAAAATGGAAAGACAAAGAAGACATCTAAGAGTAAGAAAAAAAATATCTGGAACACAAGAAAGACCAAGACTATGTGTATTTAGAAGTAACAGCAATATATATGTTCAATTAATAGATGACGTAGCTCAAAACACATTAGCAGCAGCATCAACTTTAGATAAAGAAGTAAAAACAAAACATGCAAATATTGAAGCAGCAAAAGAAGTTGGAGCATTAATAGCTAAAAGAGCTAAAGCAAAAAATATACAAAATGTAGTATTTGATCGTGGAGGATATATATATCACGGAGTAGTAAAAGCATTAGCAGAAGCAGCAAGAGAAGGTGGATTGACCTTCTAATAACATTAAACCATAAAAGGAGGAAAGAAAACTAATGGAAGAAAAAAGCGAATTGAAAGAAAAAGTTGTTGCTATTAACAGAGTTGCAAAAGTTGTTAAAGGCGGAAGAACTTTCAGATTTAGTGCAGTAGTTGTAGTTGGCGACGAAAACGGACACATTGGTGTAGGAAATGGAAAAGCAGCAGAAGTTCCAGATGCAATTAAAAAAGCTATTCAAGAAGCTAAGAAAAATCTAATAGAAGTTCCAGTAGTAGGTACAACAGTACCACATGAATATGTTGGAACATTTGGAAGTGCAAAAGTTATGTTAAAACCAGCAACAGTTGGTACTGGAGTTATAGCAGGAGGAAGTGTTAGACCAGTACTAGAACTTGCAGGATATAAAGATATTAGAACAAAAGTTATAGGAACAAACAATCCTAGAAACGTAGTATATGCTACAATTGAAGGACTAAAATCTATGCAAACAATAGAACAAGTAGCTAAAAAAAGAGGAAAGAAAGTAGAAGATATCTTATAATCATAGATTTACTTATCAAAAAGGATAAATCAAGGAGGTGCAAAAATGAAGCTAGATGAATTAAAACCAAATGTAAAAAAAGTTAAAAGAACAAGAGTAGGTCGTGGAATAGGATCTGGACTTGGAAAAACATCAGGAAGAGGACAAAAAGGTCAAAAAGCAAGATCTGGTGGAGGAGTTAGACGTGGATTCGAAGGAGGTCAAACACCACTATACAGAAGACTTCCAAAAAGAGGTTTTAAAAATATAAATTCTAAAAATTACACAGAAGTAACATTAACAATGCTAAGCAAATCAAAAGCAACAGATGTTACAGCAGAAACTCTACTAGAAGAAAGAATAATTGGAAAAATAAATGACGGAATAGTTGTACTTGCAACTGGAAAATTAGATAAAAAATTAAATGTAAAAGCCGTAAGATTTACAGCAAAAGCAAAAGAACAAATAGAGGCTTTAGGTGGAAAGGCTGAGGTGATTTAATTGTTTAAAACTATAAAAAATGCACTTAAAACACCAGAAGTAAGAAAAAAACTATTATATACATTATTATTAATAGTTGTATTCAGAATAGGATGTTTTATTACAGTACCAGGAGTTAACACTGTAACATTAAAAGAAGCAATGGGTTCAGCTGATGGAATAGCAGGATTAATAAATATGATATCAGGTGGAGCATTCTCAAGATTTTCAATGTTTGCAATGTCAATTACTCCATATATCACAGCTTCAATTGTTATTCAATTATTATCAATGATAATACCATCATTAGAAAGATTAACAAAAGAAGGTGGAGAAGAAGGTAGAAAGAAAATAAATAGATACACAAAAATAATTACAATAATACTTGCATTAGTAGAATCACTAGTGTTATATATCTCATACAAAGATTCAGGAATATTTGTAAACAACGAATTTGTAACAGCAGCATTATTCGTAGTAGCACTAATTACAGGAACATCAATATTAATGTGGCTTGGAGAACAAATTACAAATAAAGGTATAGGAAATGGAATCTCATTAATCATATTTGTAGGTATCATATCAGGATTACCTTCATTTGTAACAACACTATGGGGATTAATAGTAGTAGATGGAGCATTTAGTACAACAGGGTTACTACTATCTATAGGAATTCTAATAGGAGCAGTAATACTAATAGCAGGAGTTGTATTTGTACAACAAGCAGAAAGAAGAGTACCAGTACAATACTCTAAAAAAGTTGTAGGAAGAAAAATGGTAGGTGCACAAAATACTCATATACCATTAAAATTAGCAATGGCAGGAGTTATGCCAATAATCTTTGCATCAACATTTATGACATTCCCTGCAATGATAATATCAGCATTTGTTAAAGACATAGCAAATCAAACAGGATTTTTAGCAGGACTATACAAATTTTCAATAGCCACATCATCATCATCTGTTGGAATTGGCTATTCAATAGGAAATGCAATAGTATATTTATTACTAATCATAGGATTTACATTTTTCTACACATACGCAACATTCAATCCAGCAGAAGTATCATCAAATATTAAGAAAAATGGTGGATTCATACCAGGAATAAGAGCAGGAAAACCAACAACAGAATATTTATCATCAATAATATCAAAACTAACATGGTTTGGAGGATTTTTCCTAGCAATAATCGCCATAATACCAATGTTTTTAAGATTTACAAATCTAAACATAGCATTTGGTGGTACATCAATACTAATCGTAGTTGGAGTTGCAATAGAAACAGTACAACAACTAGAATCACAACTTGCAATGAGACATTACAAAGGATTCTTAGAATAAAAATAAAAAAATGCCCACTAGGGTATTTTTTTTATGCAATAGCATGGAAAAAATTGAGAAAAACTAAAAAAAACCTTGAAATTTTCATGATTTTGTAATACAATATGCATGTAAAATGAAAAGGAGAGATGAATCATGATAATAATTATGTTAGGAGCTCCAGGAACTGGTAAAGGAACAGTTTCAAGTTTATTGGAAGAAAAAACAGGATATAAACAAGTATCAACAGGTGATATATTTCGCCAAAACATCAAAGAACAAACAGAACTAGGAAAAATAGCAGACTCATATATATCAAAAGGAAATTTAGTACCAGATGATATAACAATAGGAATAGTAGAAAACAGACTAGAAGAAGATGATGTAAAAAAAGGAGTTATACTAGACGGATTCCCAAGAACAGTAAAACAAGCAGAAGCACTAGACACATACTTACAAGAAAAAGGCAGAAAAATAGATATGGTCTTAAACTTAACAACACCAGAAGACGAAATAATAGAAAGAATTGTAAACAGAAGAGTATGTTCAAACCAACAATGCAAAGCAGTATATAATGTAGTAATGAATCCACCAAAACAAAAAGGAATATGTGACAAATGTGGAGGCAATCTAACACAAAGAGAAGATGACAAAGAAGAAACAGTAAAAACCAGAATAAATAATTATATAGAACAAACAAGCCCACTAGTAGAATATTATGAAAAAAAAGGTGTATTAAGAACAGAAGTAGTAAGTAAAAAAATAAATCATCTAGGAAAACAAGTAGCAGATGAAATTGAAAGAGATATAAAAAACAAATAATTTTTTCTTAATATGAAAGGAAGAGAATACAAAAAAATGGTGACAATAAAATCAAAAAGAGAAATAGAACTAATGGAACAAGCTTGCAAAATAGTAGCACTAACATATAAAACACTTGAAGAAAAAATAAAACCTGGAATGACAACTAAGCAATTAGACGAATTAGCAGAAAAAACAATGAGAGACTTAGGTGGGATTCCAGCACAAAAAGGATATAATCCGGGAATAAAGGGAGTACCTGTATTTCCGGCGTCAATTTGTGTATCAATAAATGACGAAATAATCCACGGTATACCATCAAAACACAGAATAATAAAAGAAGGAGACATAGTAAGTATAGACACAGTAGTCCAAAAAGACGGATTCCATGGAGATGCAGCAAGAACATTTGCAATAGGTAAAATACCAAAAGAAACACAAAGACTACTAGATGTCACAAAACAAGCCTTTTACGAAGGAATAAAATATGCAACGCCAGGTTACAGAATAGGCGACATTTCACATGCCATAGGAGAATATGTACACTCACAAGGATTTTCAGTACTAAAAGAATTTCAAGGACATGGAATAGGAAAGGAAATGCATGAAGACCCAGGAATACCAAACTATGGAAAAGCAGGAAGAGGACTAAAACTTGAACCAGGCATGACTCTAGCAATAGAACCGATGGTAATACAAGGAAAATCCAACATTTTAGAACTAGAAGATGGCTGGACAATAATAACAGAAGATGGAAGTTTATCAGCCCACTATGAAAATACAATATTAATTACAGAAAAACAACCAAAAATCTTGACAATTTAATAATTATGTAGTAAAATATAGTAGTTACGATGCAAAATAGCAGTAATTTGCAAAAAAATAAGAAAAATCTCTTTTAAGGGGGAAAAGAAAATGGCAAAAGAGGATGTTATAGAAGTAGAAGGAGTAGTAGTCGAAGCACTACCAAACACAAACTTCAAAGTAGAATTAGAAAATGGACATCAAATATTAGCACACATATCAGGAAAGCTAAGAATGAATTATATAAAAATATTGCCAGGAGACAAAGTAAAAGTAGAACTATCTCCATATGACTTAACTAAAGGACGTATTACATGGAGAGCAAAATAAATATTGTTAAAACTTAACCCAATAAAAATAAAATAAGCAATAAACGCTTATAATTTTAAGGAGGTGCCAAAATGAAAGTAAGACCATCAGTTAAAAAAATATGTGACAAATGCAAAGTAATAAAAAGAAAAGGTGTAATCAGAGTAATCTGTGAAAACCCAAAACACAAACAAAGACAAGGTTAATTAAAAAACAAAGTTTATAACACAAATTTAGGTAGCGGCTGTGAAACCCAAAAGGGTTTACATATCGAATTTGTGTTTATATATATGTTCTTTTCAAATTTTTAAAACCGCTTTTAACCAAAAGTAAAAGTGCATTTCAATTAAAAAGGAGAAAGAAAAAATTAAAAAAATTTGGAGGTGCAAAAAAATATGGCTCGTATAGCAGGAGTAGATTTGCCAAAAGAAAAAAGAGTAGAAATAGGTCTAACATATATCTACGGAATAGGATTATCAAGTTCACAAAAAATACTAAAAAAAGCTGGAGTAAATCCAGACACAAGAGTAAAAGATTTAACAGACGAAGAAGAAAATGCAATCAGAAAAATAATTGATGAATCATACAATGTAGAAGGAGACCTAAGAAGAGAAGTAGCTCTTAACATCAAAAGACTTACAGAAATAGGATGCTACAGAGGACTAAGACACAGACGTGGATTACCTGTAAGAGGTCAAAGAACAAAAACTAATGCTAGAACAAGAAAAGGTCCTAGAAAATTAGTAAGCAAAAGTAAAAAATAATTGACAAAACCAATAGAAATAAACCTTAAAAACTAAAGGAGGGAAAATAAAAAATGGCTAAAAAGACAACAGCAAGAAAACCAGTAGCTAGAAGAAATAGAAAAAACATTGAAAAAGGAGCAGCACATATTCATTCTAGTTTCAACAATACAATAGTAACAATAACAGACACACAAGGAAACACAATTTCATGGGGAAGTGCAGGAGAACTTGGATTCAAAGGATCAAGAAAAAGTACACCATATGCAGCAGGACAAGTTGCTGAAGCAGCAGCAAAAGCAGCAATGGAACATGGATTAAAAACAGTTGAAGTATATGTAAAAGGACCAGGGTCTGGAAGAGAAGCTGCAATAAGAGCTTTACAAACAGCAGGTCTAGAATTAAGTAGTATAAAAGACGTAACACCAATACCACACAATGGATGTAGACCACCAAAAAGAAGGAGAGTATAGTCAAGAAAGGAGTATAAAATAATGGCAAGATATAAAGATGAACAATGTCGTATTTGTCGTAGAGAAGGGCAAAAATTGTTCTTAAAAGGTACAAGATGTTATTCAGACAAATGCAGTATATCAAGAAGAAACTATGCACCAGGACAACATGGACAAAAAAGATCAAAATTATCTGAATATGGAACACAATTAAGAGAAAAACAAAAAACAAAATCATATTATGGAGTTGGAGAAAAACAATTCAGAAAATATTTCGAAATGGCATCAAATAAAAAAGGAATAACAGGTGAAAACTTGTTACAAATTCTAGAAAGCAGATTAGACAATGTCGTATACAGATTAGGTTTTGGATCATCTAGAGCACAAGCAAGACAATTTGTAAACCATGGACAATTCGAAGTAAATGGTAAAAAAGTAGATATACCATCATATTTAGTAAAAGCTGGAGATGTAATAACAGTTAGAGAAAATAAAAAAGATAACGCTACAATAAAAGTAAATGTTGAAGAAACAGTAGCAAGAGCAATACCAGCATGGTTAGAAAAAGATAGTGAAAAACTAAGTGGTAAAGTACTAAGACTAGCTGCAAGAGAAGACATTGATTTACCAATAGAAGAACATTTAATAGTAGAGCTTTACTCAAAATAGTAGTGTTTAAAAATAAGCATAGATTTAATCACAACTTAAAACAAGCGATAAGTTTAAAAATGAATGAGATACCAATCTCATATTAGGAGGTAAAAATGATAGAATTTGAAAAGCCAAATATTGAATGTCTAGAGATTGATGATACAAACAACTATGCAAAATTTGTATGTGAACCATTAGAAAGAGGATATGGAGTAACAATAGGAAATTCACTTAGAAGAATATTACTTTCATCACTTCCAGGATGTAGCATTACAAGTGTAAAAATAGAAGGAGTACTACATGAATTTTCTACAATACCAAATGTTGTAGAAGACGTACCAGAAATAATAGTAAACCTAAAAAATGTAAGATTAAAATCAGAAGATATAGATGAAAAGATTTTAAGAATAGATTTTAAAGGAGAGGGTGAAGTTACAGCAGCTGACATAGTAACAGATGGAACAGTAGAAGTACTTAACCCAGAACTACATATAGCAAATGTATCAGAAGGTGGACATCTAAAAATGGAAATGACAGCAGATAAAGGTAGAGGGTATAATTCAGCAGAAAAAAACAAAAAACCAGATCAAGATATTTCTGTATTACCAATCGATTCTATATATACACCAGTGAAAAAAGTAAACTATCAAGTAGAAAATACAAGAGTAGGGCAAATGGTCGATTATGATAAACTAGTAATAGAAGTATGGACAGATGGAAGTCTAAAAGCACACGAAGCACTAAGCTTAGCAGCAAAAGTAATGACAGGACACTTAGAACTATTTATAGATTTATCAGAAACTACTAAAAATACACAAGTAATGGTAGAAAAAGAAGAATCTCAAAAAGAAAAAGTTCTAGAAATGTCAATAGAAGAATTAGAATTATCAGTAAGATCATTCAACTGCTTAAAGAGAGCAGGAATTGCTACTGTAGAAGATCTAACAAATAGATCAGAAGCAGACATGATGAAAGTTAGAAACTTAGGTAAAAAATCATTTGACGAAGTAACAGCCAAATTACACTCATTAGGTTTAGACTTCGCAAGAGAAGAAGAATAGAAGAAAGCAAAAAAGGAGGGAAAACCAAATGCCAACAAACAGGAAATTGGGAAGAACAACAGATATTAGAAAAGCAATGTTAAAAAGTCTTACAACAGATGTACTAGTATATGGTAAAGTTGAAACAACATTACCAAGAGCTAAAGAAGTAAAATCAATTGTTGACAGTATAATATCATTAGCTATAAAAGAAAAAGACAACTACGAAGAAATCGAAGTAAAAATAAAAAGAGCTAAACTAGATACAAAAGGAAACAAAATAACAGAACTAGTAAAAAGCAAAAATGGAAAAGAATTTTTAAAAGTTGTTAAAGAAGAAGTAACAGAAAAAAGACAAAAAGACATGCCAACAAGATTAAATGCAAGAAGAAAAATAATGAGAAAAATAAACAAAGTAAAAGATAGTGATGGCAAAAACATTGATATACCAGCAAAACTATTCAATGAAATAGCACCAAACTATGCAGGAAAAAATGTAGGTGGATATACAAGAATAGTAAAAGCAGGACCAAGAAAAGGCGATGGAGCAGAAGTAGCTATATTACAATTAATCTAAATAAAATACGGGGAACGAAGAAGATATGAGATAACTTCGTTCTTTTTTAATTGTAACCTAAAAAAATAAATAAACATATAATAACCATAGGAGGTAATCCAAAATGCTAGAATTTGTATTAAATACTATATTTTGGACACTAGCCATATATGGTCTATATGAAATAATAAAAAACATAATATACATAACTACATACACAAAAATGAAAGCAGACGGAATATATGTGATAATAGCAGTAAAAAATCAAGAAGAAAAAATAGAAGGATTTTTACGTTCAATACTATTTAAAATATTATATGGAAAAGAAGACAACCTAAAAAACATAATAGTAGCAGACTTAGAATCAGAGGACAACACTAAAGAAATAGCAAAAAAACTCTCAAATGACTATGATGTCCTAAAAGTTGCAACATGGAAAGAATGTAAAGAAATAATGGACAGTGTTAATGAAACTTGAATAAAAAAAACAAAAATGATATAATGACCAAAAGAAAAAAAGGAGAAAAACAATTGGAACTAAAAGGAGAAGTGCGTGAATTTATATACCAAAATGAAATAAATGCCTATTCAATAGCCCTATTTGAAACACCAGAAGAAGAAATAACAATTGTAGGATATTTACCATTTGTAGAACAAGGAGATTCACTAAAAATCACAGGAGACTATGTAGAACACAAAGAATATGGCTTACAATTCAAAGTAATAACATTTGAAAAATTAATACCAGAAACACTATCAGCACTACAAAAATTTTTAGCAAACGGAAAAATAAAAGGAGTAGGACCATCAATAGCAAAAAGAATAGTAGATGAATTTGAAGAAAATACAATAAATGTAATAAGATATGATCCATATAAACTTGCTGAAATCAGAGGAATAACAAAACAAAAAGCAAAAGACATTGCCGAAAGTTTTATGCAAAACCACGACATGTGGCAAATAGTAAGTTTTTTATCAAAATTTAATATAGGTGTAGAATATGCAAAAAGAGTATATGAAAAACTAGGAGTAGACAGTATTCAAAAAATAGAACAAAACCCATATATATTAATAGAAATTACTAAAGGAATAGATTTTAAACAAATAGACCTAATGGCAATGAAAGTAGGAATAAATCCAGAAAGTTCAGAAAGAATTGAATCTGCTATAAAATATGCACTAATCAAAACTTCATATAATGGTAATTCATGTGTAATAAAAAATAACCTAATAGAATTTGTACGAAATCTATTAGGAGTAAATGAAGAAATAATAGAAGATAATATAATAAACCTAAAAGTAAAAGAAGAAATCATCATAGAAAAACGAGAAGGAATGGAATGGATATATCTATCAAGCTTTTATAAAATAGAAGAAGAGATAGCATATAGAATAAATAAAATACAAACAAGTAAAAATAGTAAAAAAATAAAAAATATAGACACACAATTAAAAAAAATAGAAAAAGATTCAAACATAGAATTATCTGAAAAACAGATAGAAGCAATAAAAGAAATAAATGAAAATAATGTATTAATAATAACAGGAGGACCAGGAACAGGAAAAACAACAATAATAAAAACAATCATAGATTTATATGAGCAAAAAGGAAAAAAAGTTGTTTTAGCAGCACCAACAGGAAGAGCAGCAAAAAAAATGACAGAAGCAACAGGAAAAGAAGCATCTACCCTTCACAGATTATTATGTATAGGAAAACTAGATGATGAAGGAATATATAATAAAGAAAACACATACCAAGGAGAACCAATAGATGCAGATGTAGTAGTAATAGATGAACTCTCAATGGTGGACATGTTCCTAATGAACTATTTACTAAACAGCATATATCAAGGAACAAAACTAATACTAGTAGGAGATGTAGACCAATTACCATCAGTAGGACCAGGAGCAGTACTCAAAAACTGTATAGATTCAGGAACAATAAAAACAGTATATCTAGATAAAATATTTAGACAAGCTGCAAAAAGCAAAATTATCCTAAATGCCCATAGAGTAAACAAAGGAGAACCATTTTTAGATAAAAACGACATTGCAAATGAAACAAACCAAGACTTTTTCTATATAAAATATAAAACACAAGAAGAAGTACTACAAGAAGTAATAAGTTTATGTACAGGGAGACTTCAAAACTTTGGCGATTTCGACTTTTTCCAAAATATCCAAATACTAACACCAACAAAAAAAGGAATGCTTGGAACAAAACGATTAAACAAAGAACTACAAGCATATTTAAACCCAAATACAGGAAAATTACCAGAAAAATCTAATTTAGGAGTGATATATAGAGTTGGAGACAGAATAATGCAAATAAAAAACAATTATGACATGACATGGGAAAAACCAAAAAAATATAGTGAAAAGGAATATGGCTCAGGTGTATTTAATGGAGAATTTGGAACAATAACAAAAATAGACAACAAAGAAAAAACACTAGAAATAAAATTTGATGATGACAAAGAAGCAACATATGAATTTTCAGAACTAGACCAAATAGAACACAGTTATGCAATAACAATACACAAAGCACAGCGGAAGTGAATTTGATGTAGTAATACTAGTTGCACCACAATCATCTCCAATGTTACTCACACGAAATCTACTATATACAGGAATAACCAGAAGCAAAAAACTTCTAATAATAATAGGAATAGATAATGTAGTAGATTTTATGATACATAACATAGACAGTAAAAGAAGAAACACTGGCTTAGAGCAAAAACTAAAAGAAATAAACATAGAAAGGAACACATGATAGAACAAATAATAAATCTAATTTATCCACCAAAATGTGGAATTTGTGGAAAAATAAACCCAGAATATTTATGTACAAAATGCAACTTAAAATTAAAAAAAGAAGCAATATGGAAAATTGACCAAAATCAAGATACCCAAAATAACTATAATGAAAGAATATCAATTTTTCCATATAAAGGCATAATAAGAGACTTATTATTAAAATACAAATTCAAAGAAAAATCATATTTATACAAAACAATTGTAAATTTTTTAATAAAAAACGAAAAAATAATTGCAAAAATACAAAATTATGATACAATGATACCAGTACCAATAAGTAACAAAAGAAAAAAACAAAGAGGATATAACCAAAGCCTATTAATTGCAAAAGAATTAACCAAAAACACCAATCTAAAATTAGACAAAAATAGCCTATATAAAAAAATAGATACAAAAGAACAAAATAAATTAAACAAAGAACAAAGAAAAACAAATATACAAAATGCATATGAATTAAAAAATGAACAAATACTAAAAAATAAAAAAATACTTTTATTAGATGACATATACACAACAGGAAGTACTGTTAATTCATGTTGCAAAACCCTAAAACAAGCAAAACCCAAAGAAATAGGAATATTTGTTATTTGTGAAGATCAAATTTAAAGCAAAGGGGAAAAACACATGGAAGATTTAGTAGAAAGTATATTAGACTATGTACGTTCAGATTATACAGATTATGCCATTATGATAAATGGAGAATGGGGTTCTGGAAAAACGCATTTTTGGAACAACAAAATAAAGAAAAAAATTGAATCAATGCAACTAAACGGAAAAAACTACACAACAGTATATATGTCACTATATGGAATATCAAATCTAGAAGAAATAAGCAAAAAAATCTTTATAGAAACAACTCAACTAATGGACAAAAACTTAAGAAGATTTATGAATGCAAATGGACAAACAACAATACCAGAATATGCAAAAACAGGACTAGACATGGCTAATTTTTTCGGTGTTACACAAAATGGAGACAAAATCGATTATGGTGATTTCTTCTCAACAGATGACAAAGTCCTATGCTTTGACGACCTAGAAAGAGCAAATGTAGATGTTATAGATATATTAGGATATATCAATAACTTTGTTGAACATGACCATATAAAAACAATAATAATATGTAATGAAAAAGAGCTATCAACAAAACTAAAAAGTTCAAACCTAGAAATGAAAACATTTATAGCAACATATCTACTAGACAGGCAAGGAGAGCTTAACAAAGCAGACAAGCCAATGGTAGAAAAAATACAAGACAAAATAGAGCATGTATTTGACAAAGCAAATGACTATGAAAGAATCAAAGAAAAATTAATAGGTGAAACATTTGAATATGCGCCAAAATTTGATTATATCATAAATGGAATATTAATGAGATATGAAAATGAGCAAGAATTAATTAGGTTTTATAGGGAAAACACGAAATTAATAATATCAACATTTGAAAGAAGCGGAACCAGAAACCTAAGAATATTAAAACATGCCCTAAATGACTTCAAAAAAATATTTGACATGGTAAACCGAAACTACCCAAACACAAGTCACAGAATAATGCAAACAATGCTAATATTCACAATAGCTATATCATTTGAAATAAAAGCAGGAAAAGTAACAAAAAACAAATTTTTAAACATAAGAGACAATGAAGAATACAAATCAATATTAGTATCATCAAGAGTGCTAATGGATAACAAACAATTCTATATAAGAGAATTTGATAGCAACTACTACTACAACTTCAAAGCAGACTACAGATTTTTCAAATTCATAGAATACTATGTAAGAACCAGAATATTTGACATGAGATTATTCAAAGAAGATATGGAAGTAATAAGAAACACAGTAGACACAGAAAATCTACCACCATACAAAAGGTTACTTACAGAAGAATACTGGAAAATATCAGATGATGAATTTGATAGTGTAATTGAAGACATACTAGGAGATGTAAAAGAAGGAAACCTTGAATTAATAGATATAGTAAAAATATATGCATATTTCAGCTATTTTTCAAGAAGAGGGCTAATCAAATATGACATAAAAACATTAAAAGGTGTATTTTTCAATGGAATGAATATAGCCTCATTAAATTCAGATTACTGTGAAAATGTAGAAGAAGAAATATCCAAAATAGCAATAGAAGAATTTGCAGAAGACATGGAAGAAGTACTAAAACACTTCAATGGACTAAACAACCAACTCCTAGACAGAAGGTACAAAGACCTAGCAGAAAACTTATTCAAATGCATACCAATGAAAATGGAACTATTTTACGACCAATTTGACAAAAAATGTATGCAAATACCAATACTAAAATACTATGATCCATACCAACTATTCCAAAGACTATCATGTGCAAGTAATGAAGACATAGTATTAATAAGAGAAAAACTAATAAACAGAGCAAACAGATACCCAAAACAAATAGAACCAGAAATGAAAAACATAAAAACCCTAAAACAAATACTAGATGACTATGTAAAAGACAAAGAAACAACAATCAAAATGGTTATGCTTCGCGAATTTTCCAAAGACCTAGGCTATATACTAAGCAAATACAAAATAACCCTACTACCAAAAAAAGAAGAAAAATCAGAAACATAAAAAACTAAAAAAGTCAGTTTGAAAAAAACTGACTTTTTACTTAAAAAATAAGGATATGTGTAAAATATATAATATAAAAATTACGGAAATGTGACAATTAACTGTTGAAAAAAATAAGGATATGTGATACAATATAGATATAGAAAACCTTTAAGGAGGAAAACTTATGAAAAGAAAAATTTATGATGAACTAGTAAAATGGAAAAAAGAAAGTAATGGAGAAGTGGCATTATTAATAGATGGAGCAAGACGTATAGGGAAAAGTTACATTGTAGAACAATTTGCAAAAGAAAACTATAAATCATATATATTAATAGACTTTAACAAAGTTGGAGATGATATAAAAAAATTATTTGACAACTATTTAAATGATTTAGATACTCTTTTTATGTACTTAACCAGCTTTTATAAAGTTGACTTATATGAAAGAGAAAGTTTAATAATTTTTGATGAGGTACAATTATGTCCAAGAGCAAGAAGTGCTATAAAATATTTAGTTGCAGATAGAAGATATGACTATATTGAAACAGGTTCATTAATTTCAATAAAAAAGAATGTTGAAAATATATTAATTCCATCAGAAGAACGTCATTTACGTATGTACCCAATGGACTTTGAAGAATTTTTATGGGCAATGGGAAACAATAATTTAATGAATTTAATAAAAAAATGTTTTAAAGAAAAGAAAGCAATGGGACAATTAATGCATCGTCAAGCAATGGATTATTTCAAGCAATACTTAATTATTGGAGGAATGCCACAGGCAGTGGAAAAATACATTAATACCAAAGATTTTAAAGAAGTTGATATCATAAAAAGAGATATACTTGATTTGTATAAAGAAGACATTGTGAAATATGGAGGAGAAGATACAAATAAAATACAAAGCATATTTGAAGAAATACCATCACAATTACAAAAGCATGAAAAAAGATTTACATTTAGTTGTTTAGATAAAAATGCAAGATATAGAGAATATAGTGGAGCATTTTTTTGGTTACAAGAATCAATGATAGTAAATGTTGCATATAATACAACAGAGCCAAATATTGGCTTAAGATTAAATAGAGAATCTAGTGCTTTAAAATGTTATATGGGAGATACTGGATTATTGCTTTCACTTGCATTTGATGAAAAGGGTTTAATGGATGAAGATATTTATAAAAAAATATTGTTTAACAAATTATCATTTAATGAAGGAATGATAATGGAAAATATAGTAGCACAAATGCTTGTGGCTTCTGGAAAAAAATTGTATTTTTATTTTAATTATGATAAAGAAAATAGTAGTAATAATATGGAAATAGATTTTTTAATAGCAAAGAATAAGATAACTTCAAAGCATAATGTTTCACCAATAGAAGTCAAATCAGGTAAAAATTATACTTATTCATCTCTAAATAAATTTAAAGCAAAATATGCAGATTATTTATATACAAATTATATTTTGCATATAGACGATTTAAAAGAAGAAAATGAAATAGTATTTTTGCCTTTATACATGACATGTTTATTATGATAATTTAATACAAAAAAATGAATAATATTTTCCACTTTTGACATACTAAAAGTAGACATAAATAAAAAAGGAGGAAAATTATGAAAGCAACAGGAGTTGTAAGAAGAATAGATGATTTAGGTAGAGTAGTTATACCAAAAGAAATAAGAAAAACCCTACGTATAAAAGAAGGTGACCCACTAGAAATATTCACAGATAGAGAAGGACAAGTAATATTAAAAAAATATTCACCCATAGGAGAATTATCAGAATTTGCAGCAGGATATGCCGAAACACTATCAAAAACAACAGGACATATAGCATGTATCACTGATAAAGACACAGTCATAGCAGTATCAGGAGGGTCAAAAAAAGAATTCCTAGAACAAGATATAAGTCAAGAACTAGAACAATTAATGGAAGACAAAGAAGTATACACAAGTAAAGAAAACAGTGATGTATCAATGCCAATCACAAAAAATGACAACAAAGAAAGAAAATACAATGCACAAGTAGTATATCCAATAATATCAAATGGAGACACAATAGGATCAGTAATACTAATGTCAAAAGACACAAACAGCAAAATGAACGAAGTAGAAAAAAAAGTAGCCCAATCAGCTGCAACATTTCTAGGAAGTCAAATGGAAATATAAAAAGAGTTAATTTACACATTTTTGCATTTGAGTAAAAACGTAATAATATTATAAAAAAAACAAGTTAGATTAAAATACTTAAATTTGTAAGTATATTAGTGATAACTAACTTGTTTTTTTATTGTTTCTAGTATTACTATTTTCATCTGTTAAACCAACTATATAATCTAAAGAAACATGATAATATTTGCATAAGGATATCAAATGTTGAACAGTAAAAGTTCTTTTTCCACATTCATAATCTGAATAATACTGCTGCGAAATACCTAAAATTTTAGCAATATCCTTTTGTAGCTTATCATGATCTTCCCTCAAATCTCTAACTCTTTTAAATTTCACTTTAACCTCCTAATTATTATTACAATATAGTGTAACAAAAAATGCATAAAAGATAGCAATATACATAACATTTTATGTATTTCAAATATATTACAAGTATATTACAATAATATTAAAAATAATTAAACTAATAAATAGTTATAGACAAAGAATAGAATATGAGTTATACTAAAAGTGTACATACATAACATATTATGTACCAAAGGAGAGATAAAAATGGAACGATACAAAGGTCAAAAAAATAAAAATCAAGACTCAGCTATTACCCTAATTGCACTAGTAATAACAGTAATAGTAATATTAATATTGGCAGGAATAACCCTAAATGTGTTAACAGGAGAAAATGGAATAATAAAAAAAGCAATACAAGCAAAAGAAGAAACAGAAAGAGCACAAGAACGCGAACAAGTGCAAATGGAAATATATGATGTATTCGCACAAGAAGGAAAATTTGACCCAGAAGTATTCAAAGAAAAAGTAAAAGACATACCATCAATAAACCCAAAAACCCATGACAACGAAAAAGGAGA
>CANRBI010000031.1 GCA_947628775.1 uncultured Clostridia bacterium
TTTTTGCTATTAAATTGCTTTTAATCCTTCTCTTGAAGTTACTTTTTCCAAATTGAATTTACTTTTTCAATTGACCAATTTTTAATTATCACAATATTAAAATGTCGAAATATAATACAATAAGAAGAATAAAATAACCAATAAATGGAAGGAATGACAAATATGAAATTAAATGAACTAAATTTGCAAGAAAAAGCAAAAATAAAAGAAATATATTGCACAAATAACATAAAAAGGAGATTATTAGATTTAGGTATGGTTAAAGGAACAGAAATAAAACCAGTATTTGTAAGTCCATCAGGTGATCCGAAAGCATTTGAAATAAGAGGAACATTAATAGCCATAAGAGAAGAAGACACAAGCTTAATTGAAATAGAATAAAAAATTCATTGACAATATTCTAAATATCAAATATAATGAGATAAATTAGCACAAAACTGTGCAATATCTACAAGGTCAGGGTAGATGCAACTAAAAACCTTTTTTAAATAAGAAAGGATGAAAAATATGAATTTTATAGAACTAACCAAAGTAGAAGAACAAATAGATCGTATCATTCCAACAGATACAATTTATGTAGCAAATAGCAGTATCGATTTTTTTTGCAGATATACATGTAGGAACAAATTTAATTTACAAATGGAGAAAATTGTAAAACTAAAAAAACAAGGAAAAATGAATGAAGAAGAAGTACCAACACGGATACATTTAATATCAGGAGGAAATTTAATAGTAGCAGAAAGCAGAGCATACATATACAGCTCTTGTTCGAATTTTATAATTCTGCATAAAAAAACTATGATAGGAAATGTATCTATAGGTATAGCAATTAATCCAAACCAAATTGAAAGCATGACTGACTGCGGTAATTATACTCTAATTACAATGAAATCATCTGCATGTATAAATGTAAAGGAATCAACAGAAACAATAATGAATGTTATGCCAAAATAAAAAAAGAAAACCTGACCAGCAAAAAGCTCTCAAAAAAGAGAGCTTTTTGTATGTAATAAATTCACAAAAAATTCACACAATTTATATTGACAAAATACCAAAAAAAGGAATATAATAAATAATACGGCCTATGCTGTCTAAATAATAGAAATCTAAATTATATAAAATAAAAAACTGAAAGAAAGGAGGATTCGTATACCAAAAATATACGAAAAAAAAACATGCTAAAAATACTAAAAAACCTAAAAAAATCATTTTGGAGTGTAATAGTAATAGTAATATTTTTAATAGTACAATCTCAAACAGACCTATTACTACCAGAATACACCTCAAAAATAGTAAATACAGGAATACAATCAGGAGGAATCGAAAGTCCAATACCAGATGTAATAAGTAAAGAAGATATGGACTTAATACAAATGTTTAACCAAGAAGATTCTGAAACAATTATACAAAACTATAAAAAAACAACAGATACTCTTACAAAACAAGAACAAAAAACAGCAGAAAAACTACTTGGTGAAAACTACAAATATCAAGAAGCATACATATTAAAAGACCTAACACAAGAGCAAAAAGAAACTTTAAAAGACAAAATAACAACACCAATACTAGAAATATCAACTATAAAAAGTGAAGAAACATCAGAGAAACTAAAAGAGCAAATAATAAATCAAATACTTGCAAATATGCCACCAGAAACACCTGACCAAATAAAGGAAGCACAAAAACAAGAAATACAAAACAAAACATTATTAGAAATAATAAACTCAATGCCAAAAGAACAATTAAGCAAAATAATAGAAGAATCAAACAAACAAGTTCAAAACTTAGCAGACACAATGAAAGAACAAGCAGCAACAGCAGGAGTAAAAACAATATACAAAGACTTACAAATAGACACAGACAAAATTCAAAATAACTACATATTAAAAACAGGAATACAAATGCTTGGAATATCACTAATAAGTATGATATCAGCAGTAACAGTAATGCTACTATCAGCAAGAGTAGCAGCAAAACTAGGAAAAACACTAAGAGAAAAAGTATTCAAAAAGGTACTACAATTTTCAAACAAAGAATTTAGAGAATTTTCAACAGCTTCATTAATAACCAGAAGCACAAATGACATACAACAAATACAACAATTAATAACAATGTTATTTAGAGTAGTAGTATATGCACCAATTATGGCAATAGGAGGTTTCACAAAAGTATTAATAACAACAAACAACTCACTTGTATGGATAATTGGAGTAGTAATACTTGCAGTTTCATTTTTAGTAATAACCCTATTTATCATAGTAATGCCACGATTCAAAAAATTGCAACAAATAATAGACAACATAAATGGAGTATCAAGAGAAATTTTAACAGGGTTACCAGTAATAAGAGCATTTAACACAGAGAAAAAAGAAGAAAAACGATTTGATGAAACAAACCAAAAACTAATGAAAACAAATATATTTGTAAATACAGCAATGTCACTAATGATGCCACTTATGATACTAATAATGAATACGGCAATGATACTTGTAATATGGTATGGAGGACATGGAATAGAACAAGGAGCACTTCAAGTTGGAGACATGATGGCCTTTATTCAATACATGATGCAAATAGTAATGAGCTTCTTAGTAATATCAATGATATCAATAATGTTACCAAGAGCATCTGTATCAGCAAAACGTATAAATGAAGTATTAGAAACAACACCAAGTATAAAAGACAAACCAGAAGCACGAAAATTTGATGGAACCAAAAAAGGACTTGTAGAATTCAAAAACGTATCATTTAGATACCCAGATGCAGATACCGAAATATTAGAAGACATAAACTTCACAGCAGAACCAGGAAAAGTAACAGCAATAATAGGAAGTACAGGAAGTGGAAAATCAACAGTAGTAAATCTAATACCAAGATTTTACGATGTAACAGGAGGAAGCCTATTAGTAGATGGAGTAAATGTAAAAGACGTATCACAACAAGACCTAAGAGACAAAATAGGATTTGTACCACAAAAAGGAATCCTATTCTCAGGAACAATAGAATCAAACATAAAATATGCAGATAAAAACATATCAGACGAACAAATGAAACAAGCAGCAGAAATTGCGCAAGCAACAGAATTTATACAAACAAAAGAAAACAAATATCAAGATCCAATATCACAAAGAGGAACAAATGTATCAGGAGGACAAAAACAACGTCTATCAATAGCAAGGGCAATAGCAAAAGACCCAGAAATACTAGTATTTGACGACAGCTTTTCAGCTCTTGATTTCAAAACAGACAAAAAACTAAGAGAAGCTCTAAAACAAAAAACAAAAAATAAAACAATAATAATAGTAGCACAAAGAATAAACACAATACTAGATGCAGATCAAATAATAGTACTAGAAGAAGGAAAACTTGTAGGCAAAGGAACACACAAAGAATTAATGCAAACTAGTGAAGTATATAGACAAATAGCATTATCCCAACTATCAGAAAAAGAACTAGAAGAAAGGGGGAAATAAAAAATGCCAGGACCACGAGGTAGAGTTGCACCAACAGAAAGAGCAAAAGACTTTAAAGGAACAACCAAAAAAATAATAAAAAACTATATATCAAAATACAAAATTGCAATGATAATAGTAATAGTATTTGCAATAGCAAGTACAGTATTTGATATAATAGGACCAAGAATATTAGGAGATGCAACAACAGAAATATTTAATGGCCTAATTAGCAAACTATCAGGAAGCACAGGAATAGATTTTGCTAAAATCGGCAAAATAATATTAACTTTATTAACCCTATACATATTTAGCTGTATATTCGCATTTATACAAGGTATAATAATGACAAGAGTCTCACAAAAACTAACATACAAAATCAGAAATGATATATCAACAAAAATAAACCATTTACCAATGAAATATTTTGACAAAAAGACAACAGGAGAAGTACTATCAATAATAACAAATGATGTAGACACACTAAGTATGAACTTAAACCAAAGCATAACACAAATAATAACATCAATATTTACAATAATAGGAATAATAATAATGATGTTTTCAATAAACTGGCAAATGACATTAATATCACTAATAATATTACCAGTAGCATCAATAATAGTAAGTACAATAGTAAAATTTTCCCAAAAATACTTCAAAGCACAACAAGCATATTTAGCAACAGTAAATGGTCAAGTAGAAGAAATCTATTCAGGGCTAACAGTAGTAAAAGCATTTAATGGTGAAAAAAAAGCAGAAAAAGAATTTGAAAAAGCAAATAAAAACCTATATCATTCAGCATGGAAATCACAATTCTTTTCAGGACTAATGCACCCAATAATGAATTTTGTAAGTAATATAGGATATGTAGCAGTATCAATAGTTGGAGGGTATTTTGCAATAAATGGAATAATAACAGTAGGAAATATCCAAAGTTTTATAGGATATAACAAAAGATTTACCCAACCAATAAACCAAATAGCCCAAGTATCAAACATGTTACAAGCAATGGTAGCAGCAGCAGAAAGAGTATTCGAATTCCTAGAAGAAGAGGAAGAAGTAGAAACAGCAAAAGGAGACATACAAACAGAAAACCTAAAAGCAAACATACAATTTGACCACGTAAAATTCGGATACAATCCAGAAGAAATAATAATAAAAGACTTTAGCAGTGACATAAAAGAAGGTCAAAAAATAGCAATAGTAGGACCAACAGGAGCAGGAAAAACAACAATGGTAAAACTACTCATGAGATTTTATGATGTACAACAAGGAGCAATCCTAATAGATGGTCACAACATAAAAGACTTTGAAAGAAGTGACCTAAGGAGAATGTTCGGAATGGTTTTGCAAGATACATGGTTATTTGAAGGAACAGTAAAAGACAATATAAAATACAGTAGAGAACAAGCAACAGATGACGAAGTAGTAGAAGCAGCAAAAGCAGCAAATGTTCATCACTTTATAAAAACATTACCAAAAGGATATAATTCAGTACTAAATGAAGAAACAAGTAATATATCAGCAGGTCAAAAACAATTACTAACGATAGCAAGAGTAATATTAGCAGACCCAAAAATACTAATACTAGATGAAGCAACAAGTTCAATAGACACAAGAACAGAACTAAAAATACAAGAAGCAATGGATAATCTAATGAAAGGAAGAACAAGTTTTATAATAGCACACAGATTATCAACAATAAAAAATGCAGATTTAATATTAGTAATGAATCATGGAGACATAGTAGAACAAGGAACACATGAAACATTACTAGAACAAAATGGATTTTATGCAGAGTTATATAACTCACAATTTGAAACAGCATAACATCATAAAGTAAAACAATTAGAAAGGAAGGACAAAAAACAACAATGGAAAACGAAGAAAATATACTAGGAAAAGAAAAAATAGGAAAACTAATGCGTAAATTCTCAATCCCATGCATAATATCACTACTAGTAAACTCATTATATAACATAGTAGACCAAATATTTATAGGCTGGGGAGTAGGATACTTAGGAAATGGAGCAACAAACATAGTATTCCCAATAACAATGATATGCTTAGCATTTGCACTAATGTTTGGAGATGGCTCATCAGCATACTTAAGCTTAAAATTAGGAGAAAAGAAAAAAGATGAAGCAACAAAAGGTGTTGCAAATGGAATTATAATATCAACAATAATATCAATTATATTATGTATACTAACACTAATATTTTTACAACCACTACTAAATGTCTTTGGATGTACAGACAATTTAAGAGAATATGCAATAGGATATGGAAGAATAATAGCAATAGGGTTACCATTCATGATGATAGGAACTACCCTAAACTCAATAATAAGAGCAGATGGAAGTCCAAATTACTCAATGACATCAATGGTATCAGGAGCAATACTAAACACAATTTTAGACCCAATATTTATATTCATATTCAAAATGGGAGTAGAAGGAGCAGCAATAGCAACAATACTAAGTCAATTTATAACATTTATACTAAATGTAATATACATAAAAAAATTCAAAACAATAAGACTTACAAAACAAAGTTTTAAAATACAACTAGGAACAGCCAAAAGAGTACTCTTACTTGGAATAAGCAGTTTCATAACACAAATGAGTTTTGTTGTAGTAATGGCAGTAGAAAACAACCTACTTGTAAAATATGGAGCACAATCAAAATATGGCTCAGAAATACCAATTACAGTAATTGGTATAGTAATGAAAATAAACCAAATACTAAACAGTATAATAGTAGGAATATCAGTAGGAGCACAACCAATAATAGGATATAACTATGGAGCAGAAAAATATGATAGAGTTAAAAAAGCTCTAAAACTAGTATTAAGACTAGGAGTAATAATAAGTACAATAGCATTTATACTATTCCAAACAATACCAGACAAATTAATAGCAATATTTGGAAGTGGAGACCAAAAATACATGGACTTTGCATGTCTAGCATTTAGAACATATCTAATGTTATGCATCTGTAATGGAATACAAATCCCATCAGGAATATTCTTCCAAGCAATAGGAAAAAGCACAAAAAGTGCAATATTATCACTATCAAGACAAGTGCTATTCCTAATCCCATCAATGATAATACTAAGTAATATGTTTGGAATAAACGGAATACTAAGTTCTGGACCAGTAGCAGACGGATTAGCCTTTATTATAGCAACAATACTACTACTAAAAGAACTAAAACAACTAGGAGGAGTAAAATCACAAAGTCAAACACTAGTAGATGACACAAGTACAGACAATCAACTAGAAAAACACATAGTAATAACACTATCAAGAGAATATGGCTCAGGAGGAAGATATGTAGGAAGACTAATAGCTGACAAACTAGGAATAAAACTATATGACAAAGACTTTGTAATAAAAGTTGCAAAAGAAACAGGGCTAACAGAAGAATACATAGAAAACAATGAACAAAAAAGAAAAACTCTATCAAGTCTAAACAATGGATACTACTTTGGATTAAATAATGGAGATGAACTATACATAAAAGAATCAGAACTAATAAAAGAAGTTGCAGATAATGAATCATGTGTAATAATAGGAAGATGTGCTGATTCAATTCTACACGAAAGAGATAATGTAATAAAAGTATTTGTATACAGTGATATGGAACACAAAATAAAAAGAGCAACAGAGATATACGGATTTAACAAAGAAAAAGCAGAAAAAGAAATAAAAAGAATAGATAAACTAAGAGCTAACCATTACAAATACTATACAGAAAAACAATGGGCTGACCATTCAAACTATGATATATGTATAAACAGTGATACACTAGGAGTAGAAAAAGCAGCAGATTTAATATGTGAAATGGTAAAAGAAAAAGAGACCCAATTAAAATTAAAAGAAAGTATAGCGTAAAAGGAGTGAATTGTAATGTTAACATTAGATAAAATAACAAAAATATATAAAATGCAAGAATATGAACAAAAAGCACTAGAAGAAATAAGTGTAAATTTCAGAGAAAATGAATTTGTTTCAATACTAGGTCCTTCAGGAAGTGGAAAGACCACACTGCTAAATATAATAGGAGGTCTAGACAACTACACAACAGGAGACCTAAAAATAAATGGTAAAAGCACAAAAAAATATACAGACAGAGATTGGGATACATATAGAAATCACTGCATAGGCTTTGTATTCCAAAACTATAATTTAATACCACACCAAAATATTTTATCTAATGTAGAACTAGCACTAACATTATCAGGAGTATCAAAACAAGAAAGAAAAAAACGAGCAAAAGAAGCACTGCAAAAAGTAGGGCTAGGAGACCATATGACAAAAAGACCAAACCAACTATCAGGTGGACAAATGCAAAGAGTAGCAATAGCAAGAGCCCTAGTTAACAACCCAGATATCCTACTTGCAGATGAACCTACAGGAGCCTTAGATTCAGACACAAGTACACAAATAATGGAACTATTAAAAGAAGTAGCAAAAGATAGACTAGTAATAATGGTAACACACAATGCAGAACTTGCAGAAAAATACTCAACAAGAATAATAAAACTAAAAGATGGTCATATCCAAGGAGATACTAACCCCTATGAAGAAACAGAACAAGAACAAGAAATTGACAAAAAAGTTAAAAAAACAAGTATGTCATTTATAACTGCACTTTCACTAAGCCTAAATAACTTAATGACCAAAAAAGGTAGAACAATACTAACAGCATTTGCAGGTTCAATAGGAATAATAGGAATAGCCCTAATACTATCACTATCAAGTGGAGTACAAAACTATATCACAAGAGTACAAGAAGAAACCCTAACATCTTATCCAATAACAATAGAAGCACAAACAATAGATTTAACATCAGCAATGCAAGAACAAATGCAAGAAATGGAAGAAAATCAAAACAAAGCAAAACAAGAAAACAAAATATACTCAAATGACACAATAACAGACACATTATCAATAATGAGTAGTACAGTACAAACAAACAACTTAGAGCAATTCAAAAAACATCTAGAAAGTAATGACACTAAAATAAAAGATTATACAACAGCAATAAGTTATCAATATGACCTAGATTTACAACTATATAAACCAGACACAACAAATGGAATAGTCCAAGTAAATCCAGATACAGTACTAAAAACAATAGGAATGGAAATGCCAGAACAACAAGCACAATTTATCACAACAAATGTATGGACCAAACTATTTGAAAACAAAGAACTAAACAACAAAATGTATGAAGTAGTAAGCGGCAAAATGCCAGAAAACTACAACGAAGTAGTAATTTTAGTAGACCAAAATAATCAAATAACAGATTATGTTTTATATGCACTAGGTCTAAAAGATCAAAACGAACTAAAAGAACTGTACGAAAAAGTAAAAGCAGGAGAAAAAGTAGAAACAGAACAAGTAAGCTATAACTACGATGACTTAGTAGGTCTAACATTTAAACTACTATTAAATACAGACTACTACGAAAAAACAAACAACATATGGGTAGACAAACAAGAAGACGAAACATTCTTAAAAAACAAAATAGACCAAGCAGAAGAAATAAAAGTAGTAGGAATAATAAAACCAAGTGAACAAGCAACAGTTACAAATAACACACTAGGAGGAGTATTATACACAGACGACCTAGAGCAATATGTAATAAACAAAGTAAATGACTCAGAAATAGTAAAAGACCAAAAAGCAGACCCAGAAACAAATGCAATAACAGGACTAAAATTCAGCAAAGAAAAATTCAACATAGAAAATCTAAGTACAGAACAAAAAATGTATCTACAATCACTACCACCAGAAGAGTTAGCACAACTAATAACAAATTATCAAGAACAATCAGAAGCAACATATGAAACAACACTTACCAAACTAGGTTCAGTAGACTTAGAAAAACCAACAGCAATAAACATATATGCTAAAGACTTTGAATCAAAAGATCAAATAGCAAACCTAATAACCGAATACAATGACAAACAAAAAGCAGACGGAAATGAAGGAAATGTAATAAACTACAATGATTTAGTAGGGTTACTAATGAGTTCAGTAACAGGAATAGTAGATATGATAAGTTATGTACTAATTGCATTTGTTTCAATATCACTAGTAGTATCAAGTATTATGATAGGAATAATAACATATATATCAGTACTAGAAAGAACAAAAGAGATAGGAATACTAAGAGCAATAGGAGCATCAAAGAAAGATATATCAAGAGTATTTAATGCAGAAACCCTAATAGTAGGTCTAATTGCAGGACTACTAGGAATAGGAATAACAATCTTACTAAATATGCCAATAAACATAATAATACAAAAACTAGCAGATGTAAGCAACCTAAGCCAACTACCAATAAAAGGTGGAATAATACTAGTATCAATAAGTGTAATACTAACAATAATAGCCGGCCTAATCCCATCACGCATGGCCAGCAAAAAAGACCCAGTAGAATCACTAAGAAGTGAATAAAAATATTGACAAAATAAGAAATATGTGTTATTATAATTATAGCAATTGCGAAACAATGTCAAGTAATTGATATGAGCAAAAAAAGACTAGGGAAGCCTCTAAACTAACCTAGTCTTTTTTGTTGCTATTTGCTCAATTGCTTTATTATGTAATAAACCAATGCAAGTTGTAGCAACTTAACAATGTCTTTCATCAATATGAACCTCCTTCCTGCCGTTGAGCAAGTCGGCATAACTATTATACTGTAATTTACAATATTTTACAATACTTTTATTTAAACTATTATAAAAAAATTACATGTTAGCCTTGACAAACAAACTTAAAAGTAATATAATGTTAACTATGGTTAACAAATTTGAAAAAGGAGAAAAATATGATATCAAAATCACTACAAGAATACTTAAAAACAATGTATATACTAAAAAAACAAAATGGCAATATAAGGGTAACAGATATAGCAAATAAAATGAATTGCACAAAGCCAAGTGTAACCAAAGCAATAAATAATTTAAAAAACGAAAATTTAATAAATTATGAAATATATGGAACAATAGAATTAACAGAGCAAGGAGAAAATTTAGCAAAAAAAATATTGGAAGTATATGATATAGTATATATTTTTTTAAAAGATGTATTAAATTTACCAGAGCAGCAAGCAGAGCAAGAAGCGGAAAAGATGAAATCAACAATGTCTGATGACACAATAAACAAATTAGCCAAATATGTACATAAAGTACTAGACCTAAATAATTTAGACTGCAACTATGACATAAATCAAGAAAAATGCAGAAGCTGCAAAAAAAGAACAATAAATAAAAAGGAGAACTAAAATGGAAAATATATTACAAATCGAAAATTTACACGTAAAAGCAGAAGAAAAAGAAATATTAAAAGGAATAGATTTACAAATAAAAAAAGGAGAAATACATGTAATAATGGGTCCAAATGGATCTGGAAAAACAACAACAGCAAATGCCATATTAAATAATCCAACATACAAAAAAGAACAAGGAACAATCATATTTGAAGGAACAGATATAACAAACCTAAAAACAGATGAAATAGCACGCAAAGGAATATTTATGTCATTTCAACTACCAGAAGAAATACCAGGAATATCTGTAACAAATTTCTTAAAATATGCAAAAAACAAAACAACAGGAAAACCAATAAAAATATTTGAATTTAAAGAAGAAGTCAAAAAATATATGGAAGAACTAAACATGAACTCCAAAAACATGGAACGAAGCTTAAATGTAGGATTTTCACGGAGGCGAAAAAAAGAAAAATGAAATACTACAAATGTTAGTACTAAACCCAAAATTAGCAATCCTAGATGAAACTGATTCAGGACTAGATGTAGATGCAATAAATACAGTATCAAAAGGGATACAAATGTTTAAAAACAATGAAAATGCAGTACTAATAATAACACACAACACAAAAATTCTAAAAAGCCTAAAAGTAGATTATGTACATGTTTTAGTAGATGGAAAAATTGTAAAAACAGGAACTCAAGAACTAGCAAAAGAAATAGAAGAAAACGGATACAAACAATATAAATAGGAAAGGAAAGCTAGTAAAATGGCAAAAACAAAAATAGAAGAAATAAACAGAAATATCTATGATATAAAAAACAAAGACGAATATGATTACAAAATAAAAAAAGGATTAACAAAAGAAATAATAGAAGAAATCTCAAATCAAAAAAATGACCCAGATTGGATGAGAAATTTCAGACTAAAAGCACTAGAAGTATACAACAAACTTGAACTACCAACATGGGGACCAGATATATCAGAACTAAACATGGACGAAATAGCAACATATGTAAGACCAAAAACCAAACTAAATAGCAGTTGGGACGAAGTACCAGATGACATAAAACAAACATTTGACAAATTAGGAATACCAGAAGCAGAAAAAACCTCCCTAGCAGGAGTAGGAGCCCAATATGACTCAGAAGTAGTATATCACAGTATGAAACAAGAACTAATCAAACAAGGTGTAATATACACAGACATGGAAACAGCAATAAAACAATATTCAGATCTAGTAAAAGAACACTTTATGAAATGTGTACCAGTAACTGACCACAAATTCGTAGCACTACATGGAGCAGTATGGTCAGGAGGATCATTTGTATATGTCCCAAAAGGAGTAAAAGTAGATATACCCTTACAATCATACTTCAGACTAAACTCACCAGAATCAGGACAATTTGAACACACATTAATAATAGTAGACGAAGGAGCAAGTCTGCATTTTATAGAAGGATGTTCAGCCCCAAAATACAACAAAGTAAACCTACATGCAGGGTGTGTAGAACTATATGTAAAAGATAATGCATATTTAAGATATTCAACAATAGAAAACTGGTCAAAAAATATGCTAAACTTAAATACAAAAAAAGCCATAGTAGGAAAAAATGCACAAGTAGACTGGGTAACAGGTTCATTTGGCTCAAAAATCTCAATGTTATACCCAATGAGCATACTAAATGGAGAAGGAGCAAAAACAGAATACACAGGAATATCATTTGCTGGAAAAGGACAAAACTTAGATAATGGATTTAAAGTAGTACACAACAATAAAAATACATCAAGTGTAGTAAATGCAAAATCAATATCAAAAAATGGAGGAAAATGCACATATAGATCACAAGTAAAAATAAATGAAAATGCACAAAATTCAAAAAGTACAGTATCATGTGAATCACTAATGTTAGATGATATCTCAATATCAGACACAATACCAGTAAATGACATAAGAACAGATGAAGTAGAATTTTCACACGAAGCCAAAATTGGAAAACTAAGTGACAAAACAATATTTTATCTAATGAGTAGAGGCCTAACAGAAGAAGATGCAAAAGCAATGATAGTACGAGGTTTTGCATATCCAATATCAAAAGAACTACCAGTAGAATATGCAGTAGAAATGAATAACTTAATTAACCTAGAGCTAGAAGGAGCCATAGGCTAACAGGTTTATAGGTAACCTATCAAAAACCTAAATACAAAAAAGGAAAAATAAAAATGGAATCACTTAAACTAAATGAAACACCTGTAAGAACATCAAGAAATTTTAATATAAATAACATAAAACTAGAAAATATTGAAATTCCAAAAAATGTGCCAGAATTCAGCAATATTGAAATAATAGGTAAAAAAATAAATATAGATAACACAAAAACAGAAACAAAATTAAAGTATGGTCTATCAGAAAAACTAACAAACCAAGTAAATGCAAACTCAAACCAAAACATGCAAATAAAAATAGAAAGCAAAACAAACCAAGAAACACAAATAAACTTTAATTTTGATAATCAAAACAACACTCTAATAGAAAACCTAAAAATAACAGCTGAAGAAAATTCAAAAGCAACACTAATAATAAAATATGAAGAAAAAGAAGCTAAAAAAAGTTATCATAATGGAATAATAAATATACTAGCACTAAAAGAGTCAAATCTAAACATAATACTAATAAATCTATTAAATACAAACTCAAATAACTTTTTAACAATCCAAAATACTATAGAAGAAAATGCTAAAATAAACTACACAATAATAGATTTTGGAGGAAAAAACAGTATAACAAATTATTATGCAGACCTAAAAGGTCAAAATTCAGAAAACACAATAAACACAATATATCTAGGCAAAGAAAACCAACTATTTGACATAAACTATATAGCAAATCTAAAAGGTGAAAAATCAAAAATAAATATAGAAGTACAAGGAGCCTTAAAAGACAATAGTAAAAAACATTTTAAAGGAACAATAGACTTCAAAAAAGGCTGCAAAAAAGCCGAAGGAAACGAAAACGAATCATGTATCCTATTATCAGACACAGCAAAATCTATATCACTACCAATGTTACTATGTAGTGAAGAAGAAGTAGAAGGAAATCACTCATGTAGTAGTGGTAAACTAGAGCAAAAGCAACTATTCTATATCATGAGTAGAGGATTCACACCAAAACAAGCCATGAAACTAATGGTAAGAGCAAGATTTAACAAAATAATAGAAAACATAAAAAACGAAGAAATAAAAAATACAATAATAAATGAAATAGATAAAAGATTAGACTAAAAAATGGAGGAAAAATAAAAATGGATAATACTCAAATAAAAAAAGATTTTCCAATACTACAAAACAGAAACATAACATATCTAGACAGTGCAGCAACAACTCAAAAACCAATACAAGTAATAAACAAAATACAAGAATATTATCAAAACTATAATGCAAATCCACATAGAGGAGCATATAGCTTAAGTATAGAAGCAACAGAAATTTACGAACAAACAAGACAAAAAATAGCAAAATTCATAAATGCAAGATATCCAGAAGAAATAATATATTCAAAAAATGCAACAGAAAGTTTAAACCTATTAGCATATTCATATGGAATGGAAAATCTAAAACAAAATGACGAAATAGTGTTATCAATAATGGAACACCATTCAAACCTAGTACCATGGCAAAAAGTTGCAAAAGCAACAAATAGCACACTAAAATACATGTATATAAATGACCAATACGAAATACCAGATGAAGAGATAGAAACCAAAATAACACAAAACACAAAAATAGTAGGAATAACACATATATCAAATGTTTTAGGAACAATAAACAACATCAAAAAAATAATAGACTATGCACACAAAAAAGGAGCAATAGTAATAGTAGATGCTTCACAAAGTATTCCACACATGAAAATAGATGTGCAAGAGCTAAATGCAGATTTTCTAGTATTTTCAGGACACAAAATGTTAGCACCACTAGGAATAGGAGTATTATATGGAAAAAGAGAATTATTAAACAAAATGACCCCATTTTTAATGGGTGGAGACATGATAGAATATGTATATGAACAAGAAACAACATATGCACCTCTACCAAACAAATTTGAAGCAGGAACTCAAAATGTAGAAGGAGTAATAGGCCTAGGAGCAGCAATAGATTATATACAAAACTTAGGATATGACAATATACAAAAAGCAGAAAAAGACTTAATAAACTATGCAAAACAAGAACTATCAAAACTAGACTATTTAAAACTATACTTAACACCAAATACACAAAATCATTCTTCAGTAATATCATTCAACATAAAAGATATACACCCACATGATATAGCAAGTATACTAGATACAGAAGGAATATGTGTAAGATCAGGAAATCATTGTGCCCAACCACTAATGAGATACCTAAACATAGACTCAACCTGTAGAGCAAGTTTTTATATCTACAACACAAAACAAGATGTAGACAAATTAATAGCAGGTCTAAACAAAGCACATGACATGTTCAAAAAATACATGAAATAGAAAGGAAAAAAACATGGAAGATTTACAAGACATATATAATGAATTAATAATGGAACACAGCATGAATTCATACAACAAAAAAAAGTTAGAATCAGCAGACTATTCTGAAAAAGGCCATAACCCAAACTGTGGAGATGAAATAACCTTAGAGCTAAAACTAAAAGGAGACATAATCGAAGACATGGCATTCACAGGACATGGCTGTGCAATATCACAAGCATCAACATCAATAATGATAGACACTCTAAAAGGAAAAACAATTAAGCAAGCAAAAGAAATAATAACAATATTTATACAAATGATAAAAAGAGAAACAAAAGACGAAAATGAACTAAAAAAACTAGAAGATGCAATAGCTTTCAAAAATGTATCAAACATGCCAGCACGAGTAAAATGTGCCCTTTTAGCATGGCACACATTAGAAGACATGTTAAACAAAAAACAAACACAAGCAAAAGGAGATATAAATGAATGTCATTAAAAATAAATAAAAAAGGAAGAAGAAATGGAAAATAAAAGAGTATTATTAGGAATGAGTGGAGGAGTAGATAGTTCAGTATCAGCACTCCTATTAAAAAAGCAAGGTTATGAAGTAATAGGAGCAACACTAGAACTATATGCAGGAAGCAGTTGTTGTAACACAAACACATATATAGATGCAAAAAATGTATGCAAAACAATAGGAATACCACATTTTATATTCAACTACAAAGACGAATTTAAAAAACATGTAATAGATGATTTTATACAATGTTACTCAAACTGCAAAACACCGAACCCATGTATAGAATGTAACAAATACCTAAAATTTGGCTACATGTATGAAAAAGCCAAAGAACTAGGCTGTAACTACATAGCAACAGGACACTATGCCAAAACAGAATATAGTGAAAAATACAATAGATGGATACTAAAAAAATCAAAAGCAGGAAAAAAAGACCAAAGCTATGTATTATGGAACACACCAAAACAATTACTAGAACATATAATCTTTCCACTATCAGATTTTGAAACCAAAGAACAAATACGAGAAATAGCCAAAGAAAACAACTTAAAAGTAGCAAACAAACCAGACAGTGAAGACATCTGCTTTATACCAGACGGAAACTACAAAAAATTTCTAGAAACAAATTCAAACTTAAAACCAAAACAAGGAAATATAGTAAACAAAAAAGGAGAAATATTAGGTACACACACAGGACTATACAATTACACAATAGGTCAACGAAAAGGACTAGGAATATCAAACAAAGTACCACTATTTGTATTAGGATTTAACAAACAAAAAAATGAGCTAATAGTAGGAGAAGAATCAGAACTATATCAAACAGAACTAATAGTAACAGATATAAACTTACTATTATACGACCAAATAAAAGACTGGACACCAGTACAAATAAAAACAAGATATTCATCAATACCATCTAACGCAAAAATCAAACAAACACAAGACCAAACCCAAATACAAGTCAAATTTGACAACCCCCAAAAATCAATAACACCAGGCCAATCAGCAGTATTTTACATAGATGATATACTAGTAGGAGGAGGAAAAATAATATAAATCTATTATATAACTGATAAAAATACCAAAAGTATAGAAATCAATACAAAAAAGATACCAAAAATGTAACAAAAATGTAACAAAAATGTAATAAAAATGTAATAAAAAAGTAATAAAAACTTAATAATCGCGCGAAAAGTGCGATTTTTTTAACTATAAAAGGATTTAAACAACAAACTACCACAAAAACTGCAAGAAAAAACCATTGCAAAACAAAAACATATATGTTATATTTGAAATATGATACATAATATATCATGTAGGAGGAAAAAAAATGAAAATGAAAACAAAAGCACAAAACCCAGCAAACCCTTGTGGCTGTAACACACACACACACACACCAGACTGTTTAACAAATAAAATTCATAAAAATAAAAAAATATAGAAATATAAAAAAAACGA
>CANRBI010000032.1 GCA_947628775.1 uncultured Clostridia bacterium
GCTGGTTCTGCTGGTGGTGGATCTTTAACTAGGTTTGTTTCTAATCCTACACTGTATTTTGCTAGATGTGTAACATCTGCTACTGTTAGTTTTCCATCATTTATAACATCTGCTACTTCTGATTGTACATCATCTATTGTTTCAAGATTTACTGCAGCTTTTGCTGCTGTTGTAACGTCATTTATGTCAAATTGACCATCTTTCGTTACATCTCCATAAACAATTACTGTGTATTCTACTCCATCTGCTTGGAATACATCACCTGTTGATACTACTGTATCTTCAGCTGGTACAGCAATTCCTTTGAAAGATGTAATATCTTTGAATTTTCCGCTGTCTTTAATATCTTTGATTGTTACAACATCATCTCTATTAGCTAGTATAAATGGTACAACAGTTTTAGATGCTACTAATTTTTTGTAAATACCAAGTGGTTGTGTTGGTACATCAGTTTTTGCTGCTAATGATGTTCCCATAAATCCTGTTGTTAGCATACCTGCTAATGCAAGTGATGATAAAAATTTAAAATTTTTCACTTTTCATTCCTCCTAAAAGTACAATTTTTATTTTATATAAAATTTAAAATTTAATAACTTATTATTTTTTTAAATTATTTAGCAAATTTTTTTACAGCTACGATAACTCCTGCTATTGCTAGTAAAACAACTGCTCCAGCTATAACTGGTGTTCCAGCTTGTGGTAATTTTGTTATTGCTTTTCCATCTGTTCCAACTTTGTCATCTGTTTTTTCTTCTGTTGTTGTTTTATTATCTGTTGGATTTGTTTTACTTGGATCTGTTTCACCTGGATTTGTTGTATTTGTTTTACTTGGATCTGTTTCACCTGGTTGTGGTGTTGTTGTTCCAACTTCTACTTTTACTGCTGATGTTGATAGTGGATCTGAAACTTCTACTGGTGAAACTTGTAAATCAGTTACTGAGAAATTAAGTCCTTCTCCTTCTGCTGTGTCTGCTGTTGCTTCAAATACAAGTTTTGTTACATTTTTTACTTTTGTTGATCCATAAGAAATTACTTCTACATTTCCATTTCCATCATCATTTGGATATACTGTTAATCCTTCTGCTTCTGCACTAACAAATTTAAAGTTAGCTGCTTTATAATGCATAACAAATTGAATTCCTTCTACATCTTTTTCTGAACTTACTGTTACTGTTACTTGTTGTCCTTTTTCTATTTTTGCTGCACTAGCTGATACTGTTGTAGCATTTACACTTCCTGCCATCATTGCTACTGCAAAGATAGCTATCATTAATATTCCTAAAATTGTTTTTTTCATTTTCTTCATTTCCTTTCTTTTTTGAATTTTTTTTCTTATTTGTATGTATATTTCTATACTTTTATGCCTCGCGTGCTTTGCAAATCAACCTTGTTAGTCCCCCTGGGACACAGGTTATGAGAGTTACCTCTCGTTTTCCATCATAATTTTGGTCTAAACATGAAATATCTTCTGGATTACAAGTATATCTATTATATATTTTATAATCAACCTTGGTTTTTGTTTCACGGTTTATTAAATAAAACATATCTCCTACTTGCATCTCAGACAACCTTTTTAACATATTTTCTGAATTATGACCACAAATACAAAAGTTTCCAGCTGTGTTTATGTTTACACCAGGGCCATATAATTTACCGACTGATACTTCCATAGATCCTCCTACTACAGCTGTGGATAGTATGTTTTTGGTTACTCCTATTTTTTCTATAACGAGCTGCCCTAATACTTTATATCCACCCATTGTTTCAGGTATTTCAACATTTGAAATTTGATCTTGTGGTGTTTGATTAGTTTCTACAACATTTGCATTTTCATCTGTTGTATTTTCAATAGTATTTTCTTCTGTGCTTGCTATATCGGTATTTGATGTTGCAAATATTTTTTGATTAATTATTAGATAGACAACTGCTATAACAACAACTAGTAACATTATTGTTATTACTTTTTTGTTATTATGCTTTTGCTCTTTCTTTAGTCTTTTGGCTCTGTGATGTTTTGACCTGTTCACTTTTGTTACCAAATTCACCCCCTTATAAATGTATTTTTATAATCTGTTTTTAGGTTATCTGGGTATATTTTAATATAATCAATTTTACAAGTCAATACTTTTTTTAAAATTTTTTCAAAAAAAAGACATTAAAAGAAATTTTTGGTAATTTTACAATTTTTCTTTTAGTGTCTTTTATATTTTTTTATCTTATTTTAACGATTTATAGTGGTTTTAAGCACGTGGGTGTGCTTTTTTATAAACATCTTTTAAGCCTTCGTCTTGAAATTGCATATATACTTGTGTTGATGATATATCAGAGTGTCCTAACATTGTTTGTATTGCTTTTAGGTCTGCTCCATTTTGCAATAGGTGTGTTGCAAATGAATGACGTAATGCATGTGGTGTTATATCTTTTTCAATATGTGCTTGTTCTTTATAGTATTTAATTATTTTCCAAAATCCTTGCCTTGTTAGTCTTCTACCATTTATATTTACAAATAGTGCTTTTTCATTATCATTTTTTATTAATATATCTCTGGCATTATCTACATATTCTTTTAGTGCTTTTTCTGCCATTTTTCCTATAGGTATGTTACGTTGTTTTGTTGCTGTTTTGCATGTAATATAACTTTCATCAAAGTTTACATCATCTATATTTAAAGATATTATTTCTGTTACACGCATTCCTGTAGCATAAGCAAATTCTAGCATTGCTTTGTCTCTTTTCCCTTTTAAGTCTTGTGTTGATGGTTGTTCTAGTAATAATTCAACTTCTTGTGATGTTAATACACTTGGTATTCTTTTTTCTATTTTTGGTGATTGTATTTTTGCTGTTGGATCTTCTTTTACTTTTTGTTTTCTAACTAAAAATTGGTAGAATGAACGTATTGATGCTATACATCTTGATATTGTAGATGGTTTTTTACCTTCTTCTGCTAATAAGTCAATATATGCTTTTACATGTTCTTCATGTACATGTGTATAACGTACTTTGATATCATTTAAGTAATCTTGGAATTGTTTTAAATCTCTATTATATGATTGTAATGTGTTACTAGATAATTTTTTTTCTGTTTCGATGAATTTTAAAAATAATTTTATTTGCTTTTCCATTTTCCATACCTCTTTGCTCTAGATTTTATTTACATAAACTATATATGTTATATCAAACTATTTTTAAATTGTAAATAGGTTTTTTTAATTTTTTTTATTTTTAATCTTATTTACTTATCTTTAAAAATATTTAACTAAACTTTGTAGTAAATTATTTGAAACAAATGCTTCTATTAAACAAGACACACTTAGTATTGCAAGCATTAGTCCTGAAAAAATCGTGTGCCTTATAAATTCTACTTTTATATTTTCTTTTCTTCTATCTTTTATTATTGCTTTGTAAAACTTAAATCCACTAACTGCTAAACTTATTAGTGCTGGTATAAAAATAATATTTTGAAAAATTAGTGTTATTAGTATAAATGTAAATCCTTTTGTAAATCCCATAAGTGATATTATTGAGGATATTGTATATCCTAAACAAAATCCTCTGTATGATACTATTCCAAAGACTATTGGTATTCCAATAATTGTTGTTGCAAAAAACCATATTGTTATGGTCAATATGATTTTGTCTTGAACACTTGATTTTAATACTTCGAGTAAGTTTATTGTTTGACCATTTTTTAGTTTTTCTATAAATTCATTTAAGTAATTATGTATTTCAAGCCTTTGCTGGTCTTGGGTATTGTTTACAAAAAAAACTCCTAAAAATATACCTATTATAAAAAATATAACTATTATTGCATATTCTTTGTAATTTTGTACAATATGTTTTTTTATTATTTCTATAATTTTTAATTTTTTGCCTTTAATCATAAAAACACCTTACTTTTTACTATTTTCCTAAATAATGTGTATGCTAATTAAAGGTTTTTTATGACTTTTATTCTATTTTTCCGTAAACTCCTCCACCGCCTGCATGTACTCTTGATTTTCCAGTTCTTGCTTCTTCTATTTTGTTTGCTATTTTTTCACCAACTATTGCTTCTATATCATCTTTTGATAATTTATGTAATATGTTCATTTCTGTATCAAATGTGTCTATTAGTTTTTCTATTGTTTTTCCTCCTACACCTGGTATAAATCCTAATGGTACTTGATAAATATATTGTGGTCTATTTTTTGGGCTTTTACTTTCTGGCTTATCTTTTATTAGTTCTATTCTGTCAAAAACTCCAAATGTAACTTTGTCACTTTGGCAATATGGACATATTTGAACTGGTTGTTTTGTTTCTATGGTTTTTTGGCAATTATCACAATATGTTCTATGATATTTTCCAAGTTTTGGGTCTAAACCATAATTTGCAACTACTTTTCTACCTTCTTCATTTTTTAATGCTTTTACTACTTCTTTAAATGATATGTTTTCAACTTGCATTTTGTTATATTCTCTTGCAATTTTAGGTAATGAGTGTGCATCTGAATTTGTTACAAAGGTTTTATTTTCGAGTTCTGATATTGTGTCTGCTAAATTTGTGTCTGAGCTTAATCCTAATTCTATTGCAAATATTTTGTTGTATTTTTCTTTGAATATTTCTTGCAATCTATCTGTGCAATTGCCATAATAGCTTTTATGTGGTGTAAATACATGTGCTGGAATTAGTATTCCATTATATTTTTCTACTATATCTATTAGTTCATATCCTGATATATCTGACCTTTGTGTACTTAATGTGATATTTTTTATGTGTTTAGACATTTCTTTTGAAAATTCTTTTATATCTTTTAAATATGGAAAAAAGCATACATTGTGTGCACTTCCACATTTTCCATTTCTTCCTTTTTCTGATGTTTCTACTTCACTTCCTAATAATATACATACTTTATCTTTGTATATTATTCCTCCATCTTCTAGTTCATAGGCTTCTCCGTTTTTTAAAAAGTTTTCAATGTCTTGTATAACATATGGAGAAGCACAATCTATAATTCCTACAACTTGTATTCCTTTACGTGATTCACATTCTTTTGCGATATTGGCAAAATTAAGTGACCTTGCTGCTGTTATTTTTATAGGTTTTCCTGATTCTGATCTTCCTATGTGTACATGTAAATCTGCAAATATTTCGTACATTTTTTTGTTCCTTTCTGTTATTCTTTTTTGTTTTCTATTAATCTTCCTATTACTTTTTTGGTTGTTTCTTCACTAAATAGTGGTCTATTTGGATCACCTTTTTCTAGTCTATGCATATTTTTTCTAAATTTAAAATATTGTTCACATTGGTTTTTACATATTGCTTCATCAACTTTTGCTTCATATTCATATATAACTGCTGTTATGAATCTTTTTTCATCTGGTGTTTGTCTATAAAGATCTATTAAAATTTGTAGTGGGGTCTTTTCACCATCTTCTCTAATTTTTATTTTTTGTAGTTTATTTATAAATTCAATAAAAGAGTGCATATATCTATTATATTTGTCTTTTAGGTTTCTATGTTCTAATAAAACTAATGCTTCTTCTGGATCCATACCTATTCTTTCAGGTCTATCTAGTAACATACCTCCAAATTGGTCTACAAGTTCTAGTACGTCACTTTCTTTTTCTCTACTTGGTTGTTCTGTATATCTATTTATTCCTTCACAGATTTTGCAAAATCTATCATCAAACCCTATTTGATATAGATATTGCGCACCTTCTTTTGAAAATGATTTTACTTTTTCTAAGTTGCTTGAAACTTGTATTTTTTTACAACTTGCAAGTAAGCTTGCTGTTAATAGTAGGTTCATATCAAGCCCTAAATCTGTGCTATTAATGAACATTCTTAAAATTTCTGTTTTAAATATTGCAGTTTTATCAAAAAATACATTTTCCTTTTTTGATAAATAATACATTATTTCCATTTTTGACCCTAAGCTTTTTTCATTTAATATATAATCTGCAAAAGTTTCCATAGTAACCTTCCTCCTTTGTTTTTCATTAAAATTTAATTATTCAAAAATTTTGATGTTTCATTTCTTGCCATTTCATCACATCTGTTGTTATATATATTATCACTGTGTCCTTTTACTTTTATGAATTTTACTTTGTGAACTTGTGTTAGTTTATATATTTCTACCCATAATTCTTTATTTTTAACAGGTCTTTTATTTGCTGTTCTCCAATTATTTTTTTGCCAGTTATCTATCCATTTTTTTATAAAACCATTTATTAGATAACTACTATCACTATATAATTCTACTTCACATGGGTGTTTTAACATTTTTAGTGCTTCATAAGCTGCTGTTAATTCCATTTCATTGTTTGTTGTTTCTTTTTTGCCTCCTGATATCTCTTTTTTATTTTCTCCATACATTAAAATTGCTCCCCAACCACCTGGACCAGGGTTATATGAACATGCTCCATCTGTATAAATAGTTACTTTATCCATTTAGAAATTCTCCTCATAAATTATAATTTGTATTTTTTATTCTTTTATGATATTATATCAATAGTTTTTAAATAAAACAATATTTGTAACAAAAAAATTAGGAGGTGCACTATGAGCAAAGTTTTAGGAATAGTTGCTGAGTATAATCCATTTCATAATGGTCATTTACATCATCTGCAAACTAGTAAACAAGAAACTAAATCGAAATATAGTATTGCTGTTATTGGTGGTAATTTTAGTCAACGTGGTTCTTGTTCTTTAGTTGATAAATGGTCTAAGGCTAAAATGGCAATTATGAGTGGTGTTGATTTAGTTATTGAATTACCTACTATTTATTCTGTATCTAGTGCTGAAAATTTTGCAGAGGGTAGTGTTAAAATCCTAAATAGTTTAAAAATTGTAGATAATATTTCTTTTGGTGCAGAGTGTTCTGATATTTCTATTTTAGAAGATATTGCAAATGTTCTTTATCGTGAACCTTCAGAATATAAGAATCTTTTAAGTCATGAGCTTGGTAAAGGTTTATCATATCCTAAGGCTAGAGAAAATGCTTTGATGATTTATTTGAAAAATATTAAAAAGTATAATAATGTTTTATCTTCTCCTAATAATATTTTGGGTATTGAATATATAAAAGCTTTAAAAAAATTAAATAGTTCTATTAAACCTCATGTAGTTGAAAGATATAGTAATGATTATAATAGTACTTCATATACTGGCAATATTGCGAGTAGTACGGCAATTAGGAATATTATTAAAAGTGGAACTTTTAAAGTTCTTCCTAAAGTTATGCCTGAGAGTAGTTATTCTGTTTTAATTGATAATATAAAAGTTGGTCATATTGTTTCTGATATTTCTAGTTTTGAAAAAGAAATAATCTATAATTTGCGTAAAATGTCTACAAGCGAAATTGCTAATTTGCCTGATGTTAGTGAGGGTTTAGAACATTCAATAAAAAAATGTGCTAATTCTTGTAATAGTATTATTGAGTTTTTAAATTTAATTAAATCTAAAAGATATACAAATACACGTCTTCAAAGAATTTTGATATATGCTTTGCTTGGTATAACTAAAAAAGATATGCAAATTTCTAAAAAGGTTACACCTTATGTTCGTGTTCTTGGTTTTAATGATAGTGGCAAATATTTACTTTCTGAAATTGCTAAAGCTAATCCAAAATTGCATATTGTGACTTCTGTTAAAAAGTTTGAAGATGAATGTCGTAATAATAATTTAAAATCTATGCTTGCTAAAGATATTTATGCGACTAATGTATATACTCTTGGTTATGAGTTTGATTCACATGCTAATTTGGATTATACAAATAGTATTATAAAATTGTAATTACATTACATATAATAATATACAGAAAAATTGTAGTACACTTCCTAGTACTATAAATAAGTGGAATATTGAATGCATCCATTTACGTTTTTTGCCCAATCCATATAGTATTGCTCCTATTGAATATGCAATACCTCCTAAAACTAGTAGGGTTAGCCCTACTTTTCCTAATAGTTTTGGTAGTAGATTTACTGTAAATACAATACACCACCCCATTCCTAGATAACATATCATAGAAAATTTTTTGTATTTTTTTATATCTATTGAATTTAAGACAATTCCTAATATCGCAATTACCCATATTATTCCAAATATTGACCAACCAAGTGCTGGGTTATATTCTCTAAAAGAACATAGTGTAAATGGAGTGTATGAGCCTGCAATAAGTAAAAATATAGAGCAGTGGTCTAATACTTGGAATACTTTTTTAGACATTCTTTCTGGTTTTAGCCCATGATATATACTAGACATTGTGTATAATAATATCATTGTTACCCCATATATTGCACCACTTACGACTCCATAGACATTTCCATGTATTGCTGCAAATATTACACATAATGTTAGTGCTATAACTCCAAAAACAGCTCCAACAATATGTGAGGTCATGTTAAATATTTCTTCTCCTTTAGTATATTTTGGCAATATTCTGTCTTTAAGTTTTATTCTTGTCATTTTATCATCCTTTCAAAAAACAGAGCAAAATCTGTAAACTCAAATTTTGCTCTGCCTATATTTTAGGTATTATTTGTTACCCATTTAATTAAATTTAAGTTTGCTGATTCTAATAGCATTTCATGTTTAGGCATTATTCTAAAGGTATATCCATAATTTCCCCCTGTTTTTAGTTCTATTTTTGTTTCATAATGGTATATAACTTTTTCATCTTTATTTTCTTTATTTTTTAATTTCATTGGTATAATATTTATATCTTCTACTACTCCATTTTCTAGTATTTTGCCATAATAACATTCTACTATAACATTATCTTCACTAATATTTGCAAGTTCTACATCACAATGTACTTCTATACAATTTCCTGCATCTATTGTTATATTGTCTAGGTTGTTTGCTTGTTCTATTTTTATGTTGTTCCAATTTGTTTCTAGCTCTTTTTTCCATGAGTTAAATTCTGAAACTTTTCCTAGGTCACTGTAATACTTATCATATAGATTACATAGTGGTATATAATATTGTGTAGTATAATCTGATACCATTCTTGCTGTGCTGTAGTTTCCTCCTGTTGATATTATTGATTCTTTCATGTATTCCATCCACTCTTTTGATATACCATTTTTGTCTTTTGCATAATATGCTGGTATAATTTTTCCTTCAAGTGTTTCATATAATGTTTGACTATCTGTTATATCTTGAGCTTCATATGAATCATATTCTTTGTTATAACCTATTCTCCAGCCATTTTTTTGATTATATCCTTCTGCCCACCAACCGTCTAATACACTGAAGTTGATTACTCCATTAACAGATGCTTTTTGTCCACTTGTTCCTGATGCTTCCATTGGTCTTCTTGGATTATTTAGCCATACATCTACACCACTTATCAAATATCTTGACATTGCTATATTGTAGTTTTCTAATAAGAAGACTTTCCCTTTAAATTGTGGCATCATTGATATATCGTGGATATATTTAATTAGGTCATGACCTTCTTTATCAGCAGGGTGTGCTTTCCCTGCAAATATTATTTGTACTGGTCTGTCTGCATTATTTAGTATTTGAGTTATTCTTTCTATATCTTTAAATATTAGAGTTGCTCTTTTATATGTTGCAAATCTTCTTGCAAATCCTATTGTTAAGACATTTGGATCTAAGTGTGATATTATTGAATTTATGCTTTCATAATTATATCCTGAACGTCTTAGTCTTTCTGTTGTGCTATCTTTTACAAGTTTGATTAGTTTTTCTTTTCTTGCTTGATGTTCTTCCCATAATTTGTCATTTGGTATATTTTTTACTTTTTCCCATACATAATTATATTGGATATTATCTTGCCAATATGGTACTAGATATTTATTAAATAGTTGTTTCATATTAGGAGCTAGCCATGAACATGTGTGTATTCCATTTGTTACATGTCCTATTGGTGATTCATTTGGTGCAATTTCTGGCCAGATTTCTCCAAATAATTCCCTTGATACTGCTCCGTGTAATTTACTTACTCCATTTTTCTTGCCAGCAATTTTTAATGCAAGTATTCCCATATTAAATCCTGGTTCTAGTTCTTTACATGGCTTCATTCCTAGTTTAAGGAATTCTTCTCGTGATAAGGCTATTCTTGGCCAAAATTCTTTGAAGTATTTTTCTACTAATGATATTGGGAATATATCATTTCCTGCTGGTACTGGTGTGTGTGTTGTAAATACTGTCATTGAAGAAACTATGTCTCTTGCAATGTCAAATGAAACTTGTTTTTCTACTATAACATTTTTTATTAATTCTAATATTAAGAATGATGAGTGTCCTTCATTCATATGATATACAGTTGGTTTTAGTTTTAGTGCTCTTGTTAATAAATTAACTCCGCCCATTCCTAGTACTATTTCTTGGCGGATTCTCATTTCTTGGTCTCCGCCATATAGACGTAGTGTTACATCTCTATCTTCTGGGTTGTTTTTTTCTATATCTGAGTCTAGTAAATATAGTTTTACACGACCTACATTAATTTTCCATACTTTTAAGTAGATTCTTCTTTTTGGGAATTTTATATATACTGTTAAATCTTCTCCTTCTGGTGTTTTTACTGGTTGTATTGGAAGGTCATATAAATCAATATCACGATATTCTGTTTCTTGTATTCCATTTCCATTTATTTTTTGATGAAAATATCCATTTTTGTATAGTAGACCTACTGCAACTAGTGGTATTCCTAAGTCACTTGCTGATTTTAGGTGATCTCCTGATAATATTCCTAGACCTCCTGAATATATTGGTAATGTTTCGTCTAGTCCATATTCTGCTGAAAAATATGCTATTAAATCATTTTTGTTTTCGGGAAATTTATTTGAAAACCATGTATTGTTACTATTCATGTAGTTTTCAAAATTTTCTACATTTTTATCATATTCTTTTAAAAATTGTGCATCTTTTGCTGCTGTTTCTAGGCTTGTTTGTGATACTTCTTTTAGGAATTTCACTGGGTTTTTTCCACATTTTTCCCATAGGTCTTGATCTATTTTTCTGAATAATCTTAAAAACTCCGTATTCCATGACCACCATAAGTTATTTGCAATAACTGATAATTTTTCTATTCTTTTTGGTAGTTGTGGATTTACTGTAACTCGGTTAAATATATACATATGTATATTCCTCCTTTGTATTTTATGCTTTTTATCTTTTGGTATTTTTTTGATACATATATTATCTATTAAATTATCTCTTTTGTCAAATATTTTTGCAAATTTTTTATTTTTTTTATTTACTTTTTTTTACTTATACTATAAAATATGAGTATAATAATTTATATTGGATACAATAAGAAAAAAATGGAGGAAAACAAATGAAAAACAAGAATGAACTAACTTACAAGGATTTAAAAATGACTTGTGATGATTCTATTTTTACTTTTAAAACCACTGAAGAACTAGAAGGGATTAATACTGGTATCGGTCAAGAACGTGGTATTAAAGCTCTAGAATTTGGTCTTCAGGTTGATGTTAAAGGTTATAATTTATATCTAGAAGGTCCAACTGGTGTTGGAAAAACTATGTATACTAAAAATTACTTAGATAAAATAGCTGCTAAACAAAAGGTTCCAAATGATTGGTGTTATATATATAATTTTGATAATCCCAATATGCCTATTTCTGTTTCTCTACCTGCTGGACAAGGTAAAGAATTTAGAGATAATATGGATGGTTTTATAAAGGAAATTAAAAAAGATATCAAAAAGACTTTTAATGCAGATGATTTTGAGAAGGAAAAAACTTTAATTAAACAAGAATTTGAAGAAAAACGTACTGCTTTACTTGAAAAGTTAAATAAAGATGCTTTAAAACATGATTTTCAGGTTAAGGCTTCTCAAAATGGTATTTATATGATGCCTGTGATTGATGGAAAAGCTATCGGAGAGGAAGATTTTGAGAAATTAGATGAAGAGACTAAAAAACAATTTGAAGAAAAATCTACTATAGTTCAAGAACAAATTATGAATGTTATTGGAAAAATTAAAGATATTGAGAGACAATCTGATAAGCGTATTTCTGAGTGGCAATCTAATATTGCTTTATTGACTGTTAGTGCTCATATTAATTTCTTGAAGTCAAAATATAAGCGTAATAAAAAGATTAATAAATTTTTAAATGATGTAAAACAAGATGTTTTAAAAAATGTTGGGTACTTTTTGGAAGAAGATCAAGTGTCTAACCCAAATCAGCCAGTAAATCCTACTACTAAAAAACCTGACCCTTCTTTGAATTATCGTGTTAATTTATTTGTTGATAATTCTAATCGTGAAGGTGCTCCGGTTATTATGGATTCAAATTATTCTTATACTAATATATTCGGAGCCTTGGAATATGAAAATTATTTTGGTGCATTAAAAACTGATCATACTATGTTAAAACCTGGTCTACTTCATCAGGCTAATGGTGGTTATATAATTTTTCAGGCTAAAGATTTACTTTCTAACCCTGCTTGTTATGAATCTTTGAAAAAGGTTCTTAGAGTTAAAGAAGTTGGTATTGAAAGCATGCCTGAACAACGTTCTTCAATGGTTATGATTTCTTTAAGACCTGAGCCTATTCCTTTAGATTTAAAGGTTCTTTTAATTGGAAATAGTCAAATTTATCAAACTTTACTTGCTATGGATTATGATTTTAAAGAATTGTTTAAGGTTAAGGTTGAGTTTGAAGATGATGCTCCTTTAAATAAAGATAATGCAAATAAGCTTGCTCGTATTATTCATAGTTTTTGTGAAAATTCTGAGCTTCCTCATTTAGATACAAAGGCTATGGCTCGTTTGACTGAATATGCTTCTAAATTAGCTGGAAGTCATGATAAAATATCTACTCGTTTTGCTGATTTAATACAAGTTGCTGGTGAAGCTGCAACTTGGGCAAAGATTTCTAAGTCTAAAGTTGTTACAGAAGATTATATTAATATGGCCTTAAAGGAACAGATTAATCGTGTTAAAAAATATGATTCGAAATATATTGAAATGATAAAAAATAATTCTCTTTTGATTAATACTTCTGGATTTGAAGTTGGTACTTTAAATGGTTTAACTGTTATGACTATTGGTAATTATACTTTTGGAAAACCTGCAAAAATAACGGTTAATACTTATACTGGTAAAAATGGTATTGTTAATATTGAAAGAGAAGTTGAGCTTTCTGGTTCTTCTCATTCTAAGGGTGTGTTGATTTTAACTGGATATTTAGGTGAAATGTTTGCACAAGATATTCCTCTTTGTTTAACTGCTAGTATTTGTTTTGAACAATTATATAATGGTGTTGATGGTGATAGTGCTTCTAGTACAGAACTTTATGGTTTACTTTCAAGTTTATCTGGAATACCTATTAATCAATCTATTGCTGTTACTGGTTCTGTTAATCAAAAAGGTCAGATACAACCTATTGGTGGTGTTAATGAAAAAATTGAGGGATATTTTCAAATATGTAAAATGAGAGGTTTAGATGGTTCTCATGGTGTAATGATTCCTGTTCAAAATGTTGAGAATTTACAACTTTGTGATGAAGTTATTGAAGCTGTAAAGGAGGGTAAATTTCACATTTACTCTGTTTCTACTATTGAAGAAGGTATTGAAGTTTTAACAGGTGTACCTGCTGGAAAGAAAGATAAAAATGGAAAATTTCCTGCTGGAACAGTGAATTATTGCGTATATCAAAAATTGAAAAAATATGCAGAGGTTGTTTCTAAGTATCCTGAGAAGGTAAATTAGTATAATTTTAGAGGCTACCTAATCGGTAGCCTCTTTTTTGTGTTAATTTTAGATTTTAGAATATATTTTTTAATTCTAATTGATATTTTTCTTTTACATGGCTCAATATATATATTCCTGTGTCTAGTTGATTTACTGCATCTTCATAGTCTTTGGATTTTGCAAAACTTACTAGTGAAACTAAATTTGTTTGTACTTTTTCTAGTTCGTTGTGTTCTATGAAATATGCCATTTTATCATTTAATTCTTGCCATTTTGCTTGCAGATCACTTAAGTGTGATTCTACTTGTTCTTGGTTTATTTGTTCTACTACTAATTCTTTTCTTATATTTTCTAAACCATCTGTCATTTCTTGAACGGCGTTATTTACATAATTTTCGGTTATATAATTTCCTGCAATAATAGCTAGTATTATTACAACTGATATGATTAATTCTTTATACATATTAAAACTATTCCTTTCCATTATGCATCTTTTTGTTGACAAAAAATTTGTCCTTTTCCATCAAATGTAACAATTAAAGCTTGTTCTGGTTTAAATCCAAATTTTTTTACTTGTTCTTCTAGCCATTGATAATTTTTTCCTATTTTTTTAAGGTTTTCGTCCATTACTTTACCATCTATTACTAAATCATATGATATACCTTCATAATCTGGAGTTATATTAAAATCTTCTGGAATTGTTCCTCTTTTTTCTGGTTTTTGTATTACTGAGATGTTTCCATTTGTTTCTAATATTGCATATTCTACATCTCCTAAGTTCATTACATTGTTGCCTCTTAATCTTTCTTCTAGTTCGTTTATTGTAAATCTTTCTTTTATTAATGCTTTTTCATCTATTTTTCCTCTATATACTAATATTCGTGGTCTTCCACATAGTATTTCTCTACCTTTTATACTTTTTAAATTTATATATGATATTGCTAAATGCATTATTAATAAGCCTAATATTGGGATTATTCCATTTGTTATTGGTACTCCTGTATCTGCCATTGGTATTGATGCTAAATCTGCTATCATTATTGATATTGCTAGTTCAAATGGTTGAAGTTGTCCTATTTCTCTTTTCCCCATTAATCTCATAACAATTAAAACAATAATGTATAAAAAAATTGCTCTAAAAAAAGTTACTAACATTTTTTCTCCTCCATTTATTTTATTGTGCCATTTTTTAGTTTTTTTATTCTTAAAAATATTATTATGTATAAATATTTTTTTATTGTTCATAATAATTTTAGAGCTTTAAAATTTTTATATTTTTTAGCTAAGGAGGTCATTAATCATGGCAGATACAAATTCAAATACTACAACTGGTAGTTCTACTGCTTGGCAAATTGTTGGAAGACTAATTGGAGCTGCAGTAGTTTTAGCAATCACTGCATTTTTTACACCAGGTTTTTCTATAAATAATATTTGGAGCTTAATCATAGCTGCAGTTGTTTTAACTTTTATTGATTATTTAATTGTTAAATTTACTGGTTTACATGCCAGCCCTTTTGGTAAAGGATTCGTTGGTTTTGCATTAGCAGCTGTTACTCTATATGTAACTCAATTTTTTGTAGCAGGCTACTCTATATCTTGGATGGCAGCTATAATAGGTGCTCTTATATATGGTGTAATTGATTATTTTATACCTGGTAATCAAAATATGTAGTATGATTTAGTATAGTCTTGTTTTATGTATTTTGTTTATGCATATAACAAGAAAATAAGAACCGGACTTGTTTATACATAAGTCTGGTTCTTATTTTTAACAATAAAATTTTACATTTTCTTCTCCATGCACTTCTTTCCACTTTGCAACAATATATAAAAAATTCAAACTGATAGTTTTTAAAATATTATTTAAAT
>CANRBI010000033.1 GCA_947628775.1 uncultured Clostridia bacterium
ATATTGATTTCTTTTTTTATAATATGTAACATAATATCACAAAAACCTCCTTTTTTCAATAGTTTTAGTCAAAAAAAGTCCAACTCTTAAGAGTTGGAATAAGATTTTTGTGTTCATCAAATTTTTTATAGTTTTAAAATCAAGTTATATCAAGATTTTCAAAAAGTTCGACGAAAACTTGCTCTGGTGCGGATGAAGGGACTCGAACCCCCACGTCGTTGACACTGGTTCCTAAGACCAGCGCGTCTACCAGTTCCGCCACATCCGCTTATTGCTGACATGTAATATAATAGCATTTTTATTTTGTAATGTCAAGTCTTTTTTAGAATTTTTTGTTTTATATTTGTTTTGCCTTTTATGAATTTTGTTTGTATTTTTTTATTTTTGTTGATGTAGACGCTTGAGGGGGGTGTTTTTTATTTTATAAATATTAGTATTATTCCACTTATCATGACTAGTATGAATCCTAGTATTTTTAGTCCGCTTGAGCCTTCGTTTTGGTCTCCAAAACTGAATAGTTTTTTTGTTATGCTTCGTGCATCAAATATACAGATTACTCCTAGTAAGATTATTAGTATACATATTAGTTTTATTATCGTTTGAAACATTTTTCATACATCCTTTTTTATTTTATTTTTTATATTTTTAGTTTTTTTATTCTTTCCATTGCTTCTTGTGTTGATTCTTTTGTTCCAAAGGCTGTTAGCCTGAAGTATCCTTCTCCGTGTGGTCCAAAGCCACTTCCTGGTGTTCCTACTATGTTTGCTTCTTCTAGTAATTTGTCAAAGAATTCCCATGATGTCATTCCTTGTGGTACTTTTAACCATACATATGGTGCATTTACTCCTCCATAGTATTTTATTCCTGCCTTTTCTAGTCCTTCTCTTATTATTTTTGCGTTTTCCATGTAGTATTGTATGTTTTCTTTGATTTGTTTTTGCCCTTCTTTTGTGTATATTGCTTCTGCTGCTTTTTGTACTATATATGATGCTCCATTGAATTTTGTACAGGTGCGTCTGTTCCATAGTTTGTTGTATGATACTTCTTCTCCTTGTTTTGTGTATCCTTTTAGTTGTTTTGGTATTACTACATATGCACATCTTATTCCTGTAAATCCTGCTGTTTTTGAGTAGCTTCTAAATTCTATTGCTACATCTTTTGCTCCTTCTATTTCATATATGCTGTGTGGTATGTTTGGTTCTGTTATAAATGCTTCATATGCTGAGTCGTATAGTATTATTGAGTTGTTTTGTTTTGCATAGTCTATCCATTTTTTTAGTTCTTCTTTTGTTAATACTGTTCCTGTTGGGTTGTTTGGGAAACATAGGTATATCATGTCTACTTTTTGTTTTGGTAGTTCTGGTTTGAAGTCGTTTTCTGCCATTACTGGTAGGTATTCTATGTTTTCGTATGTTTCTGTTTGTTTGTTGTATTTTCCGCTTCTTCCTGACATTACATTTGTGTCTAAGTATACAGGATATACTGGGTCTGTTATTGCTACTTTGTTTTCTTTTGCAAATATGTCTACTATATTTCCTGTGTCACATTTTGCTCCGTCTGATACGAATATTTCGTCTTCTTCTATTGTTATTCCTCTTGATTCATAGTCATTTTTTGCTATGGCTTTTCTTAGGAATTCATATCCTTGTTCTGGTCCGTATCCTTTGAAGTTGTTTTGTGTTGACATTTCGTCTACTGCTTTGTGCATTGCTTCTATACATGCTGTAGCTAATGGTCTTGTTACATCTCCTATTCCTAGTTTTATTACTTTTTTGTCTGGGTGTTCTTGTGTGTATTTTGCTACTTTTTTTGCTATTGTTGAGAATAAGTAGCTATCTTGTAGTTCCATGAAATTTTCATTTATATAACTCATTTTTTGTTTTCCTTTCTATTTGATTTTTGGGACTATTTTTCTTTTTGTAGTTCTCCTTCAAATACTGTTACAGCTGGTCCTGTCATGTATATATGGTTGTCTTTTTCATTCCATTGTATGTATAGGTTTCCTCCTAATAATTCTATTGTTGCTTCTCTTTTTGTGTGTCCATTTAGGCAGCATGCTACTAGTGTTGCACAGGCTCCTGTTCCACATGCTAGTGTTTCTCCTGCTCCTCTTTCCCATACTCTCATTTTTACGTTTTTGTCATCTATTATTTGTATGAATTCTACATTTGTTTTTTTAGGAAATATGGGGTCTATTTCTATTTCTTTTCCGTATTTTTCGACATCAAAGTCTTTTACGTTGTCTACTATTGTTATTGCGTGTGGGTTTCCCATTGATATACATGTGAATGTAAATTCTTTGTCTTGAGCTTTTATTTTTAGGTTTGTTACTGGTGCATTGTTTGCTATTACTGGTATTTCTTTTGGTGTTAGTATTGGTTCTCCCATGTCGACTTTTACTGTTTCTACTTTGTTGTTTTTGATGTTTAGTTCTAGTGTTTTGATTCCTGCTAGTGTTTCGATTTTTACTGTGGTTTTGTTTGTTAGTCCTTTGTCATATACGAATTTTCCTACACAGCGGATTCCGTTTCCGCACATTTCGGCTTCACTTCCGTCACTGTTGAACATTCTCATTTTGAAGTCAGCTATTTCACTTTTACAGATTAGGATTAAGCCGTCTGATCCTATTCCAAAGTTTCTGTTGCTGACAAAACGAGCTAGGTTTGATTCGTCTTCTATTTTTTGGCTTATTGCATCCATATAGACATAATCGTTACCTAGCCCATGCATTTTTGTAAATTTAATCATCTTTTTTCACCTCTTACGGTTTATAATAGTCTGTATATCATATTTATGATTTACTGGTTGCATTTTATCATATTATTTTGGTTTGGTCAAGTAAGTTTTTGCGTTTGAGGTGTTTTTATAGTGTTCCTGTTCCTAATAGTGATAATTTTTGGTTTACTATTGTTTTTAGTTTTTCGTTTTGTTTTTGTTCTAGTTTTGCGTCTTCTTCTATGATTATTTTTGCTATTTGTTGTACTTGTTTTAGTATTTTCATGTCTTCAAATAAATTGGCTATTTTGAATTCTGGTAGTCCGTGTTGCATTGTTCCGAAAAAGTCTCCGCTTCCTCTTAGCTCTAGGTCTTTTTCTGATATTATGAATCCATCGTTTGTGTCACTCATTACTTTCATTCTTTTTCTTATTGTTTCACTGTTTCCTTCATATTTTAGTACACAGTATGATTGATATTCTCCTCTTCCTACTCTTCCTCTTAGTTGGTGTAGTTGTGCAAGTCCGAATCTTTGTGCATCTTCTATTACCATTATATTTGCATTTGGTACATCTACTCCTACTTCTATTACTGTTGTTGAGATTAGTACATCTATTTCATGTTTTTTGAATTTTAGCATTATTTCGTCTTTTTCTTTTGGTCTCATTTTGCCGTGTAAGTATGCTATTTTATATTCTGGTAGTATTTGGGTTTGGTATTTTTCTGCAAGTTCTATTACTGATTTTAGTCCTGCTTCTTCTCCTTCTTCTACTAAAGGACATACTATGTAGGCTTGCCTTCCTTGTGTTAGTTGTGCTTTTATGAAGTTGTCTACTCTTTCTTGCATTTTTTTGGTTACTGCATATGTTTCTATTTTTTTTCTGTTTGGTGGTAGTTCGTCTATTATTGAGATGTCTAGGTCTCCATATAGTATTAGTGCTAGTGTTCTTGGTATTGGTGTTGCTGACATTACTAGTATGTCTGGGTTTTGTCCTTTTTTTGCTATTTTGTTTCTTTGTCTTACTCCAAATCGGTGTTGTTCGTCTGTTACTACTAATCCTAGGTTTTTGAATTCTACGTTGTCTTCTATTATTGCATGTGTTCCTATTAGTATGTCTATTTCTCCTTGTTTTAGTTTTTGTAAAATTTCTTCTTTTTTCTTTTTGGTTATTCCTGATATTAGTAGTTCACTTTTTATTCCTTGTTCTTGTAGTGTTTTGTCAAAGTTTTCTTTGTGTTGTGTTGCTAAGATGGCTGTTGGTGCCATTATTGCTGCTTGATATCCGTTTTTTACTGCTTTGTATGCTGCACACATTGCTACTGCTGTTTTTCCTGAGCCGACATCTCCTTGTAGTAGTCTGTTCATTACTTTTTCTGATTCCATGTCTTTTTCTATTTCTTTTAATACTCTTGTTTGTGCGTTTGTTAGTTTAAATGGGAATTTTTCAGTTATTTCTTGTATTTTATGTTGGTTATTGAATTTTATTCCTTTTGTTTCTAGCATTTCTTTGTTTTTTAGTGATAGTAGTGCTAGTTGTGTTATTAGTAGTTCTTCAAATACTAGTCTGTTTTTGGCTATTTTAAAGTCTTTTAGTTCTTCTGGAAAATGAATGTGTTTTATTGCTTCATTTATGTTTTGTAGTTTGTATATTTTTAGTAGGTATTCTGGTAGGGTTTCTTCTAATTTTCCATATACTTCTATCATTGCATTTTCCATTATTTTTCTTAGTGTGTTTTGTGTTAAATTGTATGTTAATGGATATATTGGTATTATTCTCCCTGTATTTTTTGTGCTTCCTATTTCGTCAAATACTGGTGAGGTTATTTGTATTTTGTTTAGTTTTCTTTTGATTTTTCCATACATACGGTATTTTTTTCCCATTTCTATTTTTGTTTTTAGGTATGTTTGGTTGAACCAGATTGCTTCTGCTGCTGTTGTTTGGTCTCTTATCATTAGTTTTTGCATTGTTTTTCTGGAGAATCTTGTTTCTATTATTTTACTTGTCGCTGTTACTTCTATAAGGCAGTCTTCTCCGTCTTGACATTCTAGTAGTGTTTTTGGTTTGCTTCTGTCTTCATATGTTCTTGGGTAATATGTTATTAGGTCTTGTAGTGTATATATTCCTAGTTTGTTTAGTAATATTACTCTGTTTGGTCCGACTCCTTTTACATATTTTACATCTTTTTTTAAATCTGGCATTTTTTTCTCCTATATTATTTGGGTTAGTTTGAAGTTTAATGAATCTGCACTTACTAGTTTTAGTTCTATTCCTTCTATTGTTGTTTGTATAGCTTCTTTTATCGATGTTCCGTGTAAGTGTCCATATATGCATTTTTTTACTTTGTATTTTTTCATTATTTCTATGTATTCTGTTGTTTCTTTGTTTTGTATGTTGGTTGTTGTGATTGGTGGGTAGTGCATACATATTATTATTGGTTTGTTTCCGTATTTTTGTATTCCGTCTTTTATTGATAGTTCTAGTCTTATTGCTTCTCTGTTTGTTATTTTTTTGTCTTCTGGTTCGTTTGTTTGTGGCCAGCCTCTTGTTCCTGCTATGATGTAGCCTTCACATTCGTAGCTGTTGTTGTGTAGGAAGTTTATGTTTTGGAAGTTGTTTTCTTTTATGTAGTTTTGCATTTTATTTATTGTTGTCCACCAGTAGTCATGATTTCCTTTTAGTAGTATTTTTTTTCCTGGTAGTTTGTTTAGGTATTCAAAGTCTTTGTAGCTGTCTTTTAGATATGTTGACCATGAAAAATCTCCTGGCATTAGTACATAGTCTTCTGGTTTTACTTTTTGTTTCCAGTCGTTTTCTATGTTTTTTTCGTGATTTTCCCAATTTTCTCCGAATATGTTCATTGGTTTGTTTTCATTAAAGGATAGGTGTAAGTCTCCTATTGCATATATTGACATTTGTTTTCTCCTTGTTTTTATATTTTTAAATTTGGTATTGCATTTAGGTTTAATTCATTTGTTTTTCCTGATTTGTAGTTATAGTAACCTGCTGAGGCTATCATTGCTGCATTGTCTGTGCATAGTTTTAGGTCTGGCATGTATATTTTTATGTTTTGTTTTTCTAGTTCTTTAAATGCTTTTCTTATGTAGCTGTTTGCTGATACTCCTCCTGCTAGTACTATTGTTTTTATTTGAGTTTGTTTTATTGCTTTTTGTATGTTTTCTATTAGTGTTTCTGTTACTGTTTTTTGAAAACTTGCACATAAGTCTGGTTTATTTATTTCTGGGTTTTTGTGGTGTAGATTTATTACTGCTGTTTTTATTCCACTAAAACTGAAGTCTAGGTTTTCAAAGTGTGTTTTTGGTAGGTTAATTGTTGGTGTTCCTTGTTTTGCTAGGTTATCTACTTTTGGTCCTCCTGGATATCCTAGTCCTATTACTCTTGCTACTTTGTCAAATGCTTCGCCTATTGCATCATCTCTTGTTTTTCCTAGTAGTTCAAATGTTGTGTAGTCTTTTACATGTATTATTTGTGTGTTTCCTCCTGACATCATCATACATATGAATGGTGGTGTTAATTCTTGATATGTTATGTAGTTTGCTGCTATATGTCCTTGGATATGGTTTACTCCTACTAGTGGTTTGTTTATTGCATAACTTAGTGCTTTTGCATATGATAGTCCTACTAATAGTGCTCCTACTAGTCCTGGTCCATAGGTTGGTGTTATTGCATCTATTTGGTCATATGTTATTTTTGCTTCTTCTAGTGCTTTTTTTGCAACTCTTGAAATAGCCTCTATATGATTTCTAGAGGCTATTTCTGGCACAACTCCACCGTATTTTTCGTGTATTGGTATTTGTGTGTCTATTATATTTGATAAGATTTTTCTTCCATTTTCTACTACTGCTACTGATGTTTCATCACAGCTTGTTTCTATTCCTAGTGTTATCATTTTTCCTTCCTTTTCTATATTCCGAATATTAACTCTGCTAGTCTTATTATTCCATTGCTTACTAGAGAAATTCCTGGTGTTATTATTGTTCCTGCTAGTCCTGATATCCATATTAGTACAAATATGATGTAGAATATTGATTCGTTGTTTATGAACCAGTATTTTGCTTTTTGTGGTAGGAATGGTATTAGTACTTTTGATCCGTCTAGTGGTGGTAATGGAATTAGGTTAAATACTCCTAGTCCTATATTTATTGATATTACTCCTGATATTATTGTCAATGTTGCTTCTCCTGCTGTTGACATTAAAAATGTTACATTTGCGAATTTGTATATTGCACAGAATATTAGTGAAAATATGAATGCTAGTATGAAGTTCATTAGTGGTCCTGCTATTGATACTATTGCTTCTCCTTTTTCCATTGACATTTTTCTGGTGTAGTTTCTTGGATCTACATGTACTGGTTTTCCCCAGCCAAATCCTGCTACTAGTAGCATTAGTGTTCCTATTGGGTCTAAATGGTCTATTGGATTTAGGCTTAGCCTTCCTTCTCTTCTTGCTGTGTCATCTCCTAGTTTGTCTGCTGCAAATGCATGGGCAAATTCGTGAAATGTGATTGCTATTAGTACTCCTGGTGCTGTCATTAGCAGGTTTACTAGGTTTTGTGGGTTACTAGCGTATTGTATTATTGTGAATAGTATTAGAACTCCTATTATTATGTATAGGGTTCTTTTGTCAAATGAAAAATTAAACATAGTTCCTCCTATTTATTTTTTATAAACTTTCTATGCCAATGGTTTCATTGTTGGGAATAGTAGTATGTCTCTTATTGAGGTTGAGTCTGTTAGGAGCATTATTAGACGGTCTATTCCTATTCCGATTCCACCTGTTGGAGGCATTCCTATTTCTAGGGCTTGGATGAAGTCTTCGTCCATCATTCCGGCTTCTTCGTCTCCAGCTTCGCGTGCTTCTACTTGTTTTTTGAATCTTTCGTATTGGTCTATTGGATCATTTAGTTCTGAAAATGCGTTTCCGTATTCTCTTCCTCCTATGAATATTTCAAATCTTTCTGTTAGTCTTTTGTCTTCTTTTTTCCTTTTGGCTAGTGGTGATATTTCTATTGGGTAGTCATATATGAATGTTGGTTGTATTAGTGTTTTTTCTACATATTCGTCAAAGAATAGACTTATTACATCTCCTCTTGTTTCTTTTGTTTTGTCTGGTATTTCTATTCCTTTTTCTTTTGCTAGTTTTATTGCTTCTTCATCTGTTTGTATTTGGTTAAAGTCTATTCCTGTTACTTCTTTTATGCTGTCTATCATTGATATTTTTTTCCATGTTGGTGTTAGGTCTATTTCTTGACCTTGATATGTTATTTTTGTTGTTCCTAGTACTTTTGTTGCTACTTTTGAGAATAGTTCTTCTGTTAGGTCCATCATGTCATGATAGTCTTGATATGCAGCATATAGTTCTATTGTTGTGAATTCTGGGTTGTGTCTGATGTCCATTCCTTCGTTTCTGAAGATTCTTCCCATTTCATAGACTTTGTCATATCCTCCTACTATTAGTCTTTTTAGGTTTAGTTCTGTTGCTATTCTTAGGTACATGTCTATGTTTAGTGCGTTGTGGTGTGTTTTGAATGGTCTTGCTGTTGCTCCTCCTGATATTGTGTTAAGTATTGGAGTGTCTACTTCTATATATCCTTTTTCGTCTAATATATCTCTTATTTCTTTTATTATTTTACTTCTTGTTTCAAATGTTTTTTTGACTTCTGGATTTACTATTAGGTCTGTGTATCTTTGTCTGTAACGTAAATCTGGATCTTTTAGTCCATGGAATTTTTCTGGTAGTGGTCTTAGTGATTTTGAAAGTAGTGTTACTTCTTTTGCGTGTACAGATATTTCTTCTGTTCTTGTTTTGAATACAAATCCTGTGATTCCTATTATATCTCCTATATCATATGTTTTGAATTCTTTGTAGTTTTCTTCTCCTAGGTCGTTTATGCTTACATAACTTTGTATTTTTTCATCACTGTCTTGTATTGTACAGAATGATGCTTTTCCCATTATTCTTTTTGCTATTATACGTCCTGCTACTGTTACGTCTTTTTCTTCGTATTTTTCATAGTTTGTTTTTATTTCTCCTGCTGTGTGTGTTCTGTTGAATTTGGTTATTTCAAATGGATCTTTTCCTTTTTCTTGTAGTTCTTGTAATTTTTCTCTTCTTATTTGCATTAGATGGTTTATGTCTAATTCTTGTTCTTCCTGATTGTTTTCTTGCATAGTTATCTCCCCTTTATTCTTTTTATTGCATATATTATATAGTAATTTGGGCTAAAAGTAAAGGTATTGATTAAAAAAATATTTGTTTTACTTGTTCATTTGATAGATTAAATACTTGTGTTATTGAAAGTACATCTGTGACACAAAATTCTTGTTTTCCTTGTATTTTATTTGTTAATTCTTGTGGCTCTATTTGTAGTTTGTTTGATAATTCTTCTATTGTTATGTTGTTATTTAACATTAATTTTTCTACATTTTTTCCTATTTTCTCTGGTTCCATATTCTACTCCTTCTTGTTTCTATTACAGAAACATATTATATTATATTATCTTTTTTGTCAATAGTATCTTACTATTTTTCTTTAGAAAAATTAATATCAAAATTATATTTACAAATACGAGTTTTAGTGTTATAATTTATGTATTGTAATTTACAAGTTATATTTGAGTATTAAATATAATTTAATACGAATGGAGGTCTTTAAATTGAAAAATCTTTTTCCAGAGAGATTTACTGAATTACTTAATGAATCTGATATGACTTATGTGCAAATAGCTGAGAAGTTAGGATTTAGGTCAAAAGGTACTATATCAAAATATGCCAATGGTAAGAATAAAAAAATAGATATTAGTATTGTTGTAGATATTGCTAATTTATTCAATGTCTCTCCAGTTTGGCTTATTGGTTTGACTGATGATAGGAATTTTCAAATTAAGTAATATATATCATATTTTTATTAAATTCGCACAATTTATTTACAAAAACGCTAAAATACTTTGTATTCTAGCGTTAATGTTTTTTTATGAGCGTTTTGTCGCTTTTTGTCATATTTTGTCGTTTTTTGTCTGTTTAACTATTATTTTATTATCTTCTGTTGTTATTTTTGCTTTTTTTCCTTTTTTTAGTTCTCCGTCTAGAATTTTTTCGGCTAAACTGTCTTCTAATAGGCTTTGTATTGCTCTTCGTAGTGGTCTTGCTCCAAAGTTTTTGTCTATTCCTTTTTCTGATATTAGTTGTTTGACTTTTTCGTCTATGCTTATTTCGTATTTTTGGTCTTTTAGTCTTTTTACTACTTCTTGTAACATTAAATCAATTATTTGTGATATTTCTTCATCTTGTAGTTTGTGGAATACTATTATTTCGTCTATGCGATTTATGAATTCTGGTCTTAGTTCTCTTTTTACTACATCCATTACTTCTTTTTTTGTTTCTTCATATTGTTTTTTTACATCATTTTGTGCTTCTTTGTTTGTAAATCCTAGTGCTTTTTTGTCTGTTATTACTCTTGCTCCTAAGTTTGAAGTCATTATTATTACTGTGTCTTTGAAATTTACAGTTCTTCCTTGACTGTCTGTTAATCTTCCATCTTCTAATATTTGTAGTAACATGTTCATTACATCTGGATGTGCTTTTTCGATTTCGTCAAATAGTATTACTGCATATGGTTTTCTTCTTATTTTTTCTGTTAGTTGGCCTCCTTCATCAAATCCTACATAGCCTGGAGGTGAACCTATTAATTTTGATACTGAGTGTGGTTCCATGTATTCTGACATGTCTATTCTTATCATTGAATTTTCGTCTCCAAATAGACTGCTTGCTAGTGCTTTGGATAGTTCGGTTTTTCCAACTCCTGTTGGTCCTAAGAATAGGAATGAACCTATTGGTCTTTTTGGGTCTTTTAGTCCTACTCTTCCTCTTCTTATTGCTTTACTTACTGCTTCTACTGCTTCATTTTGTCCTATTACTCGTTTGTGTAATTCTGATTCTAAGTTTCTTAGTTTTTCATTTTCGTTTTGTGTTATTTTTTGTACTGGTATTCCTGTACTACTACTTATTACTTCTGCTATGCTTTCTTCTGTTATGTTTGTTATTGATTTTGTATTTTTGTTTTTCCATTTTGTTTCTTCTTTTTCGTATTTTTCTTTTAGTTCTTTTTCAGTGTCTCTTAGTTTTGCTGCTTTTTCAAATTTTTGATTTAGTACTGCTTCTTCTTTGTCTTTTTTTACTTGTTCTATTTTTTCTAGCAGTTTTTTTAGATTTTCTGGTTCTGTATATGATTTTAGTCTTGCTTTTGATGCTGCTTCATCTATTAGGTCTATGGCTTTGTCTGGTAGGTATCTGTCGTTTACATATCTTACTGATAGTTTTACAGCTGCTTCTATTGCTTCATCTGTTATTTTTACATTGTGGTGTGCTTCATATTTATCACTTATTCCTTTTAGTATTTTTATTGTGTCACTTTCTGATGGTTCTTCTATTGTTACTGGACTAAATCTTCTTTCTAGTGCAGAGTCTTTTTCAATGTATTTTCTGTATTCGTTTAGTGTTGTTGCTCCTACTAGTTGTATTTCTCCTCTTGCAAGTAGTGGTTTTAGGATATTGGCTGCATCTATTGCTCCTTCTGCTGCTCCTGCTCCTACTATTGTGTGTATTTCATCTATGAATAATATTATATCTCCTGCTTTTTTTACTTCATTTAGTGCTTTTTTTATTCTTTCTTCAAAATCTCCTCTGTATTTTGCTCCTGCTACCATTCCTGAAATGTCTAGTGTTACTACTCTTTTATTTTTTAGTATTTCTGGTACATCTTCTGCTACTATTTTTTGTGCTAGTCCTTCTACTACTGCTGTTTTACCTACTCCTGGTTCTCCTATTAAACATGGATTGTTTTTTGTTCTTCTTGATAGGATTTGTATTACTCTTTCTATTTCACTTTTTCTTCCTATTATTGGATCTAGTTTTGCTTCTTCTGCTTTTATTGTTAGATCTTCACCAAATTGATTTAGTGTTGGTGTTTTGTTAAAACTTCCTCTTTTTCCGTTTGTGCCTTTTGTTTTTTGGCTTCCTCCTACTTCTCCATCTCCTTTGCTATATGTTTCTCCTTCATTTATTACTTTTACTATTTCGTTGTATAGTTTTGGTATACTTACATTTAGGTCTAATAGTATTCGTGCTGCTATACAGTCTCCTTCTTTTATTATTCCTAATAGTAAATGTTCTGTTCCGATAAAGTTATATCCTAGTTTTCGTGCTTCTATGAATGCTGTTTCAACTACTCTTTTTGTTCTTGGAGTGAAGTCTATTACTTGGTCTATTGGCTCTTCATGGCCTATTAATTCTTCTATTTTAAGTAATATGTCTTCAGATGTTATGTTTTGGTTTTGTAAAACCTTGCTTGCAACTCCGTTTTCTTCTTTTGCTAGTCCATATATGATGTGTTCTGTTCCGATGTAGTTGTGTCCTAGTTCTGTTGCTATATCGTTAGCAATTTCGATTACTTTGTTGCTGCTGTTTGTAAATTTATATGTCATTTCTTTTTCTCCTTTCTTTATTTTTCATTCATAATCTGTTTTATTATTTCAGCCCTTTTTATGTTTAATTCGATAGGGTCATATTGGTTTCCTAGGTATTTTTGTAAGTTTGCTGGTTTTGTGTATAGGTACATTTTTTGTATTTTGTAGTCTGTTAATTCTTGTAATATTCCTAGGTCTTTTCCTAATTTTATTGTTGATAGATATTCTTTTGATTCTTCATATGATATTGTTCTGCAGTTTGATAGTATTCCATAACTTCTGTATATTTTGTCTTCTAGTGTTATTCCGTCTTTTGCAAGGAATTTTCTAATTTGTCTTTCTTGGTTCATTACTTTTTCTGCTATTACTTTTACTCCTTGGATTATTTCTAATTCTGATATTCCTAATGTTTTTGTGTTTGATATTTCAAACATGTCTTTTGTGTTTTCTACTGCTTTTATGTTTATTTCAAAGCTGCTTAATGCATCAAATATTGATTTCATGTTTCTTGTTTCTATTAGTCCTGGTAGTTGTAATATTACTGATGCTTTTAGTCCTGTTCCACAGTTATTTGGATATGATGTTAAATATCCATATTTTTCACTTTTACTGTAGTTTAATACTTCATCTATTTTGTTATCAAGTTCTATTGCTAGGTTTAGTGTGTTTTCTAGTTCTAAACCACTGCTGAATACTTGTATTTTTAGATGGTCTTTTTCGTTTATCATTATACATATGTTTTCTTCGTCATTTAGTAGTATACAGTTTTGTCCTGTTTTATTTTTTGCAAATTGTGATGTTATTAAGTTTTTTTCTACTAAACTTTTTCTGGTTGTTTCGTCTAAATCACTTAATTTTATAAATTTTAATCCGTATCCTATTGCATATAGTTGTTCTTGTATTTTGTTTTGTATATCTTGTATTTCTTGTTTTGTTTTTAGTATAAATGGATAACCTGATAGGTTTCTTGAAAATCTTATTTTTGTGCTTATGACTACATCTGAGTCTTTTCCACTTTGTAAGTACCAGTTCATGTTTTACCTCCTTTTTATTTTTTTGGTTCGTTTTTATTTATTTTTTTTATTTCGTCTCTTAGTTTTGCTGCTTCTTCGTATCTTTCTTCTTTTATTGCTTGTTTTAGTTCATTTTCTAGTTTTTGAAGTTTGTCGTTTTCTTGTGGTTCTTTTGTTTCTTTTTTTGATATTTGTGGCTTATTATTTTGAATTTTTCCTAGTCTGCCAACATGTCTGTTTGAGCCTTGCATTCTTTTTAGTATTGGGTCTAGTCTGTTTTCAAATGTGGTGTAGCAGTCTTGGCAGCCTAGTCTTCCGTTGTTTAATATGTCGTCAAAACTCATTCCACATGTTTCACATCTTGTGTCTCTTATTTCGTTTAATAGTGGCATGAAATCTGGTTCACTGAAGCCTGCAAAGTCTTCAAATATTCCTCCAAATATGCTTGGTATGTCTAACCCCATATTGAAATTTAAGTGGTCTGTTATTCCTAAATTTTGACTACATTCTTCACATAGATGTAGTTCTTTTTTTACTCCATTGATATTTTCTGAGTATCGTACATTTGCTTCTCTTTTTTTACAATTATCACATAACATTTTTTATCCCTCCTAATTTTTAATCCATGTTTATTAACATGTTTTTGAATATTCGTGCTCTTACTTCATCTTTAATCGAATTTTCTAATTTTAGAACATTATCATTTGTTGCTACTTTTAGTAGGCGTGCTTGTTCTTCGCTTAGAAATTCGTATGATAGTAAATCTGATATTATTACTTCGGCATCCATTTGGGTTAGTGTGTTTCCTATGTCATTTACTATATCCCAGAAAAAGTCTTCATCATCTTGCAACATTCTTTTTATTGTGATGCTTCCGCCTCCTCCTCTTTTGCTTTCTACGTAATATCCTTGTGTTGGTTTGAATCTTGTTGAAATTACGTAGTTGATTTGTGATGGTACACAGTTGAATCTTTGTGCTAATTCGTTTCTTTGTATTTCGATTACGTCATGATTTTTTTCGAGCATGTCTTTTATGAATTGCTCTATTATGTCTGACATTCGCATTTTTTATCACCTCTTTTTTTGTTTTGGTTTGGGGGTATATATATATTTTTTTGCAATTTTGTAGTTTTTGGTTTTGACTTTGACTTTCTTTGACCTTTAATGTTATTATACTATCTTTTTTTGTTTTTTCAATTGTTTTTTGGGAGGATTTTTTGTCATTTTGTTTGTTTATTGTGGTTTTTTCTTTGTTTTTCTCTTTTTTTTATTGTTTTTCTCCTTTTTTATTGTTTTCTCTTTTTTTGTTGTTTTCT
>CANRBI010000034.1 GCA_947628775.1 uncultured Clostridia bacterium
CTCTAACTTATCATTACATTGAGTGCTGTTTTATAATTTTATCTATATCTTCATATGCATTTTCTATAGATTCTTGATGATATTTTTCATACATATTGTATATTATATCTGTTATATTTAATTTGTCAAATTCATTTATTATTTCATTAGCTCCTTTTTTCTTATATGAAGCATAATTTTCTATTAAAAAAATAAAAAATTCCATTTCTTTTGTCATTATTCCAAATTCCTTGTATAATATATTTAGGTTTTTAAAAGGTTACCCATAAACCTTTATTTAATTTTCTCTTAAATATGATGATTGTAATGGCGAACCAGTTATCTGTTCACACTCCCACATTTCAAATATTGCTGGACATCCAAATTCCCACATTTCTAGCTCTACATCTCTTAGCATATTGTATGTTTTAGAATTTAAAAACTTTTTTAAAGCTTCCATATAGCTATATCCATATTTTTCTGTAATCATTGTTATTATCTCTTTGTCATAATAGTCTAAAAATAATGGCATATATTCATTCATATATTAATTTCCCCCTTAAATTTTAAATATGATAAACTTTTTTCGTTTTTAAAAACAACTTGATCTTTCAATCTTTGAGTTAATAATCTCTTTATAGCTTCATCTATATCATAATCTCCTCTTAAATATAATGTTATTACTGGCATTGTATTATCATTTGCTACTGGACCTATTATAATATCATGCTTTTCATATATTTCCTCTTTTTTTCTGTTTTTTGCTATATATGTTAACCACTGTTCATTTGCATAATCAAATTTGAGAATAGATAATATGTTTAAATCTTCTTCTTTTATTTCATATGATGATACAGTAGCTTTTCCTATTTTTCTACGTTTTGTTATTAATAATGCCCATTTTTTTGCTTGTTCTATATCACTAGTTAAATAAAAACCTTTTCCAAAATCTAATGCTCTATCACTTTCTAATATTTTAGGATATGTAACCAATACATTACTACCATGATATAAAATCATACAAATCCTCCTTTTTATGAAATATTATTTTTTTTATATCACAATTTTTTAAATTTATCAATATTTTATATTTTTATTTCTTAAAAAAATCTAAAATTTTCAAAAAATATTTAAATTAAACTTTATCTTTTCACTAAATTTGTTTTAGCTTATTATATAATAGTTTAACTGCTTGTTCTGTATCATTAAATTCATGCTTCTATTTTATAAGTTAATTAAAAGAAACTAGGGAGCAAGAATATCTGCTCCCTAGAAGGTGTATACCTTTTTTTCTGGCTTATCAGCCAAAAATTTTTTCGATGTCGATGATCTCAGCGATTTCGTCGGAGTGCTCCGCCAGCTCCATAAACAGAGTCTTGAGCTTGTTTGCGTTCTCCTTCTTGCTTTCTTCCGCAATGATTTTCCTTGCCCTTTCGAGCATTTTCTCGAGCATATCATCCAGAGTGGAACGGGTAATATCATGCAGTTTCACACCATGAATCATGCCAGAAATATTCTCAACACAGCCTTTAATATCAGCCACTTGGCTATCCTTAGACAACTTATCTATGAGTGTAGACAGCTTATCCAGGTATGTAAATTTTGTCAATTTGCAATAATTTATATTTTCATCATATAAGTTATATTTCTTACTTTAAATCCAAATTTTTCATATACTTTTATAGCTTTCTCATTTTCTTGATTTACTGTAAGATACAAATCGGTGCAATCTTGCTTTTTTCCTATGTTTTTTATATGCTCCAATAATAAAGTTCCAATTCCATTACCCCTGTAATTTTCATCTACACAAATTGCTTCAATATTTAATTGCTTTCTATATCTCATACTATGATTTTCTTTTTCTTTTATAGAAAATATAACATATCCAAGAATCTCATTTTTTACTTTTGCAATAAATATTTTTTCATTTTGTATTAAATTTTCAAAATAATCTTTTTGTAATACCTCTTCTACACTTAAAAATAAATCTGGATTCCAATTTACATGTAGTTCATGTACTTGTTTTGCTAATTCATTTATTCTTTTAAAATCTTTTATTTCTGGTACTTCAATTTCTACATTCATTTTTATCATTCCTTTTTATAAATTCTTCTAATTTTAAAGCAATATAATTATCTAAATTTACTCCCACAATTCTTCATATTATATTAATCCAATATCTTTTTATTGGAAGTCCTGTTTCTTCTTCAATAATTATATTTTCGAATTTGCCACCACATTTCTCCATTACCTTCCAAGAACCAACATTTCCAGTATATGCACCTAACAATACTTTATCTATATTTTTATGTTTAGCTTCTACTAATGTCATTTTTAACAATTCTGTAGCATAGCCTTTTTTTCTTTCTGAAGGTCTTATTCCATATCCTATATGTCCCCATGTTTTTAATCCTTGTTCTGTTAAATAATGTCTTAAGTTTGATGCACCTAAAAGTATATCTCTTTCATCATCATATAACCAATATGTCGTAGATGCTGCATAACCTTCTAAATTTATACCTTTTTCTACTTCTTCAACTCTTTTTAGCATTTCGTCAAAGTATTGTTCTGTATGGTATTTTAAATGTAATGCCCATGGAGTAATACGAGAACCTTCCATATTCCATTCATCCATCATATCTTTGTATAATTGATAATATTTTTTATTAGGTTTTATTAATTTAATCATATTTTTTATCTCCTATTTAAACTACAAATTTCTATATCTATGTTTATTTCTTCTTTGAATTCTCTCTTTAATGCGTCTCTACTCTTTTCAAGAAATTCTATACTTCCTCCTAAACATCGATAAAATTCTTGATTTTTTGATTCATCATATCCTTTACTAACTAACAATTTATTGCCATTTTTAATCAATCCAAGAACTATAGGTCTAATTTCTTTAAATTTATCCATATAAATTTTTCTCCTTTTGATTTGTTATATTAATTCAAAACCTTTTTCATTGTTATTTTGTTCCCGTATTAGTTTATTGTACTTCTAATAGTTTTTTATTAACTCTTGTTTGAACATCAATGTAATAATTCATTTCTGCAGTATTTAAGTCTTCACTTTCCCATTTTTCAAAAGCATCAACTTGTTCTGCATATTTTTGCATCACTGTAACGTACTGAGTCATTAATGAAGGATCTGTACTATTTGCATTATATTTTTTCATAAATTCAACATATTCATTCATGTATGCCTCATAACTATCCATTGCATTTTTAAAATCTTGTCTAATTCCATCATTATTAGATGATGTACTACTAGAATTATTGTTTGAAGGAGTTGGTGTTTCTGTTGATGTTTCTGGTTTGGTTTCAGTAGGTGTTGTTGCTTCAGGTGTACTTGTATTAGTTGTAGTTGTTGTTGTAGAAGTTTTTTTAGATGGTTTAACTGAAATTTCCATTACATTTCCACCCATATACATTAAATGCAATGTATATCCTTCAGCATTTTTTGCTGAAAATGTTTTCTCACCTTTGCTATGTTCAAGATTATATCCGTTATTTTCACATTCTTTTACATATTTATTGTAGTCTGATTTTGGTGTTTTTCCAATATGTACTATAAAGGATTCATCATTATCCCAACATATTCTACCATAATTTGATTTTGCTTTAGGAACTTTAGTTCCTAGACCATTTGTAGGCCATTCGAATTCTTCCATTTTTTCTGGAGCAGTTAATGTAACACTCATTGTTGCTTCCTTACTATAATCTAAAAAATTAACTTTTATACTATATCCTTTTTCATTGAAAGCACTAAAGAAAGAATCACTTTCATCTTGGTCTATGGTGTATCCTTTATCAATACATTTTTTTACATAGTCTTTAAAATCTTGTTTTGTTACATTTACAAGTTCAAAACTTAATAGGTTTTTACTATCTGTTGAAATTCTTCCATATAATTTATCTGGGATAGGAAGTTCATCTATCAATTCTACATTTGAAATCTCGATTTTACTTGCTTTCTCTTTATAATCAGATGTACCTGCTGAATTGTATAATCCAAAGTATGGTACAAATAATAAAAATGCTATTATTGCTGTTATTGTTCCCATTCCTTTTTTGTTTTCTTTTACTATATGTGCTTTCATAAGATATGACCAAATAAGTAATGCTGTTATTGCAACTGCAACTATTCCTGCCAATGTTCTTCCATCTTTAAATGCAACTGCACACATCAATACACTAAAAATTGCAAATATTATTAGCACCTTACTAAATTTACTTTTTTTAAAATCTGCCACTTCATCTTTTTCCTGTTGTTTTTTATTTTCCTCCATTTCTCTTTTTAATCTTTCTTGTTCAGACTTTTGTTGAGCATTTAATTTGATTCTTTCAATTCTTACTGCATCACTTTCATTTAATAAATCAGATACCTCATACTTTGTTCCACAATATGGACATGCCACATTTTCTTGTAATGTGTTTACATCAAATTGTGCACCACAATTAGAACAAGTAACAGACTTGTTATTAGTTGTTTCCATATTAAATTTATCCCCCTTTATTTTAATAAAATTTCACGTTGTATTATCTCTCAAATTTTATATAAAATCATCATATTACAAATGTATACTTTTGTCAACATTTGTAATTAAATATTTTATTTAATATAGCACATTTAGACATATCATTATTTTAGCATAAAATTGTTTATTAGCGTAAATTTGTAAAGTTATGCAAATGATAAAAAGAAGCGGGAATAGTTCTCGCTTCTTTGTTATAATTATATATTTAGAATTTTTGATGCTAATGCTTAGAATCACAGGATATTTTGAATTCTTTCATATATTTCATCGGGCACATAGTAAATAGGGTCTAAGTCAATCATTACATAATAGTAGTGAATTGAAAGATTGTTTATCTTTTGACTGACTTCTGTTAAATCTCGTAGCCTCCCCTGCTTATCTATGATATATACTCTGTTTTTCTTGGAGTTATATACACTTGTTCTTTTTTCTGCTGTACATATAAATAACCCTGAAAAGTCAGATTGAATATCATTTAATTGTTTCATAAAATATTCGTAAGCAGATTTATTGTCAAATCTTTTGAAAAATATCCCTTCACGTTCATCATATAAAAAGATGTTTGCTAACCTCTTTATTGTTAAAGTATTGTTTGCAGATATAACACGGTTTTTAAGTGCTTTTTTTGCATCTGCCAATATTTCATATTCACTCATATTTTCAAATTCAGCATGATTAAAACGCCATTTTTTATTAATATATTCTCTTAATACCATTTCAATCAGTGCAGATTCTTCATTGTAATATAGTGAATTGTATTGGTCAAACCTGTTAATGAGTAAACTCTCAATGAGAGGCAGAGCTGCTTCCTCAAATGCAACAACAGGTGAATCATCTAAAAATGTTATAGTGATATAATCAAATAATTTACTATAATCTTCTAATTTTTGACCTGTTATCATGTATCTTGCAGTTGTAACATATTCCATTCTGTCACAATCTATAGCTCCAATTAATAGACTACGTAAAATAGAAACAATACTTATGTCTGTGGGCATATTAGTAGGAGATTCATCAGCTTTTTTTACATGTATATTGTTTTCCATTACAGAAATAACACTCGAACATATGTCATAACCATATATTTTGTTTATTTCTTTTGCATGTTTTTGAAAAATCTCAATCGTACACTCCTCATGACTTTTCTTTCCTAATACACCTTCTAATGAATGTGAAAAAGGTCCGTGTCCTACATCATGTCCTATTGCTAGCAGTTCAAGTATTTCTCTTTCTTTTTGTGAAATAGTTATATATTTGCCATATTTTCTTTGCATCACTTCAATTAATTGGTTTTGCAGAGCCATTACTCCAACAGAATGTAATAATCTACTGTAATTTGCATTTAAGAACTTTCTTGATAGTCTGATACTACCAAGGTGACTCTTTTCGTGCAAGTCTCTAAAATCTGGTAATCTTAAAATTTGGTAAATTTTATCACTTATCCGTATCCTTCCAAAACAAGGATGGATAACTTCCATTTCGAGTTTTTGATCCATGAAAAATTCCTCCTTATATAATTATTTTTAAAAAAATATATGTAAATTATACTATAACTTTTATGTAAAGTCAATTATATTTCCCATAATATCAGCATAATACAATACTTTATAATTTTTAATAATAAAATTTAGAAAATTACATAAAAACACTAGACTTTTTGTTAATAGTTTGATATTATTATTACATAAATCAAAAGAAAAATATTTTATTTTAGGAGGTAGAACTAATTATGTTAAAAAATGTTAAAAGATTATTTATTATAGCTGTTATTTTGATTTTATCATTTACAATGTCAACTGTAGTTTTTGCTGCAGATACAAGTGAAGATGTTGAAGGAAATGTAACAAGTTCAAGAAATACAACTAGTGATGAATCAGATTTTACTGAAAATACAATTGATGATGAGTCTATGTCTGAAGATGAAAATGAGAATATAGTTGATGATTCAGAATCAGAAATAAATATGGAGGATGAGGAAGAATCTTTTGAAAATTATACTGGAACTCCTGATACAACTTCAACAACTGTAAGTAGTGTAAATAATGCTTCTGATTCAGAATTTGGATTACCTGAATTGTTAAATGTAGTAATTATAGTAATTGGAATTTTAACTTTATTACTTGGAATTGCTATTTTAGTTAAAAATAGAAGATAATTTTTAAAGAGAATATATTTTTATATATTCTTTTTTTTTTGGAATTTTTTTCTAGTTATATATTTATTTACATGTATATTATTTCTTGATTTTTCAATAATAATATTATAATTAACTTTTTATTTATCGCTTTCTTATTATTTAAAAAGGAGGATCTTTTTATGTACAGAAAATTATTTGCAATCGCAATTGTTTTTGTAATTGGTATTTTATCTTTTTCTGTTTGTTTTGCAACAGATAATAATATGTTAAAAGATGCAGCAAATGATGTAAGAAATGTTGTTGGTGGTGCTGAAAATGCAGTAGAAAATGGTGTAAATGATATTGGTAATATGGCTAGAGATGATTCTAATAGAACTTCACAAGATAGTCAAACATCTAATAATACTGCTATGGGAAATGGAGATAATAATAATTCAGGTTATACTGCAACTAGAACAGCAACAGATGGAACTGGTACATTTATGAATATGAATGCTACAACTTGGACTTGGCTTATAATAGGTCTTGTGACAATAGCTATAGTTGCTTTAGTTTGGTATTATGGTACTCAATTAAATAGTTCTAATAATGATAAAATGGAATAATAAAATACCTTAAAGTTAATTTGTATAAAAACAAGAGATAAAATCCTTTAAATCTCTTGTTTTTATGTTTGCTCTTTGATATACTATAGTCATGAAAGGAGCATAATATGAATACTAGATTAATTTGTAAAAATCCTACAGCTTATCATAATTACGAAATAGAAGATAAATTAGAAGCTGGTATTGTGCTTAGTGGTACTGAAATAAAATCAATTAGACAAGGAAAAGTAAATTTAAAAGATACATATGCTACTATTAAACATGGTGAGTTATATGTTGTTGGAATGCATATTAGTCCATATGAACATGGAAATATTTTTAATAAAGATCCTCTTCGTGATAGGAAATTATTGTTGCAAAAACGTGAGATTAATAAACTTATTGGTTTGACAAAGCAAAAAGGATATAGTCTTGTTCCTATTACTTTGTATTTTAAGGGAAGTTTAGTTAAGCTTGAACTTGGTATAGGTAGAGGTAAAAAATTGTTTGATAAACGTCAAGAGCTTGCTAAAAAAGATGCTCAAAAACAAATTGCTCAACATTTTAAAGAAAAAAATATGTAAAAACAGAGATTGCTCTCTGTTTTTACTTTTCTCTTTTTTACCTATCCTATATCTTATTTGCAGAACCAAAAACATCTTGCATTTTGTGTTTTACAGTTTCTTTTATTAGTTCTCTTGCATTTCCTAAGTATTTTCTTGGGTCAAATGCATTTGGTTCTTCACTAAATGTTTTTCGTATTCCTGCCGTCATTGCTAAACGTAAATCTGTGTCTACATTAATTTTTGAAACACCTGATATACTTGCTTCATGTAGTATTTCATCTGGAACACCTTTTGCTCCTGGTATATCTCCCCCATATTTATTACACATGTCTACAAGTTCTGGGATAACTGTAGATGCTCCATGTAATACTATTGGAGTAGATGGTATTTTATTTTTTATTTCTTTTAAAATATCAAATCTTAATTTTGCTTCTCCTTTGAATTTGTATGCTCCATGACTTGTTCCTATTGCTATTGCTAATGAATCACAGCCTGTTCTTTCTACAAATTCTTGTGCTTGTGTTGGGTCTGTATACATTGCATCAGAAGCGGAAACATTAACATCATCTTCAATTCCTGCTAATTTTCCAAGTTCTGCTTCAACTACAACACCTTTACTATGTGCATAATCTACAACTTGTTTTGTAAGTCTTACATTTTCTTCAAAATCATATTTTGAACCATCTATCATAACAGATGTAAATCCATTATCTATACACATTTTAGCAGTTTCAAAATCTGGTCCATGGTCTAAATGCATAACTATTGGAATTTGTGGATATTGTTCATTTGCTGCTTCTACTAGTTTCATTATGTAATTAATTCTTGCATATTTTATTGCACTTGATGAAGCTTGCAAAATAACTGGAGAATTACATTCTGCTGCTGCATCTACAATCCCTTGCATTATTTCCATATTATTAATATTAAATGCTCCTATTGCGAAACCTTCTTTCATTGATTTTTCAAAAATTTCTTTTGTTGTTACTAACATAAACTTCCTCTCCTCTCGGCTTTTGCCTTTTTTGTTTTGAATAATTTACGCCCCTTTTTATTTGTTTGGGAGGGGCGCATTTTTTTAATCGTTTTGATATTCATAACTTGAACACATTGATTCATCAGCTTTTTTTGTATCACAATCTGGTGTTGGTTTTACTTGAATTGCCTGTAATTCACATAAGTTTTGTTCATAGTTATTAAATTTACAACTTTCAACTGTACAATGTATTTTTTGATTTCTATCCATATCATCTACCTCCATTATACATATAGTATGTACACTTTTTGGAGGCTATATACATATTTATTTTAAACTTAAATAACCAACTTCATCCCATCTATTATATGCTAAATTTAAGCAAAATAATAGTTTTGGTTTTGCTCCTGCTCTGTTTTTGTCTACGATACATGCATAATATCTTTCATCTGGATCATCTGATTTTTTTAAGTCATAAAATTTTGTGTCAACTTCATTTTCTGAGTATTGAAAATCGTCATACATTTCTCTTGGAATTTGTTTCATTAAGCATAGTGTATCTAATACTTCTTTAACTGTTCTACTTACAGCTAAATCATTTATATCTAGGTTTATTGGGTTTGTTTTATTTTCTACTAATTGTAGTGTAGAACAAATAAATATTTCAAAATTTTGTGCTAAGTTTGATAAGATTGTAGCTGTTCTTTTTATTTCTTCCCCATTTCCAATATTTGCTGTATCTGTTTTTAGTGTATCATAAAAAACATATTCAATTTTTTCTTTATAGTAATAATTCATTATAACTTTTTGAAGTTCATCATTTGTGTGGTCTGTTATATTAATAAAATATATAAAGTTTTTAACTTGTTTGTTTACCCAGTCTGTGACTTCTATTACATTTTTAAAATCTGTAGAAACTTTTAAAAGTCTTTTAACAAAATCTTCCCTTGATTCACCTTTTTCTTGTAATATATATCCATTTTCATCAAGTGTTACTTTTTTGCTATTAGGATTATCTGGTCTAAATTTGAATTCAAGTAGTTCTCCTTCTGTTACATTTATTTTATGTTTATGCAATTTTTGGATTTTTGGATTGTTTATAATAGTTGTAATTAATGTAAGCCTCATCTTTTCTTCTGACATTTCGTTTGATATTATAAGTACTTTCTTTTTGTGAATTAAAGATGTAAATGCTGCTAAATTAACTGTAAATCTACTTTTTCCGGCATTTGATGGCATTGCAATTGCCATTGTTTCACCTTTCCTAATTCCTTTAAAAACTTTTGTTAAAACAGGAAATGGAAGTGATAGTCCATTTGCTAGGTTATTATCACCTTTTTGCAAAAATTGTGTTAAATCAACATTTAATATTGATTGTTTAAATTTGTCAGTAACTTCTACTTGATTTATTGCACTTTCGACCTCTTCTACAGACATGTGGTCATATAATTCATAATTCCTAATATCTACTATTTTTTGTTGTATTGCTGCTATTGGAACTTCTGTATATTTTTTACGTAATATAAATAATTTTTTTAGTTCTGTATATACTTTTTGCATATCATATTTTTTGCTACCTATTTCTTTTTTTAGTTGTTCTTTTATATCATATGCACCTTGTATATCTTTTGCAAAATTGAACCCTTCTTTGGCTTTTTCTGGTGTGTAGTTACCTCCTTCTGTAAATAGGACATTTTTGTATAAGTTTAGTAAAAGGTCACTTTCAAAATAGCATTGCTTGTATAAAATATAGTATCTAACAATATATTTTGGATCATGTAGTAACATACCTATATATATTTTTTCAAGCTGTAAATTTCTTAATTCTTTTGGATATTTAGGTTTACCAAAATCTAGTACAAGCTTTTCTTCTTCTTGTTGACTTTGTATGTAGTTTTGGTAGTCTTTGTCAATTTCTTCTTCATCAAAGATATTTTCTTGCTTTTTTCCTTCTTGGTGAAGTTCTTCAATACTCATTTTTAAATTTTTGATTTTGTTTAAAGCATCAATATAGTTTTTTTCTGCTAAGGCTTTTTCAATTTCTTGAACTTCAGCTTCATTTTCCTCTGTAATTGGTATTTGATTTAATAAATCATATAGTTGATCTATACTTTCCATTATTCATCTCCCATAAAATCTTTTATTTTTTCCATATAAATGCATTTTGTGATAATATCAAGTATTGCATATCCTGCTATTAAAAATCCTACTACTCTTAGGGCTAGTGTTGAGCTTACTAAAATTGCAATTCCAGCTATTATTATTAGCATAGAGAATACAACTGATGCTGTCCAATATTTTGATTTTATTTCTTTCCATACAAGTGCTGTTTGAAAATCTCTTAATCCTGTTAGTATAATCCATATTCCAACTACTATACTAAATAAATTTGAAATGATGTCTGGACGGAATAAAATTATTGTTCCTATAATTATATAGATTAAAGCTAATGTTAGAATGTAATCTTGTTTGTCTGAAGATGTGAAGTAGTCAATTAATCTTAATACTCCCATAATTATAAAAACTACTCCTAATACAACTGAAATTGTGGACATTAAGTCATCTGTTCTTACTATTAGTAATATTCCCATTATTGCAAAAACTAGTGATATTACTATATCTGTCCAATTTGATCTTTTTAAAAATTTTTCGAACATGTTTATTACCTCTCTTTCTTTTGTATTTTTTGCTATATTTTTTACAAGAATATAATATCACATTAAATTTATTTTGTACATATTTTTACAAAAAAATTTAAAAAACAAAAAAACACAAATGACAAATCATTCATGTTTTTGTAATTTTATGCATTTTCTTCTTCTTTTTTTGCTATTACTTGCTTACCGTCATAATATCCACAGTTTTTGCAAACTCTATGTGGTAGTACTGGTTCATGACAGTGTGGACATGTAGCAAGTGTTGGTTGATCTTTTTTCCATGTTGATCTTTTTGAATGTGTTCTTGCTTTTGACCATCTTCTTTTTGGTTGTGCCATATGTAAATCCCTCCCTTGTAGATATGTATATATCAAAATAATATTTTTAAAAAATTATATGCATATTAAATTATACTAATTTTTTTTTAATTTGTCAATGTTTAACTGCAATATTTTTTATATAAATTTTTAAAGTTCTTTTTTGTATATACTTCTTTAATTCCTTTTTCACTAACTTGTGTTAAGCAATCTGTAATTAAATCCTTTATTTTAGGGTTTATTAAAGATTCTTTTTTTTCTTTTAGCCAATATTCTAATTCATATTCTTTTGTCCAATTTTTACCCATATATACTATTCCTGCTGCCAGTTTATCACATAACATTTCTGCAACATATTTATATGGAATTATTGGTGTTTTTTCAGGTGCGTCTAGGTCTACCCAATATTCTGTATGGTGTTTATTTCTTCCTTTATGATGTAACCAGCTTTTTGAATAGCCATTTACTTTTTTACATTCTGTAATAGGAGAACATTTTCCATTATAATATTTGACACTTTCTGAAAACTCTGTCCATGAGTATTTTGAAAGATCATGTAATATTCCCCTTATTGGCTGACCAACTCTAACACATAGTTTGAATACTATCCATTTATGTTTTGTGATTAGGCAAAAGTGTTTTACTGTTTTAGTTAATAAGTTCATTTTATCCCCCTTTAGTTTGTACTGACCTATATATTTAACCATAAATAAAAGAAAATTGCAATGGGTTTTGGGGATTTTTCCATTGCAATTTTTTAGCATCTGTAAATTGAGGGAAAACTTTAAGGAGCTAAGGTGACGCGGAAACCGCCGGTGCTGAATTCGAAACCGTTACACCCGTCTGAAGAAAACACACCTGTTTGACCAAAATCTCTGTAATAATTTCCACGACAGACGAATGGAAGGTTAGAACCCATAACTTGAGCGTTGTCGGAGAACCAACTAGAGCTTGATGAATAATTCTTTTTAACCTCTTTTGTCATATCCCCTGTTTTGCTTACTGTATATATTGTAACCCCATCATAATTTGAAGTTCCATTTGTATATACAGTTGCCCATTTTGTACTACTCTTTCCTGCTGCTGCCCATGTTGCTGCATCTGGATGACTCCATAACTCCCCTTTTATATCAAATGCTGCTACGTGTTCATACACACCTCCACTTAAGTCATATATTCCATATATATTTCCTGTTGAACTCGCCATTTGTCCTGCTTCTGTATCATATTGATTATCTGTTGCAGTTGTTTCTTTTGCACTTGCTGTATTTCCTGCTATTCCTGTTACTTGTAAACTATTCATTACATTACCTCCGTTTCAATAGTTTTCATTATATATGAATTATTAAAGTTTTGTGCATACTTATATAATTTAATAAAATTTAATTTATCTTTAATTTTTCTATAATTATTCAAAACTTCTTTATATAGTTCATAAGGCATTTTTGATTTATATCTTATAAGCTCAATTAACATTCTTTCTTTATCATATATATTAACTTCTGTATCTTCAATTTTCATTTTTGTTAATCCTATATCTAATAGTTCTTTTTTTGTTCTTCTTTATGTTATATAATTTCATTATGGAATTTTTAGAATATTTAAAAGAAATAGATAAACACACTTATTGTCCTGATGAAACTAAATCTAAATTTAAAATCAAAGACATCTTTAATGACCATTGGTATGCCTTTCTACAAGATAGATCTTTGCTTAATCTTCTTTTTAATGCTGTGGCTTCTACTATTCTTTCTTGGTTCTATGACCAAAATCACAAAGAAAACTTTACTCCTCGGATTTATATCTACTTTACACACTTTTGGTCGTGACCTAAAATGGAATCCTCATATTCATGTATTAATTACTGAAGGTGCTAGTGGTAATTTTACTCCTTGGAAGAAATTTGAAGTTTTTCCTTATACTATGCTTCGCAATCGTTTTCAAACTACTCTACTTTCTATGTTAGAAAAACATTTTGGTAAACAAAACTTTAAGTCTTTGAAAAATTATATTTACAAAACTTCTTCTAATGGTTTTTATGTTCATGCTCCTAAAGTTAAACATCGTGACATTAAATCTACTGTTAAATATCTTTGTTCTTGTGGACATACTTTTCACTTTGACTATCTTGTTCAAAAGTTGTATAATACTTCTTAAGTGAGGTGTTTATTTTGAAATTAAAGCGTCCTGCATATACAAAATTTATTTGTGCAAAATGCAAATGTCATGAGAAAATTCCTACTGATATTGTTTTGCAAATGGATATGATGGATCCTGGTGACCCACTCTACCCTCCTATGTTTAATTGTGAAAAGTGTGATGGCTTAATGAGACCAGTATACTTCCGTGGTTATACTGGAATCGAATATACATATGACGGAAACTAATTTTATATTACCATATTTTGCCTTTTATTTAAGGTTTTTTATTATGCCTTTATTATTTTTTATTGCCTAGCCAAATTTTCGATTTTTCCTATACAATAAAAAAATAAATCCCTTTGAACTTGATTATTTAAATTCAAAGTGGATTTAGAACCATATAAATTAATCTATATT
>CANRBI010000035.1 GCA_947628775.1 uncultured Clostridia bacterium
AAAATTGGAAAATGTCAAGCATCATATGGAACCACTTGAAATTTCACAAAGTACTGAAATAATGCTTAAAAGACTAAATGTAGCATATTTATAGATTAGAAAAAAGAACGTTGTTTGGTAACGTTCTTTTTTGGTTTTTAGTTTTGAGTGTATGGTAGTATTGCGATGTGTCTTGCTCTTTTGATTGCTGTTGTTATGTCTCTTTGATGTTTTGCACAGGCTCCTGTTGTTCTTCTTGGTAGTATTTTTCCTTTATCATTTATGAATTTTTTTAGTTGGTCTGCATTTTTGTAGTCTAATTCAAAATTTTTGTCGCTACATAACATACATACTTTTTTTCTTTGTTTTCTGAATCTTGGATTGTAGTCTTCATCATAATTTTTGTTGTTTCTTTTATTTTGCTTTTTGTCTGCCATTTTCTATCCCCCTCTCGAATTTAGAATGGTAGGTCGTCTGTTGAAGATGTTACTTCAAAGTCTGTTCCCATATTCCCTGGCATTGTTGTTCCAAATGTGTTTTCAAATGTTTCATTTGCCCCTGTTCCTTCTCTTTTGCTGTCTGCGAAGTATGCTTCTTCTGCTATTACTTCTGTTACATAGTGTTTTGCTCCTTGATCATCATCCCAAGTTCTTGTTTGTATTCTTCCTATTACTCCTACCTGTTGACCTTTTTTAAAGTATTTGCTGCAAAATTCTCCTAGTTTGTTCCATGCTACTATGTTTATGAAGTCTGCTTGTCTTTCTTCTCCTTGTCTTACAAATCTTCTGTTTACTGCTAGACTAAATGATGATACTAGTGTGTTGTTTGTTTGTGTGTATCTAACTTCTGGATCTCTTGTTAATCTTCCCATTAATATTACTTTGTTCATTTTTATCACCTTTCTTTGCTTTAAATAAAGGTCCCTCTTCTTTATTTAATTTTTTGACTTTTTAGTCTTTGTTTTCTTTTTTCACAACGATGAATTTCATTACATCATCTGTGATTCTGTAGACTCTTTCTAGTTCTTTTATTGAGTCTGGTTTTGCTTCAAAATGGAATAGTATGTAGTTACCTTCACTTTGTTTGTTGATTTTGTAAGCTAGCTTTTTCTTGCCCATTTGTTCTACTTTTTCTACTTTTCCATTTTCATTGATTAGTCCTGTAAATTTATCTACTAGAGCTTTTGTTGCTTCTTCGTCTAAATTTGGATTAACAATGATAACACTTTCGTATTTATTCATTATTTTCACCTCCCTTTGGATTATAACCCACCTTTTTGTTTTGGTGAGTAGAGATTTAAAAATAGCTATGCTTTTTTTAACATAGCTATTTTATCATGTTTTTTGGGTTTTTGCAAGTGTTTTTTTTATTTTTTGTCCCGTTTATTCGTTTTTTATTCATTTTTTTTACTTTTATTTAGTAGGTGTTTGGTTTATAATATCTAATAGATTTATATAGTTTAAAGGTTTTTATCATTTGTAGTGATAATTTATCATTTCTAATTTATTGTATTTTAACCCCTAAAGTTAGAAAATAACTCATATAATAAATTTTTTTGAAAGGATGTATATTGATGGATAATATTGATGCTACAAAGCTATTTAAATTAATAGGAAAGAACGTGAAATATTACAGAAAAATATATAATTTAAAAACAGGTAAAATGACTCAGGAGGATTTGGCTGAAGTTGTTGATGTTTCTACGGCTTTAATTGGTAATTTAGAAAGCGATAAAATTGAACAGGGTATTAGTGTTTATACTTTATGGAAAATTAGTAAGGCTTTAAATGTTTCTATTGAAAAGTTGTTTGATGATACTGATTTTTCTAATAGACCTTTCAATTCTTAATTTTATTTTTACATTGTTTTTAACATATAATCTATCCGTTAGGGTAGATTATATGTTTTTTAGTTTCATTGATAGTAATTTTGATATTCCATTTTCTTCCATGGTTACTCCATATACACTGTCTGCTACTTCCATTGTTCCTTTTCTGTGAGTTATTACTAGAAATTGTGTTTCTTGTGTGAATTTTTTTAGGTATTCTGCATATCTATATACATTTACATCATCTAGTGCTGCTTCTATTTCGTCTAGTACACAAAATGGTGCTGGATTTATTTTTAGTATTGCAAATAGTAGTGCTATTGCTGTTAGTGCTTTTTCGCCTCCTGATAGTAATAACATGTTTTGTAGTTTTTTTCCTGGTGGTTGTGCTGTGATTTCTATTCCACATTCTAATATGTTTTTTTCGTCTTCTAGTTTTACTTCTGCTTTTCCTCCGCCAAACAGTTCTATAAATACTTGTCCAAAATTTTTGTTTATTTCTTTGAATTTTTCTTTGAATTGTTGTTTCATTATTGTTGTCATGTCTGTTATTATTTTTCTTAGTTTTGATAGTGTGCTTTCTAAGTCTAGTCGTTGTTCATTCATAAAGTCATATCTTTCTTTTAGTTTTTGGTATTCTTGTATTGCATCAATATTTACGCTTCCTATTTCTTTTAGCTGTGTTCTTAGGTCATTTACTTTTCTTTTTGTGTTTGTTATGTTTTCTGGTTTTTCATAATTTTGTGCTGCATTTGGAGTTATTTCATATTCTTCCCACATTTTGTTTATTATATTGTTTATTTCTTCTTCTGATTTTGTTTTTTTCATTTCTAGTTTTACTATTTGTCCTTTTAAATCTTCTATTATGGAAAATTTTTCTGTGATTTGTTCTTCTTGTGTTGTTAGTTTTTCGTTTTTTTCTTTTCTTTCTTGTTTTAGTTCTTCTATTTTGCTGTCACTGTTTTTTACAATTTCTTTCATTTTTGTTATTTTGTCTTTTATTTCTTGTATTGATTTTTCTAAATCTATGTTATCTTGTTTGCTTTTTTCTATTTGTTCTTGTTTGTTTTGTATTGTTTTTTGGTTTGCTTCTATTTCTTGGTTTATTCTTTCTTGTATTTCTTCGATTGAGCTTTCACTTTCATCAAATGATGATACTGATATTTTTAGGTTAGTTATGTCAAAGTTTAAGTCATCTATGTATTTTTGGTTGTCTTTGTTTAGTTCTGCATATTCTGTTATGATTTTTGTAAGTTTTTCGTTTTGTTCTGTTAATTGTTTTATTTGTTTTTCTATTTCTGTTTTTTTGTTTTTTGATTCTTCTTTTTGTTTTTGTAGTGATTGTTCTTCTTGTTTTATTTTTTGTAACCTGTTTTCTTGTTTGGTTATTTCTGCTTCATATGATAGTACTTTTTGTTTGTCTGTTGCGTATTCTATTTCGTTTTCTTGTAGTTCTTTTTCTAATTCTTCTGCTTTTTTTATTGTGTCTTGTATTGTTTGTTCATATTGTTTTTGCTCTTGTTCTATTTTTTTGATTTTTTCTTGGCTTTGTTTGATTTCTTGTTCTAGTTTTTTTATTTCTTTTTCTCTTCCTAATATATTTACAGTCTTTTTTATGACTGCTCCTCCTGTGATTGAACCGGAATTGTTTATTACGTCTCCTTCTAGTGTTACTATTCTAAAGTTGTATGAATTTTGTTTTGCTACTTTTATTGCTGTGTTCATGTTGTCTACTATTACTGTTTTCCCTAATAAATTTAATATTATTTGTTCATATTTTTTGTTGTATTTTATTAGTTCTGATGCTATTCCTATTATTCCTTTTTCATTTCCTTTTATTTTTTCTATTTTTTTACCTTTTACTGATGATATTGGTAAAAATGAGGCTCTTCCTATTTTGTTTGTTCTTAAATGTTCTACAAGTTTTTTTGCGTCTTGTTCTGTTTCTGTTACTATGTTTTGTAGTGCTAATCCTAAACACATTTCTATTGCTGTTTGTAAATTTTCTGGTACGTCTATAAGATTTGCTAGTACTCCTTCTACTCCTTTTTTTAGTTCATTGTTTGTTTCACAGTCTTTTAGTAGTGTTTTTACACTTTTTGTATAGCCTTCTTTTTCTTTTTCTGTTTCTATTAGGAATCGTTGCCTTGATTTTTTCATGTTTAATTCATTTGTTAGTGTGTTTATTTGTATTTGATAATTTTTTATTTTTTGATTTTCTTGTTCTTTTTGTTTATTTATTTCTTCTAGCTCTTTTATTGTTTTGTTTCTTTTTGTTTCTTTTTCATAAAATTGTTTTGATATTTCTTCTTTTTGCATTCTTGTATTGTCTAATTCTGATATTGTTATTTGTATTTCTTGTTTTATTTGTTTTTGTCTTTTTTCATAGTTTTCTATGTTGATTTCTTGTTCTTGTATATTGGCTTGTTTTTCATATTTTTGTTCTGTGTTTTTTTCTACTTGTTTTTTGTGATTTTCTATTTCTAGTTCTTTGCTTGATAATTTTTGGGTTATTTTTTCTAGTTCTTGTTGTTTTTCTTCTAGTTCTTTTGTGAATTTTTCTTTGTTTTTTTGTAGGTTTTCACGTTTTTCTTCTTTTTGTTTTTGTTCTTCGTTTAGTTCTTGTAGTCTTTGCTTTTTTTCTTCTATTTCTTGCATATATCTTGTTTGGTTTTCTTCATTGTTTGTTATTCTTGTTTTTGATACACTTATGTCTGAATTTAACATTTCTATTTCTTTTTGACTTTCGAATCCTATGTTTGACATATTTTCTATTTTTGTTGTTATATTGTCTATTGTGGTTTTTAGTTCTTCTTTTACCATTTTTATTCGTTCTAGTTTTATTTCTTCTGATTCACATTGTTGTTTTGTGATTTCTTCATTTTCTGTTATTTTTTCTAATTCTTGTTTTGTTTGGTTTATGTTATGTATGAATAGTCCTACTTCTATATTTTTTAGTTCTTCTCTTATGTTTAGGTATTTTTTTGCTTTTTCTGATTGTGCATGTAATGGTTCTATATTTGATTCTATTTCTGTTATTATGTCATTTATTCTTAATAGGTTTAGTTTTGTGCTTTCTAGCTTTTTTTCTGATTCTTGTTTGCGATTTCTGTATTTTACTATTCCTGCTGCTTCTTCAAATATGTTTCGTCTGTCTTCTGATTTGTTGCTTAATATTTCGTCTATTTTTCCTTGGCCTATTATTGAGTATCCATCTTTTCCTATTCCGGTGTCCATAAATAGTTCTTGTACATCTTTTAGTCTGCATGGTGTTTTGTTTATGTAATATCCAGATTCTCCGCTTCTGTATATTTTTCTGGTTACTATTACTTCTGTATATTCTATTGGCAATATACCATCTTTGTTGTCAAATACTAGTGATGCTTCTGCATATCCTAGTGATTTTCTGTTTTGTGTTCCTGCAAATATGATGTCTAATGATTTTGTTCCTCTTAGTGTTCTTATGCTTTGTTCTCCTAATACCCATCTTATTGCATCTGATATATTACTTTTTCCTGATCCATTTGGTCCTATTACTGTTGTTATTCCTTCTTTTAGTTCTATTACTGTTTTATCTGCAAATGATTTAAATCCTTGCATTTCTATTCTTTTTAAATACATTCTTTATCACCCTTTTGTTTTAGTTTATACTATTTTGTTTTTTTTGTAAAGGGTTTTTTATAGGTCTTGTGTTACTAATTCTGCTACTTTACAGATAAATTTTTTTTGTTTTGGTGTGCATTTTGATAGTATTTCTGTAAATTCATTGTCTAAGTAGTCTTGCTTTTTTTCGTTGCTTCCTGTTATAAAGTATCCTACTGTTACATCTAATATGTCTGATATTTCTACTAGTCTTTTTAAATTTATTTTTGTTTTTCCTGTTTCTAATCTGCTATAATATGCTACTGATGTGTCAATTTTTTCTGCCATTTCTTCTTGTGTGAGTTGGTTTTTTAGCCTTTCTTTTTTGATTCTTTTTCCTATAATTTCATAATCTGGTGCCATATTATCGCCTCCTATCTATTTGTAAATATAGCACCAATATATGTCATTTGTCAATACTTTTTTTAATTTATTTGTAAATATTTATCTTTTTAACCTTATCTATTAATTATATAATCTTTAAGTTAATAGTATTCTTTCTAGTTCGCTTATCTGTAAGTATTTATCGATTTCTGTTGCATCATATTTTAATTTTTCTATTAGTTTTATTTTGCTTTGATTGCTTATTTCGCTTTTTAATATCATTATGTTGCTTATTAGTGATTTCTTTTTTATTAATTCTATTGGTTTGTATTTGTTTAAATTTACTAAGTTATATGCTAAGTCTATTCTGTTTTCATTAAAACTTGTATACCTTATATTGTTGTTTGGTTTGATATCCCATTTTTGTTTTCCTGTGTATATTACTAATGGTATTATTATTGGAGGTTTTTTGTTGATTATATTTTCTTTTTTCCAATTTTGAATAAAACTTATAGATTGTGTTAGTATTGTATATGGTATGTGATAATTTGGTTCTTTTTGGTGTATGATTAAAAAATATATTTCTTTTTCTTTTATTTTATATATTACATTTTTATGATTTTCTGTTTGATTAAAATTTTCTAGATTTTCTTTTATTATTTCCCAGTTTTGTGTTTTGAAAAAGTCATTTATGAATTTGGATATTTCATCTTTTTGATTTATTAGGAATTCTATTATTTCATCTATTTTTTCTTCTTTTATTTCTTTTGTGGTTTGGTTGTTTTTTTCTTTTTGCAGTTCTTTTTGCAGTTTTTCTAGTTTGATTTTTTTGTTTTCTATTTCCATTGCTTTTTGTAATTTGTAGTTTTCTATGTAGTCTAAATAGTCATTATATGTAAATATTACCATTTTTCTTCTCCTTTTCATTTTTTATTTTTAGATAATTTATCTTTTGTTTGGATTTAGTGTGTTTGATTATTTTTATATTAACATAATAAGTTTATACTTGCAATAGTTTCGACAATACTTCCTATATTTTGACATGACTTTTTTGCTTTTTTTGGGTTTTTTCGTTGTTTTTTGTTTTTGAAATATTGATTAATTTTTGTTTTATGATATAATTTAGTGGATTTATATTTATTTTTAGGAGGTTAATTTATGAAATATAAGAGGATTCTTTTGAAATTAAGTGGTGGTGCTTTGTGTGGCAAAAATAATGAGATTTTTGATAATGAAAAATTGACTGCTATTACTGATCAGATTATTGATGCTTGTAATAATGGTGTACAAGTTGCAGTTCTTGTTGGTGGTGGAAATATCTTTAGAGGAAAAACTGCTGATGATTGGAATTTGGAGAGAGTTGAAGCTGATAATATTGGTATGATGGCAACTGTTATTAATAGTTTGATGATTAGAGGCGCTTTGCTTTCTAAGTGTGATAATGATGTAAGGGTTATGACTTCTATTCCTATTAATATGGTTGCAGAACCTTATATTAGACTTAGGGCTAAAAAGCATTTGGATAATGGTAAAATTGTTATTTTGGGTGGAGGTTTAGGTCAGCCTTTTGTTACTACTGATTATCCTTCTGTTCAAAGAGCTATTGAGATTAATGCTGATATTGTTTTGATGGCTAAAAGTGGTACAAATGGTGTTTATACTGCAGATCCTAATAAGGTTTCTGATGCTAAAAGATTTAAGTCTATTTCTTATGATGATGTTATTAGTAATAATCTTCAGGTTGCTGACCAGTCTGCTTTTGTTTTGGCAAGAGATTATAATATGCCTTTATATGTTTTTGATTTTGATGAGAAAAATGCTGTAAGTAAGGTTTGTAATGGTGAATTAATTGGTACTTATATTGGTAAAGATTGTTCTACTGAACTTTATTAGTTGCTATGTAGTAAATTTTTGTATTTAAAAAAGAGAATTTTGTTAATTCTCTTTTTTTGGTTTATTTATTTATTTTTTGTCTTACATATTCATATAATATTATTCCTGTTGCTACTGATGCATTTAGACTTTCTGTTTTTCCGTAGCATTGGTATTTTTACTTTGTGGTCTGCTTCGTTTTGTATTTGTTTTGATACTCCATTTGCTTCATTTCCTATTATTATTGCTTTTTTGTTGTAGTTTATGTTATATATGCTGTTTTGGGTTTCTAGTGTTGTTACTATTGTTTCATATTTATGTTTTTTTATTTCTTTTATTGTTTTTGTTAAATCTTCACTTTCTATTATTTTTATTCTGAATATTGCTCCCATTGTTGATCTTACTACTTTTGGATTGTATGCATCTGCTGTTCCTTTTGTTATTATTATTTGTGTTAGGCCTATGCTGTCTGCAGTTCTTAATATTGTTCCTAGGTTTCCTGGGTCTTGTATGTCATCTAGTATTAGGATTATGTCTTCATCATATTTTATTTCTGTGTTTTGTGTTTGTTTTTCTATTATTGCTATTATTCCTTGTGGTGCTATAACATTTGTTATTGTTTCAAATACTTTTGCTGTTACATATATACATTCATATTTTGCTATTTCATACATTAGTTCTTTTGGTATTGCTTCTGCTCTTTCACAGTCTTCACATATTATTATTTGTTTGATTTTTGCTTTTTCTTGTATTGCTTCTTGAATTAGTTTGATTCCTTCTATGATATATTCGTTGCTTATGTCTCTGTATTTTTTGTCTTTGAGTTTTTTTATGTGTTTTATAAATTCATTTTCTTTACTTGTGATTTTTTGCAATTTTTATCATTCCTTTTCTTTTTTATTCTTATTATTTTTTGCTTTTTTGTTTGTTTTATACTTGTTTTTGGTTATTTTCAACTTGTTCTAATTGTTTTAGGAATTTTGTTGTTTCTTTTAGTATTTGTTTTTCTGTTTTATTTTCTATATCTAGTGTTATCATTGGTTTTAATCCTGGTTGGAATTTTATCTTGGTTTTGTATTTTTCTATTAGTTTTATTATGTCTATATTGAATTTTTGTGGTTCAAATGTGAATAGTACTGAATTTTTCTTACTTGCTATTTTTGTTATGTAATGTGGTTTTGATAGGTATTTTATTCGTGCTATGTCTAGTAGGTTTTCTAATTCTTTTGGCATGTTTCCATATCTGTCTATTATTTCATCTACTACATTTTGTATGTCTTCTTCATTTTTGCATAAGGCTATGTTTTGGTATATTTCTATTTTTTGGTTAGAATCTGATATGTATTCATCTGGTATATAACTTGTTACATCTAGGTCTATTTGTAGGTCTATGTCTGGTTCTTTTTGGATTCCTTTCATTTCTTTTATTACTTCGTCTAATAGATTACAGTATGTGTCATATCCTACTTGTTCTAAGTGTCCTGATTGTATTTCTCCTAGTAAACTTCCTGCTCCTCTTATTTCTAAGTCTCTCATTGCTATTTTGAATCCTGAACCAAATTCGGTAAATTCTTTTATTGCTTTTAGCCTTTTGTCTGCTACTTCTGCTAGCATTTTGTCTTTTTTGTATGTGATATATGCATATGCTTGTCTTTCGCTTCTTCCTACTCTTCCTCTTATTTGATATAGTTGTGCAAGTCCCATTCTGTCTGCATTTTCTATTATTATTGTGTTTGCATTTGGTATGTCTATTCCTGATTCTAGTATTGTTGTGCATATTAAGACATTTGTTTTTTGGTCTACAAATTCTTGCATTATATCTTCTAGTTCTTTTCCTGTCATTCTGCCATGTGCATATTCTACTTTTGCTTCTGGTACTAGTTCTGATATTTCGTTTGCTTTTCTTTGTATGTTTTCTATGTTGTTGAAGATATAAAATACCTGTCCGTTTCTTTCTAGTTCTTTTGTTATTGCTTCTTTTATTACTTCTTTGTCATATTCTAATACATAGGTTTGTACTGGTTTTCTGTTTTGTGGTGGTTCATAGATTACTGACATGTCTCTTATTCCTACTACTGACATATGCATTGTTCTTGGTATTGGTGTTGCTGTCATTGTTAGTACATCTATATTTGCTTTGTATTGTTTGATTTTTTCTTTTGCTTTTACTCCAAATCTATGTTCTTCGTCTATTATTAATAATCCTATGTCTTTAAATTCTACGTCTTTGCTTAATAGTCTGTGTGTTCCTATTACAATATCTACTTCTCCTGTGGCTAATTTTTTTGTTACTTCTTTTTGGTATTTTGCTGTTTTGAATCTGTTTAGTAGTTCTATTTTTATTGGAAATTCTTTCATTCTGTTTTTAAATTCTTCGTATTGTTGTTTTGCTAGTACTGTTGTTGGTACTAGATATGCTACTTGTTTTTGGTCCATTACTGCTTTGAATGCTGCTCTTATTGCTACTTCTGTTTTTCCGTATCCTACATCTCCACATAGTAGTCTATCCATTGGTTTTTGTGATTCCATGTCTTTTTTTATTTCTTGTATACATCTTAATTGATCTTCTGTTTCTTGATATGGAAATTGTTCTTCAAATTGTGTTTGCCATGGAGTGTCTTTGCTAAAGCTGTATCCTTGTGCTTTTTCTCTTTTGGCGTATAGTTCTATTAGTTCTTTTGCTATTTCTCTTAAATTGTTTTTTACTTTTGCTTTTGTTTGTTTCCATTCTTTGCTACCTAGTCTATTTATTGGCGGATTTAATACTTCTCCTCCTATGTATTTTCTTATTGAGTCTAGTTGGTTTGTTGGTATGTATAGGATGTCATCATTTTTATATTTTATTTTTATGTAGTCTTTTGTTGTGTTGTCTGCTGTTATTGTGTTTACTCCTATATATATTCCTATTCCATAGTTTTTGTGTACTACATAGTCTCCTATTTTTAGGTCTGCAAATACTATTATTTCTCCTTCTTTATATGCTTGATTTACAAATGTCTTTTTTCTTTTATGCCCTTCTATTAGATCTTCTGCTGATATTACTATTTGATTTATTTCGTGGTTTTCAAATCCTTCTGATAGTTCTCCTATTGTTATTGTTACTGTTTTTTCTTGTGGTTTTACTATTATTGTTTTGTCTAGTTTTTCTTCTATTTTGCTTGTTATTTGTTCTTTTTCTAAGATTTCTTTTAGTTTTTTGGCTTTTTCTTTGTTTGATACTACTATGTATATATTTTTTGATTGTTTTTGTGCTTTTTTTATGTCTGAATATAGATTTTCTATTTCACTTTTGTAATAGTTTTTTTGTTTGTAATTAAATTTGTATTTTTCTGCTTGTTTTTTTATTTCATTGTCTTGTTTTTCTATGTATATTATGTTTGGTTTGTTTTCTATTTTGGTTTCTATTTCTTCATATGTTTTTGTTAGTTCTATTGCTTGTGGTACTATTTTGTTTTTTTCTATTATTGCTTTTTTTAGATTATTGTTTTCTGTTATTATATTTTTTGCTCTTTGTTTGATTTTGTTTGTTTCGTCTATTGCTATTATGTAGTTGTCATTTATATAGTCTATGAGTGTGTCTTGTTTTTCGTAAAATTCGTTAAAATATTTGTCTATTTTACTTATGTAATTTCCTGTTTTTATTTGTTCTATATCTTGTTCGATTTTTTCTTTTTGTTCTTGTGTTGTTTTACTATTTATTGTGTTTTGTATTTTTTTGCATATTTGTTCTATTGGTTTTTCTAAAATATATTCATGTGCTGGTTCTATTTGGATTTTTTCTATGTTTTTTATTGATCTTTGGCTGCTTATGTTAAAGTCTCTTATTGAGTCTATTTCATCTCCCCAAAATTCTATTCTGATTCCTGTTGTTTCGTTTTGTGATATGTCTATTATGTCTCCTCTGACACTAAATTGTCCTTTCCCTTCTATTAGGTCACATCTTGTATATCCTAGATTTATTAGATTTTGTTTTATTTTTTCTTGTGAATATGTTTCTCCTACTTTTAGTTCTATTGTGTTTTTGTATAATGTTTGTTTTTGGGGTAGTGTTTGCATTACTGCTTCTATTGTTGTTACTAATATTTGGTGTTTTTTTGTTTTTAGTTTGTTTAGTGTTTCTATTCTAGCATATGGTAAATCTTTGCTTTCTGCTATGTAGTCATATGTTATTATGTCTTTTTTTGGGAAGTATATTGCTTTGTCTGTAAATAGTTGTAGATTTTTTATTATTTCTTTTGCTTGTATTTCGTTGTATGTTATTATTGCTATTGATTTTTTGGTGTATTCTGATATACTTGCTATTATTTGTATCATTCCAACGCTAGTTAAGCCCGATATTCCTATCGGACTTTTTTGATTTTCTATTTGTTTTATTAGGTCTACGAATTTGTTTGATTTTGCCATTTCTCCTAAGATTGTATTCATTTGTTCTCTCCTTGTTTTTAATGTCTACATATTTATTACTAATTTTTGAAATTTTGAATTTATGTATTTTTCTAGTTTTTCCATAAATTCATTTGGTTTTATGTCTTTTTTTGCTACCATTTCTAATCCTTTTTCCCAACTTGCGGTTAGTTCTGGGTTTAACATGTCTGGCATTGATTGTTTGATTATGTCATATATGTATTCTCCTTTTTGTGTTGGAGTGATTATTTGTGTTTTGGTGTTTATTTGTAAATAGTTTATTTTTTCTAGTTTTTTTATTATTTCTCCTCTTGTTGCACTTGTTCCTATTCCTGCTCCTTTTATTTGTTCTCTTAGTTCTTCATCTTCTATTAGTTTTCCTGCATTTTCCATTGCTAGTATTATTGAGCCTGAGTTGTATCTTGTTGGTGGTGTTGTTTCTGCTTCTTTGATTTCTGCATTTTTTATTGTTATTTCTTGACCTTTTTTTAGGTTTTTTAATGTTTCTATGTTTGAATTTTTTGTGTTTTCTTGTTCTTGTTTATTGTTTGGTTTTAGTATTTCTAAGTATCCTTGGTTTGTACATATTTTTCCACTTGTATAAAAACTTTCCACTTTTTTGTTTTCTTGATTTTCTTCTTCTTTTTTATATGTTTCTATTGTTAGTTGTATTTTACTATATTCTGCTGGTGGGTAAAATATTGCAAGAAATCTTTTTGTTATTACTTTATATATTTGTTTTTGTATTTCTGGTAGTTTTTCGTAATTTTCATATCCTTGCCCTGTTGGTATTATTGCGTAGTGGTCTGTTATTTTACTATCATTTACGTATTTTGTTTTTATTAGATTTGTTTTGTATTTTTCGTCTATCATCTTTTTTATGTATTTTTGTATTTCTTGGTCTTTATATCCTTTTGCTATTCCATTTAGATTTTTTTGTATTTCTTTTGCTATTGCTGTTGATAGTACTCTTGCATCTGTTCTTGGGTATGTTACTAATTTTTTTTCATATAGATTTTGTATTATTTCTAGTGTTTCATCTGGTTTTATTTTGAATCTTTTTGTACATTCATTTTGAATTTCTGCTAGGTTGAATAATAAAGGGGCATTTTCTTTTTGTTTTGTCTTTTTTAGTTCTGTTATTATTGCTTTTTTTCCTTCTAGTTGTTTTATGAATTGTTTTGCGTCTTCTTCTTTTCTGAATCCTGTTTCATTATATAGTTTTGGGGATTCATAATATTTGGATTTTTCTGTTACTTTCCATTCTGCTTCTGTTTCTATTTTTTCATTTTCAAATATTCCATTTATTTTGTAATATTTGGTTTTTACAAAATTTTTTATTTCTCTTTCTCTTGATACTACCATTCCTAATACACATGTCATTACTCTTCCTACTGATATTGATGCTTTTTCTTCTTTGATACTTTGTGCTAGTCTTTTTCCATATATTATTGATAGTAGTCTTGAAAAATTTATTCCTATTAGATAGTCTTCTTTTGCTCTTAAATATGCACTGTCTGATAAGCTGTTATATTCTGATATGTCTTTTGCTTGTTTTATTCCTCTTAGTATTTCTTCTTCTGTTTGTGAGTCTATCCATACTCTTTTTATTTTTATTTTTGGGTTTGGTTTGGCCATCATGAATACTAATCTTTGGATGTATTCTCCTTCTCTTCCAGAGTCTCCTGCATTGTATATTTCTTCTATATCTTCTCTGTGCATTAAATTTTTTATTATTTCAAATTGTTTTTGGGTGTTTGGTAGTATTTCGTATTTCCATTCTTTTGGTATGAATGGTAATGTGTCTAGTCTCCAGAATTTTAGTTTTTCATCATATTTGTCTGGATAACTCATTGTTACTAAATGTCCTATACACCATGTTATTATCCATTGGTCTGATTCTATATATCCATTTTTTCGATTTGCGTTTATTTTTAAAGCTTTTGCAAATTCCATTGCTACAGATGGTTTTTCTGTTATTATTAGTTTTTTGCTCATTTTATCGTCCTTTGCTTTTTTTGATATTGTATCATACTTTCCAGTTTTTTGCAAAGTGTGTATTT
>CANRBI010000036.1 GCA_947628775.1 uncultured Clostridia bacterium
ACAACACCGTGAGGTTATTTTTAACAATAAAAATGGAGCAGGTAACGGGAATCGAACCCGTAACTCAACCTTGGCAAGGTTGTATTTTACCGTTAAATTATACCTGCACATTTTTTTGTTTTGTACTTGTTTTTTATCGTACTTTATTATATTAACAGATTTTTGGATTGTTGTCAAGTTTTGATCTGTAGCTTTTGTTTTATAGCTGTTTTTTGTTTCGTTGTGTTTTTATTTTTTGTTTTTTAGTTACCTATTGGGGCTAGGTCATCTGTGCTTATTGATGCATTTGTTTTGTAGTTGGTTATTTCGTTTTGTAGTAAAGTTTGGTATTCGTCTTTTAGGTCGTCGTTTATTTGTGGGTTTCCTTTTAGTCCTATTAGTATTAAATTCATTTTTGTTGTTTTTTCTACTTGACTATTTACCTTAAATAATTTTACATTATCAAATACTTTTTTGTATGTTGCATATTCGTGTTCTAGAAATTTTGCATCTTTTCCTTCTAGTGATGAGATTATGTTTGTTATTATTAGTCCATTTTCTTTTAGTCTTTCTTTTGCTTTTGTCATTGCTTCATATGTTGTTAGTTCAAATGGCGCATTTAGTCCTTTAAATGCATCTATTAAGATTACATCATATGTGTTTTGACTGTAGTTTAGGAAACTTCTGCCGTCTTGGTGGTTTATTTTTAGGTTTGAGTTTTTTGTGTCTAGATTAAATTCTTGTTTTGCTATTTCTGTCATTTTTGGATCTATTTCTACTACATCTATTGTGTTGTTTTTATATTTTTTTAGGTAGTGTGTTGGATAGGTGTATGCTGCTCCTCCTATTATTAATGCATTTTTTGCATTTTTATTATAGTATTCAAATAAATCATAATATTGTAGATATTGTGCACCCATTTCTCCTGTTTCTTCATTTATATGTGATTCTAGTCCTGTGTCTACTTGTAGTGTTTTGTGGATTTTATTTGTTGATAGGTTCACTTGTTCTTTTACCCATATTCTACTATATTCAGAGTCTACATCTTTTATGATATCTGGATTTTGTTTTTTGAATAGGTATTTTCCTGTTATGTTTAATAGTATTATTGCTATTAGTGATATTATAAATCCTATTATGTATTTTTTGTTTTTGGTTGGATAGGTTATTGCTGATACTAGTAATAATAATATGCTACTTCCTAGTATGATGTTACTTACTCCTATTTTTGGTATTAGTATAAATCCGGCTAAAAAAGTTCCTATTATGCTTCCTATTGTTGATAATGATGAAATTTTTCCTGATACTGTTCCTACTTCTTGCTCTTGGTTATTTTTTAATTTTACTGCTATTGGTGATACTGTTGCTAACATGAAGCTTGGTATTCCAAATAGGAATGTTGCTGATATTATTGCTACTATTATTAGTTGTTGTAAATTTTGTGCTAAAAAGTCTACTATTATGGTTTCGAATATTGGGATTAGACTTGTTGTTATTGCTGCTATTAATATGAATTGAGATAAATCTTTTATGTCTTGTTTTTTGTCTGCTACTTTTCCTCCTGCCCAATATCCTAAACTCATGCATGTTAGCATTATTCCTATTATTGATGTCCATATTAAATTAGAACTTCCTACATATGGTGATAGTATTCGTGCTGCTATTAGCTCTAATACCATTGTCATTGCTCCACATATAAATACTGTTGCTTCTAATTTATATGTTTTTATTTTTTTCATTTTTTATTACCTCTATTAGTTTTTGTTGATTTTTTTGTCGTTCTTTTTCTGGTTTTCTTTGTTGCTTTTTCTTGTTCTGGATCCCATTTTTCTCCTTTTTTTGGTTTGTTCCATGAAATGTAATCACATGTAGCTGGATTATTTTCACATATATAGTAGTTTCTTCTTTTTTTGGTTTTGCGGACTTGTACTTTTGCTCCACATTTTGGACATGGTACATCTATTGTTTGTACTATTGGTTTTGTGTTTTTGCATTCTGGATATCCTGGACATGCTAGGAATTTTCCGTATTTTCCGTATTTGTATACCATCATTCTTCCGCATTTTTCACATTGTACATCTGATACTTCATCTACTAATTCGACATGCTCTAATTCTTTTTCTACTTTTTCTATTTCTTTTTCAAATGGTCCATAGAATTCTCTTATCATTTTTTTCCATTCTTCTTTTCCTTCTGCTATTTCATCAAATTCGTTTTCTATTTTTGCGGTAAATTCTATGTTGATTACATCTGTAAAGTTTTCGGTTAATAATTTGTTTACTACTTTTCCTAGTTCTGTTGGTTGTAGTTGTTTTTGTTCTTTTTCTATATATCTTCTTTCTAATATTGTTGTTATTGTTGGTGAATATGTGCTTGGTCTTCCTATTCCTTTTTCTTCTAGTGCTTTTACTAGGCTTGCTTCTGTATATCTTGGTGGTGGTTCTGTAAAGCTTTGTTTTGGGTCTAGTTTTATTAGGTCTACTTCTTGGTTTTCTTTTAGGTCTGGTAACATTCCTTCTTGTTGTTCTTCTTTTTCGTCTGTGCCTTCTACATATAGTGTCATAAATCCTTTGAATTTTAGGTGTTGTCCATTTGCTTTGAAGTCATAGTCATTTGCTTTGATGTTTACCGCCATTGTGTCATATACTGCTGGTTTCATTTGACTTGCCATAAATCTGTTGTATATTAGTTTGTATAGTTTGTATTGGTCTGGTGTTATATATTCTTTTATACTTTCTGGGTTTATGTCTATATATGTTGGTCTTATTGCTTCGTGTGCATCTTGGGCATCTTTTCCTGTTTTGTAGTATCTGTTTTCATAGTAATTTTCACCATACATTTTTATTATTTCTTGTTTTGCTATTTTTCGTGCTTCTTCTGATATTCTTGTTGAGTCTGTTCTCATGTATGTTATTAGTCCTACTGTTCCTTTTTCTGGTATTCTTACACCTTCATATAACCCTTGTGCTATTGACATTGTTCTTTTTAGTGTGAATCCTAATTTTCTAGATGCTTCTTGTTGCATTGTGCTTGTTGTAAATGGTGGTGCAGGTGTTCTTTTTCTTTCTCCTTTTTTTACTTCTGTTATTTTGTATTTTGCATTTTTGGTGTTTTTTAGAATTTCTTTTACTTCTTGTTCTGTGTGTATTTCTTGTTTTTTGCCTTGTTTGCCATAATATTTTGCTTCAAATTGTACTTTGGTTTCTGGCTCTTGTAGTTTTGCGTATATATTCCAGTATTCTTGTGGTATGAATTTTTCGATTTCTTCTTCTCTTTCTACTATTAATTTTACTGCTACTGATTGTACTCTTCCTGCTGATAGCCCTCTTTTTACTTTTTTCCATAATACTGGACTTATTTTGTATCCTACTATTCTATCTAATACTCTTCTTGCTTGTTGTGCATCTACTAGGTTTATATCTATATCTCTTGGTTCTTTTATTGCTTTTTGTACAGCTGTTTTTGTTATTTCATTAAATGTTACTCTTGTTATTTTTTTTGTTTCATCTTCAAGTATTTTGGATAGATGCCATGCTATTGCTTCTCCTTCACGATCAGGGTCAGTTGCTAAATATATTGTTTTGGCTTGTTTTGCTTCTTTTTTTAGTGATTTGATTAAGTCTCCTTTTCCCCTTATGTTTATATATTCTGGTTCAAAGTCATGTTCTATATCTATTCCTATTTTTGATTTTGGCAGGTCTCTTATGTGTCCCATTGATGCTACTACTTTTGTGCTTCCTCCTAAAAATTTCTTTATTGTGTTAGCCTTTGCTGGTGACTCTACTATTATTAATTTATCTGACATGTATTTACCTCTCTTATTTTTTCTTTATATAGTATTCTAAAATAATTTTTGGGATTTTGCAAGTTTTTTTGCTACATTTATGATAAAATTTCTTTTTATATAAAAAATTTGATTTAATTCTTCATGTCTTCTATTATATATTCTACTGCGACTGGAGTTACTTCGAATTTTTTGAATATTGATAATAATTTTTCTATTTTTTCTTCATCTTGACTTAAATTTTTTATGTGTTTTGTTTCGATTTTTGTTTCATCTTTCTTATATTCTTTTTTTACGACACTTATTCCATATTTTATTTTTTCATTTTCATCTATGTTTTTGTAGTATTCTAATTCTATGGGATGATATATTCCTTCCTTTTCTAGACTTGATTTTTTCATAAATGTACTTCCGAAAAACTTTTTCACTTTATATTTCCTCCTTATTTAATCTTATGCAATTTACATTTTTTTACAGTGTGTTTTTTTATAATACCTTATATTTTATATTTTTTCAAGTACTTTTTGCAACTTTTTTTAATTTTTTATTTTTTCTTTACTTTAGTATTTTTTTCTTGTATAATATTTCCAGATAGAGGGCAATTTATTTTTACAGAAAGAAGGTATTTTTTTGAATGATTATTTGGAACAGTCTCGTTCTTTATTAAAAAAATTTTTCGGTTATGATGATTTTAGAGTTGGTCAGTTTGATATTATTTCTCATATTTTAAATCATGAGGATTGTTTGGCTGTTATGCCTACTGGTAGTGGTAAGTCAATTTGCTATCAAATTCCTTCTTTGATTTTGGATGGTTGTTGTATTGTTGTTTCTCCTCTTATTTCACTTATGAAAGATCAGGTTGATGGGCTTAATGAAATTGGTATTTCTTCTGCTTTTATTAATAGTTCTCTTTCTTCTCGTGAGTATATTAAAACTGTTCAAAATGCTGCTAAAGGGATGTATAAAATTATTTATGTTGCTCCTGAAAGATTAGATTCAGATTCTTTTTTTGAGTTGATGTCTAATTTGAATATTTCAATGTTTGCTATTGATGAGGCTCATTGTGTTTCTAGATGGGGTCATGATTTTCGTCCTAGTTATACTAATATTTCTAATGTAATTTCTAGATTGAGTTATAGACCTGTTGTTGCTGCTTTTACTGCAACTGCAACTGAAATGGTTAAAAAAGATATTGTTTCATTGTTGAATTTGAGTAATCCTTTTTGTTTAACTACTGGTTTTGATAGGAAAAATTTAAGTTTTTCTGTTGAAACTCCTACTAATAGAAAAAAATTTATTTATTCATATGTTCAGTCTCATTTAGATGATTCTGGTATTGTTTATTGTTTAACTAGAAAATCTGTTGATGATTTGTATGATAATTTATTACGTTTGGGTGTTAGGGCTAGTAAATATCATGCTGGTATGAGTGATAAAGATAGGTCTATTAATCAAAATGATTTTGTTTATGATAAGACTTCTGTTATGGTTGCTACTAATGCTTTTGGTATGGGTATTGATAAGTCTAATATTCGTTATGTTATTCATATGAATATGCCTAGAGATTTGGAGAGTTATTATCAGGAGGCTGGTCGTGCTGGTAGAGATGGAGATGTTTCTTCTTGTATTTTACTTTTTCATCGTTCTGATATTATGACTAATAAGTTTTTGATTGAGCAAGGTAGCCCTTATGTTGATCATTCTAATGAGTATAAAAAATTAAATGATATTGTTGATTATTGTAATACTGATAAATGTCTTAGGAGATATATTTTGGAGTATTTTGGTGAATCTCCTGTTTTTGATTTATGTAATAATTGTAGTAATTGTAATTCTGAAATTGAACTTACTGATATTACTGAGGATAGTAAAAAGATTTTGTCTTGTATTAAGCGTATGAATGAGAGATATGGTGTTGGTCTTGTTGCTGATGTTTTGAAAGGTTCTCGCTCTTCTAAGGTTATTGGTTTTGGTTTTGATAAACTTTCTACTTATGGTATTATGAGCGAATATTCTAAGTCTACTATTAAGGAATTGATTTCTTTTTTGGTTTCTGAGGGTTATATTAAAAATGTTGGTGATAAGTATCCTGTTTTGGTTTTGAAACCTGAGTCAAATGATGTTTTGTTTGGAGGTAAACAGGTTTTTATTAAGCGTAAATTTGAAAAATCAGATTCTGTAGTAGATTCTACTTTTGCAAAACCTGTTGATATGGTTTTGTTTGATATTTTGAAAAGTCTTCGTGTAGAGGTTGCTGATAAGTCTGGTGTTCCTCCTTTTATTGTTTTTACTGATGTTTCTTTAAAATATATGGCTTCTGAATATCCTGTTACTGTTGATGATTTTTTAAATATTCCTGGTGTTGGTCGTTTTAAAATGGAACGTTATGGTTTTGTTTTTTTGGATGCTGTTTGTAAGTATGTTGAGGATAATAATATTGTTGTTGATAGTAGCTCTTGTAGTCAGCGTAATTCTGTAAATAAAAAGAGTTCTGATTTGGAAAAAGAGTCTACTAGAAAGATTAGCTTTGATTTGTATAAATCTGGTAAGAGTATTTTGGAAATTGCAAATATTAGGGGGCTTACTAAACAGACTATTCAAAATCATTTGTTGGATTGTTATAAAAATGGTTTTGATTTGGATTTGGAAAAGGAAATTCATACTGAATATAAAGATGTTATTTGTGATGCTATTAATACTTTTGGAACTGATAAGCTTAAGCCTTTGAAAGATGCTGTTCCAAATGCTGTTTCTTATCTTGATATTCGATATTATATTTATGAGCTTGAGAAAAATAATAAGTAAATATAATGAAAGTTTTTTAGGCAAAGAAAAATCAGGTATGTTGTTATTACCTGATTTTTCTTTGAATTTTTTATTTAGGTTTTTTTATGTTTTTTAGATTTATATATTTTCTACAAATGAAAATTCTTCATAATCTGGTTGGTATTTTGCTATTAATTCGTAAAAACTTTTGCAGTGATTTTTGTATTTTAGGTGGCAATATTGGTGTAGTACAACATATTCTATTATTTCTCTAGAATATTTTACGATTTCAGGATGAATTGTAATTTTTTGATTTTCACATTTGCCAAGTTTATTTTTTAATTTTTTTATTTCGTAGTCTTCTGGTGCAAAACCTAGCATAATTCTCATTTTTTCCATAACATTTTCTATTTCCACTTTTGCAATTTGCTCATACATTTTTTCTATTGCTAAATCTAAAATAACTTTATTATTGGTTTTTTTATATTTATTAGGGAGTGATATTTTTATTGTTTTGTTTTCAATATTTAATTCTGCAACTTTGATATTTTTATATGTAATTTTTACTCTATAATCTATTCCTAAAACAGGAACTGGGTGCCTTTCTATTACTATTGTATCTGTGTTTTTTATATTGATATTTTTTCTTATTTTTATCATATTAATCACTCCTTGTACAAAAATTGGTTTCGCAAAAATATGTTTGTTTTTAAGTTGTCTTTATTTTATATTTATTTATTTTTTTTGTCAATACTTTTTTGAAAAAAAATAAAATTTTTGTTCGTTTTTTTGTACAAGTAACATTCTTTGTCATGTGAATATATGATTCCTATTGCTTGTAAATAGGCGTATATTGTTGTACTTCCTACAAATTTCATTCCTCTTTTTTTTAAATCTTTTGATATTGTTTCTGATAGTGTGTTTGTTGTTTTGTTTGTTTCATAGATGATTTTATTTTCAGTAAATTTTTGTAAATAGTTATAAAATGTACCATATTCATTAATTATTGTTTTAAAAATTTTACTGTTATTTATGCTTGCTTTTATTTTTAATTTATTTCTGATTATTTCTTCATTATTTAAAAGTTCGTTTATTTTTGTGTCATTATAGTTGCAGACTTTGTTTAGGTCAAATTTGTCATATGCTTTTCTGAAACTTTCTCTTTTGTTTAAAATACATTCCCAGGATAAACCTGCTTGAAAACTCTCTAATATTAGCATTTCATATAAATATTTGTCTTCAAAGTTTGGTTTGCACCATTCGTTGTCGTGATATTCAATGTATTTTGGGTTTTTTAGATTACACCATTTGCATCTTTTCATAGTTTTGTACCTTTCTTTGGAATATAATAAATTGTTTGCTTAATAAGAACCTGGCCCTATTTTGCAATCAAAGATCCCCTCTTTGATAATAAATGAAATAGCTTGTATTCTAAGATACAAGCTATTTGGGTTGGTTGCGGGGGTAAGACTCGAACTTACGACCTTTGGGTTATGAGTGCGTTTAATACTATATTTTATAATGTTTTAATATATTTCAAAGTATTGTAAAATTAATGTTTTTATGCTTTTTTATATGTTAAAATTTTATAAAATATTACAAACTATTTTTACTTTCGTCACTTTTTCGTCACATAGAAAGTATTTATATTATGTTTGTATCATTAATTATTAAAAATATTAGAATCAATAGTATAGATTTTTGAATATATTGCATTAATATTTTTAATATCTTAACACTTTCCAATTCGTTCTATCCCAATTAGTCCTTCTTTTAAAATTTTTATATTTTCGGAAGTACAATCTATTATTGCATTTCCTTTTTCAAATGATAAATTATCTTCTAACCTTCTATTTAAAGTAGGACATACTTTTTCTATTTCATCTGGCTTATTTAAAGGACGATGTTTAGCTCTAATTAAGTTATTATATATGATTTTTAAAATTTTAGTTAATTACATTTGACTTTTTTATTTTATTTATGTATAATATAAATAAGAAATGAGAAACCACGAAAGTGGTTGCCGATAAATGATAAAAAATAACCATTCGACCGTGCAAAGCAGAATGGTTATTTTTTTATTGCCTATGTAGTAAAAAACAGATGATGATTAACAAGGCAAGATTTATGATAGTCACTCCTACTAATTCATAAAAAAGTAGGTATGTAATAGATAATATTGCTGACTCTACCATATTAACCACCTCCTATATACACTAGTCTCACAACCTAAATTGTGGAAGTAGTTTGCAAACATCAAAGAGCTAAAAGGTGGCAACACACTCCGCTTATTCTCATTTCACTATCTAATATACAACATTTTTTTATTATTTGCAAGAAAAAAATAGCTTTTTTGTATCTTTTTAATATATATACTATTAACAACTATAATCATTAATTACCGTTAATCTTAGCAAATTCATCTGTATATATATCCAATATAACACAATTATCACTAGCTCCATTGAAAATGTGGAATGTAAAATCACCAATTTTTATTTTTTCATCTTTACCAATATTTTCAGTAATAAATGAAGTAAGTTGTTCTACATTACTATTTGGATAATTTAATCTTGTTGTAGCCATAAAATAATTTGTAGGGTCTTCTGTTCCATATTTATAAAAAAACATTTGTATATTTGCAATCTCATTCTTTGTATTTGTTGTTACCTCAAAAGAATATATATCATTTTCAGTTGTATATGTAACAATATCATATGGAATCATATCATCCGCTTTTAATGTTACTGGTTCTCTATATTTACATTGAGTATTTTTACATAATACATTTTGAAAGAAATCTTTTCCATCAGTATCAGATACAAAAACTGGATTTACTTGATTTTGTTTGTTTTCACTAGTTTGTTGTAAATTAGTATTTACACTTGTATTAGTATTAGGCTCATAATTAGCAGTCATTGTAATTCCTGATATCATAAGTAATACAAATATTGCAATTACTCTAATTGCGGTATTTATTTTAATTTTTATTGTTTCTTGTATTTTTTCTATTACAGGTGGACAACAGATTAATGCCATTAATACATAAATTATTGAATTAACAAAATTAAATCCACTTGATAAACTTCCAAAAGTAGCTAATGCAAAAAATGTAAAAAATATCCAAGATATAACTATATTAACTCTTCCTAATTTTTGTGGCTCACTTATAATCTTTTTATTAACATTTTTGTTATTAGGAATATTCTGCGTTTTTATATTAGAACTTTTTTGCTGTATTTCTTTTTTTACATTACTTTCTAAATTCAAAATTTCTTTCTTTTTCTTTTCAAATTCTTCTTGTGTAATGATATCATTGTCTAACAATTCTTTTAATTTTAAAATTTCATCTGCACTAGACATTTTAAATTCTCCTTTTACTATAAATTTAATAACTCTTTCTTTTTTTCATTGAATTTTTCTTGACTTATTACTCCATCATCTAACAATTTTTTATACTTTAATAGTTCGTCTGTATCTGAAAGTTGAATATTGGGAGTTAAATTATTTTCGTTAAAGGTTGTGAGTTTTTCAAAAACAAGAGTAGCTTGTATTCTATCTCCTCCCATCATGCCTTTACTACCTGATGAAGCAGTACTAATAGTATGTAAGCGATAACCTTTTTTAGCTTGCGTATTTATTACATTTTCTAATTCAGTTAAGTTACCTGACCCAGTTCCAAAAAATTTTTCTTTTAGTATAACTTGTAAAACAACATATTCCATAAATTACCTCCATTTATATTTTTTTATTAATTATAATATATACTTGTATAAAATGCAAGTATAAAATATGTGTGTTTTTTATGTTTGAATATAGATATAATATTAAAGGGTGAATTTTATATGGGAATAGCATTTCATAAAAAAGTAGATAAAAAATATATTCAATATACTTTAAGACTAGAAGAAGAAATATTAGATAAAATAAGAGAAATTTCTAAAAAAGAAGATATTTCAATTAATGAGGTAGTAAATCAATCATTACTATTTGCTATAAACGATTATGAAAAAAATAAGGAAACAAAATAGTTGACTAACACAAATAATACATTTTTTATAATTATTTAGTTTCTTTCTTTTTTTCTATAATACAATCAGCTAAAAATCTTAAATCTTCAATATCCATATGTTCAAAAAAATCTCTATTTAAAGTTTCTTCATCATAATATTTTTTGTTTGGTAAATTAATATTTATTGAATGCCCTAATATATTTTCATATGTGCTAATTAGCTCTTTTATATGTTCTTCTACCTTAACATATTCTAATGGATATAAAGATTCTAATTCTGTTATTCTGTTCTTTATTTTTTTATCTATCATCATTTATCCTCTTTTCTATATTATTTAATTTTTCTATTATTTCTGTTTGTTCTCTTACCTTTAAGCTATAATCTAATATTGTTTTACTAGCAGTTAATTTTACAGAATTTGAACATTTTTCATCTTCAAGTATATTTATAATAGTATCAGTTGCTTTTATTGATGCATATTCTAGTTTTTTTAAGCTTTCTTCAATATATTTTTTTCGTATTGTGTTTATTTCTTCTGATAAGCCATTTTTTAAATATTTAAAAGCTGTAGTTTCTGTTATATTAGCCATTCTTGCTGATTTTGATATATTACCGTGTTTCTAACATTGCAAATATAAAATCTACTTGTTTTTTATTATATTTTGATAAATCTTCTTCCATTAAAACACCCCTAAAATACTATATTTTACTAAACACAAAGTATAAAATACCTATTAAAGTTGTAAGTACTAATATTGCAATAATTATATTTTGTTTTCTAATAATGTTTTTCATATCTAAAATTATATCTTTTAAAACTCTTGTTGTAATTTCATCTTTAGATTGTATTTTTTTTAAAAAATCATCTAATAGCATATTGTTTCACCTCCTAATATTAAATTATAGTAAGTCAAATTTAATATATTTTTAGTATTCTTTTGTAAACCGCTTCCCTTGATGTATAAAAATTAATTTCCTTTTTAGCATAGTCTAATCCCATAATTCCTTCTTGTTCTTCTCTATCTATTTTTTGCCATTTTTCTTTATCCATTATTGTTTTTCCTCCTTAATTTTTTAGATGTTAGGGAAAGTCTTGCGACTTTCCTTTTCTCTCTTCTTTTCTTTTTTTCTTTTTTTAATAATATAGAATTTTACTTCATATAAATGTTAAATATTGCTTGAAATATCACAATATTTATAAATATATAATTATTAAAAAAGTACATTATAAATAAATAGTATCAATAGCTTTTTTCTTTTCCAATATTTCATTAAATATACCACTTTTATTTATACTGTTTGCTTGTTTTAATGAATAATCAATAAAATTTTTTGCTTTTTGACTTTTCCCCCAACTACAATAAGTACATGTATTTTTTTTAAAATGTTTATTAATTGCATTTTTTAAATCTTTCACACATTTATATGCCGATTTCTTTTTATTTCCAATTATTGATAAATGTATATGAGTATCAATTTTATTTCCAAATACCAATGTTTTAGGCTTACCTTTCTTTCCTCTAATTTTGAGTTCTCTTTGTAAACAATGATTACTATCTGTATTACTAACTACTAACAAATAACTTATATGTGGATATTTTTTATTATATCTTCTTAATGCATTTTGTATAGCATAAATATCTTGTTTTGATAATTTTTTTTTAAAAGATATATTACATATAAGCATGCTGGTAAATCTTCTTCAAAATCTTTTAATCTATATACCATTACAATTTTTAGATAGCCAAATTTTTAATTCTTCAACTGGAATTAAAAATCGTCTTTTACCAATTAGTTTTTTTGGAAAATTTTTAGCCTTTGTCAGTTTATATGCTGTAGATAGCGGTATTTTTAAATATTTTGCTAATTCTTTTGTTGTATAAAATTCTTTGCTCAATTCTTCTGATTTCATTTTTTTATTTCCTCCTATTGTTTATAAATTGACATTTTAAGGAAATAAATATATAATATAGTTGTTAGTTAATTTGGAGTAAGTATAATTAGTTATTAAATTGATTGCTTTATACTTGCTTCTTTTACTATATATTCATTTTCCTCATTGTTCTTTATACATTGATTCTCTATATATTCGTCAATGTCTGATTTTCTAAAATAGAGTCTATTACCAATTCTAAAAAATTTAATGTTTTTTTCTCTTACAAGTTTTCTAACCATACTTTCACTAATCTTTAAATATTGAGTTAACTCCTTTAGATTCATAATATCCATTTTAAATCTCCCCCTATTTTTTATTTAATAGTAAAAATATCATCAAATTCACATTTTAATGCTTCATATATTTTTTTTGCAGTTGGCGGTAACATTGAACGTTTTCCAGATAAAATCATAACTATATAAGATTGACTAATTCCAGCTACTTTTGCAAGTTTTGATTGTGTATAGCCTAATTTTATCATTCGTTTTTTTAATTCAGTTTCTTTTATTTCTATCATATAATCACCCCCTTAATCTTTTTTATCACTATCGTAATATTATATTATCATAAAAAAATATATCACTCAAGTAAAACTTTCTATTGACTTTTTATTTAAAAAGTAATAAAATATTATAAAATAAAAAAATAGGAGGTAATTTAATGAGAGAAATAAAGGTTTACAATCTTGAAAAAGTAAAAGAAAGGCTATTTGAATTGAGAACTGAAAAAAATTTATCTCAAAAAGATTTAGGAAAAAAACTTAATGAAATTCTAAATATAAAAATGAATAAAGATGTTAATCTAGATGGAGAAAATGGAAAACAGACAGTATCTCAACTAGAAAGAAAGAATTCTAAAAGAAATTTAACTTATAATTTAGCATTTGCTTATGCACATATATTTGACGTTTCTTTGGATTATATATTAGGGTGGTCAGATGATTTTAATCCAGAGTATAAAAACATAAAAGAATATACAGGATTGTCTAATGAAGCAATACATACTTTAAAAGAATTAAATACTAAAAGTTATTTTTTAGATGAGGGAGATATAAAAAACAATTTTCGGATTAATAAATTATCTTTTGTGCCAAAAAGATTTTTGGAATAATTTTAGTTTTGAAATTAAAAAAATATACAAATTTAATTTCGATGATGAATATAAACAACAATATAAAAAACTACTAGAAGATGATACTGTTGATATTACAGATATAATAATACCTAAAATAACAAAAAAATTTGAAGAAATTCTTACATCTTATATACAAGAAAATCTAGAAAAGATAAGAAAAGAATTAGAAATACAAAAAGAAAAAAGCTCTTTATTTCCTTTAACTGAGGAATTAAAGAAACAATCAAAAAATTATTATAACGGGAGGTTAAATAATGGCAGTACAAGAAATAGAAAAAAATAAAAAGTACAAGATAGATATTCCAATAGGCTATAACGGAAATA
>CANRBI010000037.1 GCA_947628775.1 uncultured Clostridia bacterium
TTTGTTGAAAGTTCAGCATGAACTTCTAAGCCTATTACAATTTCATAGTCTTGTCTTGACATTAATATTCCTCCTTTAATCTGAAATCAGTATCTATTTTTTATTTTACATTTTTTTAAATTGTGGTTTGTAATTTTCTCTAAAGTTAATTTCTTGTTCAAATGTATATGCAGCATTTAATATTGTTTCTTCACAGAATTTATTACCTATTAATTGCATACCTATTGGCATTCCTTGTTTATCTACACCACATGGAATAGATATTCCTGGAAGTCCTGCAATATTAACAGATACTGTACAAATATCAGATAAATACATTTCTAATGGATTATTTGATTTTGCTCCTATATCAAAAGCAACTGTTGGTGATGTTGGTGTTAATATCACATCATATTTTTCAAATGCTTTTGAAAATTCATTCATAACTAATGTTCTAACTTGTTGTGCTTTTTTGTAATATGCATCATAATATCCTGATGATAACACATATGTACCTAATATTATTCTTCTTTTTACTTCTGCTCCAAAACCTTCACTTCTTGATTTTCTGTATAATTCTTTTAAACTACTAAAATCCTTTGCTCTGTATCCATAACGAATTCCATCAAATCTACCTAAGTTTGAACTTGCTTCAGCACATGCTACAATATAGTAAGTAGCTAAAGCATATTTTTCAATATTTAATGAAAATTCTTCAATTTCTGCTCCTAATTTTTTATAGGTTTCTATAGCTTTTTCTAAACTTTCTTTTACTTCTTCATTTATACCATCTCCAAAAAATTCTTTAGGTACTCCTATTTTCATACCTTTTATATCATTTTTTAAAGATTTTGTATAATCAATTTTTGGTCTATCACTTGATGTAGTATCTTTTTCATCATGTCCTGCAATTATATTTAATAACATTGCTGCATCTGTTACATCTTTGGTTATTGGACCTATTTGATCTAATGATGAAGCAAATGCCACTAAACCATATCTTGAAACTAAACCATAAGTTGGTTTTAATCCAACAACTCCACAAAAACTTGCAGGTTGTCTAATTGATCCTCCTGTATCACTACCTAAAGCCCATGGAACCATATTAGCTGCAACTGCTGCTGCACTACCTCCTGATGACCCTCCTGGTACTTTATTTAAATCCCATGGGTTTGATGTTTTCTTAAAATATGAATATTCAGTTGAGCCTCCCATAGCAAACTCATCCATATTTAATTTTCCTAAATCTATTATATTTTCATCTTTTAATTTTTGAACAACTGTTGCATCATATGGTGCTATAAAATTCTCTAGCATATGTGAACTACATGTTGTTTTTACACCTTTTGTACACATATTATCTTTGATTCCTATAGGAATACCTGTAAATTCACTTACTTGTTCTCCTGATTGTATTTTTTTATCAACTTCTCCTGCTTGTTTTAAGGCTTCTTCTTTTAAAACTGTAACAAATGCCTTAACATCACCTTCTTTTTCATCTATTCTATCTGTATATGCTTTTACAATTTCAGTAGATGTTAATTCTTTGTTTTTTAATTTTTCTTGCAATTCATGCACTGTTAATTCAGTAATATGCATTTGTTTTCCTCCTTTTTGAAAATTCTAATTGATTACTTTTGGTATTTTGAACATATTTAATTCTTGTTCTGGCGCATTTTGTAGTAAAGATTTATTATCTTCAAATACTTTTATTTCATCTTTCCTAAATACATTTTTTGCTTCATTTGCACCTATTGTAATATCTAAGTCCCCTACTGGTGCTTCATTTACAATATTTGCAAAATTAAGTATATCTTCTAGATTTGCAAGATATTTTTCAATTTCATTTTCATTTATTTCTATATCTGCTAAATTTGCTATATGCAAAATTTCTTCTTTGCTTACTTGCATTTACATCAACTCCCAATTTTTAGTTTTCCCTATTATATAACGAATTTTAGAAAAAGACAAGGGGGTAAAATAAATTAATTTTTTACACGCAAACTGCGTAAAATTAAATACACGTATTTGGAATATTCTATAATTTTATTGAGGTGATCAAAATGAAACTACGAATACGTGATTTAAGAGAAGATAATGATTTAACACAAGCTCAAATAGCTAAAATATTAGGCTGTACACAACAAACATATTCACGCTATGAAAGTGGTGAAATTACTATTGATATTTATAATCTTATAAAACTTGCTGGATATTATAAAACTTCTGTTGATTATTTAGTAGGTTTAACTGATAAGAAAAAATCTTCTTAAAGTTTGCAAAATAATCAAAAATCCTTGACAAATGCACATAAAACATGTAAAATAGTATACAATATAATTAATACACATATTCAATACAAAGCTATTAAAAGTTACTTTTAGAGAATAAGGGTCATAGGCTGTAAGCCCTTTAAGGTCAACCTAATATGTGAAACACATTGAAATACATTATTGTGTAATTAAATTATCGTCAAAAGTGGAAAATGTATACATACATTTTCAAGCTGGGTGGCACCGCGGAAATTATTTCGTCCCTGCATTTATGCAATTGGGGCGTTTTTTGATGCTCTGATTAATTAAATCAATTAAGAAAGGTAAGTGTTAAAAATGAATGAGTACAGAACACACACATGTAATGAAATTAGCCTAGATGATATTGGTAAAAAAGTAACAATATCAGGGTGGGTTCAAACAATCCGTGATTTAGGAGGTCTTGTTTTTTTAGACATACGTGATATGTATGGAATCACACAAGTCGTTACCTCTGGAGAACCTAAAGATGCAGATTTTGCATCACATATTCCTGTTGAATCAACAGTTAAAGTATATGGAGAAGTAGAAAAACGTGATCCTGAAACTGTAAACCCTAAACTAACAACAGGTCAAGTAGAAATTAGAATTGAAACTATTGAAATACTTGGAAAAAGAACTAAAAATCTTCCTTTTGAGGTAAATTCAAAACAAAATGTTAGAGAAGATTTGAGACTTCAATATCGCTACCTTGATTTAAGAAATGACAGGCTTAAAGATAACCTTATATTACGTAGTAAAGTTATTCAATATCTACGTAATCAAATGATAGAACAAGGCTTTTTAGAAGTTCAAACACCAATACTAACTAGCTCATCACCAGAAGGTGCAAGAGATTATTTAGTTCCTAGTAGATTACATCCAGGAGAATTCTATGCCCTACCTCAAGCTCCACAACAGTTCAAACAATTACTAATGGTTTCTGGTATTGATAAATATTTTCAAATAGCACCATGTTTCCGTGATGAAGATGCTCGTGCAGATAGAGCACCTGGAGAATTTTATCAATTAGATATGGAAATGAGTTTTAGTACACAAGAAGATGTATTTAATACTATTGAACCAATTTTATATAATACTTTTAAAAAATTCTCTGATAAGAAAATTGCAAATTACCCATTTCCACGTATCACATATAAAGATGCTATGTTAAAATATGGAACAGATAAACCAGATTTAAGAAATCCTCTTGTAATAGTAGATTGTACAGATGTATTTGAAACTGTTGGTTTAAATGCTTTCAAAGGAAAAACTGTAAGAGTAATTAGTGCACATGATGTTGAAGACCAACCAAGAAGCTTTTTTGAAGGTATGACAGATTATGCTATAAAAGATTTAAAAGCAAAAGGTCTAGCATGGCTTAGAATATTAGAAGATAGAAGTTTTCAAGGTCCAATTGCTAAATTTATACCAGATGATGCAAGAGAAGAAATGATTAAAAGAACTGACTCAAAACCAGGTGATTGCTTATTCTTTATTGCTGAAGTTCCTGGTGTTGTTGAAACTTTAGCAGGTGCTGTAAGAGATGAATTAGGTAGAAGACTTAATTTAATAGATAATAATTTATTTGAATTTTGTTGGATAGTTGATTTTCCAATGTTTGAATTAGATGATAGAGGAAAACTAGCATTTAGCCATAATCCATTTTCAATGCCACAAGGCGGATTAGAGGCTTTAGAAAATAAAAATCCTTTAGATATTTTAGCTTATCAATATGATATCGTTTGTAATGGTATAGAATTATCATCTGGTGCTGTACGTAATCATGATATAAATATTATGCTAAAAGCCTTCACTATGGCTGGATATACTGAAGAAGAAGTTAGAACAAAATTTGGTGCCTTATATACAGCTTTCCAATATGGTGCTCCTCCACATGCTGGAATTGCACCAGGTGTTGATAGAATGATTATGCTTTTAACAGATTCTGAAACAATAAGAGAAGTTATTGCATTTCCACTAAACAGTAAAGCTGAAGACTTAATGATGGGTGCACCTTGCAAAGTCAAACGTGAACAATTACGTGATGTTCATATATTGATAGATGAAAAAAATTAAAAAAACAAACTCAAAAAGGTTTTGTCCTTTTTGAGTTTTGTTTTTATTAAAATAGTCACCTTCAATTTCACAATTGTAGGTGGCTTCATATATTTATATGTGATTATATTTTTATTTTTTGTTTACTAAATCTTTTAATGCTTTACCAGCTTTGAATACTGGAGCTTTTGATGCAGGTATTTTAATTTCTTCTTTTGTTTGTGGGTTTCTACCTTTTCTTGCAGCTCTTTTTCTAACTTCGAAAGATCCGAATCCAACTAGTTGAACTTTATCTCCTTTTTTTAAAGCTTCTGTTACAACGTCTACGAATGCGTTTACTGAAGTTTCAGCTGCTTTTTTTGTGTCTCCTGTTTTTGCAGCTACTGCTGCGATTAATTCAGCTTTGTTCATCTAAATTACCTCCTATAAGATTTAATATTTATGTACGTTTATCGCCTGAACTGAGCAATAACTGTACCACTATAAAAAATATTCGCCAAAATACGATAAAATCCTTCTTTTTTTTTGAAAAAAATCAATAAATTTTGAATTTTTGAAGTATTTTATAAATTTTAGGACCATTTGGAAATTCATATATTTCGTCTTTAGAAAATATTTTTAGTGCTATAACTGCTAATAAATAAACTATTACAGCTATTATCATTGCTAATATTGTTGCCAATTTTTGTGCAATTATACCTGCTAGTATTGAATACATACAATATGAACAAATTCCCATAATTGTCACAGCAATAATTGGTTTAACTACAAACTTAGAAAAAGGTAAATCTAATTTAATATTTTTTCTAAGTAAGGTACTTGCTATAGTAAATGCAACTAAATGACATGCAACAGATGCCCATGCTGCACCATTTACTCCAAATGCTGGGTTTGGCACTAATATAAGATTTAAAATCAATTTAACTAGTACTCCACACCCCAGAGAAAATGCGGGTATCAGTAATTTACCATATCCTTGCAGTGCCCCATTTATTGTTTGGTCTAATATCGTAAATATAATTGTTAAAGAACTAATTTGTAAAATCACTTCACCTGCACTTGCATTTGGAAATAATAAATTAAGTATTGGTCCTGCAAATAAATACATTCCAACAGTACATGGTAATCCAATAAGCATTGAAATTAATAATGAAGATGATGTTTTTTTAGTTATAGTTTTTTTATCTTTTCTTGCCTTAGCTGCTGATATTGCTGGTACTAATGCTGTAGCAAAAGCTACATTAATTGATAATGGCAAACTTGTAAGCATATCTACTTTACCACCTAAAATACCATATTGGGCTAAAGCTTCATTTTCTGGTAAGAATTGTTTTAAGCTTCTAACTACTGTAAAAGAATCTATATTTTTATTCAGTGATGACATTATAGCTGTTAATGCAATAGGTATTGAAACAAACAAAACCTTTTTTATAATTGTTTTTACTCTTTCATATTTATAATTAACAGTTGATTTTATTTCACTTATAATTTCTTTTCTTATAACTTTATAATACATATATAAATATCCAAAACCTGCAAAAGTTGCAAGTGTTGTAGCTAGTGTTGCTCCAGCTGCCATCCATTCAGTAGAAACATGTGATATTATTGCAACTATCTCAACAATTATAATAGTTAAAGCTGTTTTAAAAACTTGTTCTATAGTTTGTGACCTAGCAGTTGCCTTTATATTTTGCCTTCCATTACAATATCCCCTCATAACAGATGATATTGCAACAAAAAAGATAGCTGGAGATAAAGCAACCATAGTCATTTCTGCCTCTGGTATTTGCAACCAATTATATGCAATAATTCTAGCTCCAAAAAACAACATTAAACTTCCAATTAATCCTATAACTGCAAAAGTAGCGAATGCTATTTTAAAAATTCTATATGCTCCTTTATGATCTCCTACTGCAACTCTTTCAGACACTAATTTAGAAATCGCATTTGGCACACCAATTGATGAAATAGTCAAAAGCATAGCATATATTTGATAACTACTAGAAACTATACCATTACCTTCATCACCAAATCCTTGTCTATTTGTTAAATATAATGTATATACCATTCCTAATAATTTTATTAATACTTGTGAAAACATCAAAGTTACAACACTTTGAAAAAAACCTTGTTTATTAGCAGTTTTTTTACGTTTTGCAACATTTGTTTTTTGCATCAAACCACTCCTCTTTTATACAATGTTATTCAATTTTATGCAATTTTAATTCATATTAATAATAAATTTCTCTACTTATTATAAATTTAATTCTTTTTTTTCGCAATACTTTTTACAATTTTTCAAAAAAATATTGACAAATCTGCTATTTTGTAATAAAATAGATAAGCAATTAACAGATTACAACTTAAAATATAAAATTAAAGCCCGGTAAATAATTCTATATTTTGAGTTTACATATAAAATTTATTAATATAGGAGGATATTATCACCATGAATAATACAACATATAGCGCAAAAAAAGGCGAAGTAGAAAGCAAATGGTATATTATTGATGCAACAGAAAAACCACTTGGTAGAATTGCATCAGAAGCTGCAAAATTATTAAGAGGAAAACACAAACCAACATTTACACCACACATTGATACAGGTGACCATGTTATCATAATCAATTGTAAAGATGTAAAATTAACAGGAAATAAACTTGACCAAAAAATATACAGACATCACTCAGGTTACATTGGTGGAATGAAAGAAGTTCCAGCAAGAGTAATGCTTGAAAAAAATCCTAAAAAAGCTATGATGTTAGCTGTAAAAGGAATGTTACCACACAACTCATTAGGAAGAGCTCAACTTAAAAAACTAAGAGTATATGCAGGTAGCGAACATCAAAATCAAGCACAAAAACCAGAAGTATGGGAGGTTAAATAGAAATGGCTAAATCAGAAAAAATAGTATACTACGGAACAGGTAGAAGAAAATCATCTGTTGCAAGAGTAAGATTAATAGAAGGTTCTGGAAAAATCACAATCAATGGAAAAGACATTGACGAATTTTTCGGATTAGAAACACTTAAAGTTATAGTTAGACAACCATTAACAGTAACAAACACAACATCTAAATATGATGTTATTTGTTCAGTAAAAGGTGGAGGTTTTACAGGTCAAGCAGGAGCTATCCGTCATGGTATAGCAAGAGCTTTAAATGAAGCTAACATTGAATATAGACCAACATTAAAACAAAATGGATTCCTAACAAGAGATCCACGTATGAAAGAAAGAAAAAAATACGGTCTTAAAAAAGCACGTAAAGCACCTCAATTCAGCAAAAGATAGACTATATATATATCTAAAAATTCCAGTGAGAAATCACTGGAATTTTTGCTTCATGGTCTCTATTCCATTACTTCTAATGCATCACTTTCTTGCAGACCATCTAAATCGTAGAATGTATCTGGTACATGACCTATGAATACATTTTCAAGTAATAATACTTGATTATTTATTGTTTCATTCATATCATAAAAAGGTGTTAAAATATTTACTTGACATGTAACTTGCAAATAGACTCTATGTAAGGTTTGATTTACCCCTTGTGACACAAATTCACTCTTTAAATCTGTTAATACATTTCCTGCTGATGAAATCTTAATTTTTACATTTGGACCTCTCCCTGCAAGTAATCGAATTCCTGTAAAACTTCCTAAAGCAATGTAAACATCATCCTTTCCTAATTCATTAATCTCTTGCTGTATTTTATTAGGTATATCTGAAATTATTTCATTTATAGGAACAACATTTGATTTTATCATACTAATGTCACCATTACTATCTCTTTCAACTGTAAAAAGTTCATCATAAGAATGTTTTTTCATAACTTCTGTTGCTTGCTTATTTGAAACCATTGTAGCTATTGACCTTGCTTTGTCTTTACATTCTGTATCAAATATAGGATAAACTGCATCTAGTATTAATTTTACAGTAAAAATAGCAATTATCATTATAGCTATAATTGTCACACATTTTCTTTTATTTTTTTCCTGTAATGGCCTTTTTGGATATTTTCCATTAAAAGATATTTTGGGTAACCTAATTCTAGGTCTTGAATATATTTTATGCATACTCAGTTATTGATGTTCTTACATACCTTGGTATATATAACTTTTGCCCAACTGAAATACTATCTGGATTTTCAATATTATTGGCTTTTACAATATTATCTACTGTACTTCCAAATTGTTTAGCAATATTCCATAAAGTATCTCCTTTTTTTACGATATATAAAACTATGCTATAATCTTGCTCTTCCCTATCTCCCCCTTCTTCTACTTGATTAATCAAATTAACATTATTACTACGATACATATCTGTATTTATATTCATATTAACATTACAATTTATATCACCACCATCTTGTATAATAAAATCTTGTGATAATATTTCAATATCATTCATTGTGTTTAAAGATTCACCTTTTTCTAAGTTATCTATAACATATTCAAATGGTATAGAAGCATTTTGAATAGACATTTGCATATTTTGTGATAAAAACATAAAACTTAAATTCATTTCCATTTCAAATAAAATTTTAGAATTTATTTTGGATTCTTTTTGAATACGAACACTTACATCAACATCTATTAATTTTTTACCATCTACTTCTTTTAAATTTATCTTTTCTTGTATTGATTTATTTTGTTTTACATGCTTTTTATCACTAATAGTAGTAATTTGAGTTCTATTTAAATTTAAAATGGCATCTGGTCTATAAAGATCTTGTATTAAATTAATTTGCTTTTCTTCATAAACATTACAACTTACTTCATATTCTAAATCAATGTATATTGCATGTTCTTCTTGTGGTTGTGGTTTAATTATCACATTTCTAAGTTCATAATTAATATCACATGTATTTGTCTCAGATACATCTGGAATATCTATAAAACCAACTATTGGTATTTTAGGATTTATTTGATTTATGCGATTATCTTCTGTCAAATACATTATTTTTATATTAGCTTCTGCTTTTGTTAAAATCTTATTATAGCTGATTTTTACATCTTTATCATTAATCTGTGTAGTAACTTTTAAAATTTCTGCTAATTGGTCAATTGCATCTATTTGAACCGTATCTTTTGCATATATCTTAGTTGAACCTGTACCTAATAAAGAATTAAGAGACATATCATTTTTTAAAATTTGAATTCCGTCATTATTTAAAATATCATTTACTATTTCTGTATCTTCTTTATCAAATACTTTAATTGAAACTTCTAAAGCTACTTTAATTCCTATTTTTCTTCCATTTATAACTCTTGCTTCAATTCCTTTAATATCAGTAGTTATTGATGCTTGCATATCAGATGTTATGCCTTCTATTTCAATATTTTCAGAAAAATCTAGAACAGTATTAATCCCTCTTATACCTTCTGTATCTTCTGGTACATACATTATATATGTATTAATACTACCATCAATTCTTAGTCTTCCATCTTGCAATTCTTTTTTATATACACTTGCAAGACCACTTGTACCAATTATATTCAAAACATCTGGTTTTGAGTCAGGTACAATCATATCTCCTTCTATAAAAATAATCTCATTTTTATCTGCAACTATTTTATTAATACATAAATTTTCTTTTGCTATCTCTACCATATCTTACCTCCTATTTAGTTTATTTTATACATATATATGTACTTATTCTTTAAATATGCATAAATTCACATTTCGACAAAATTCTTCATAGAATATATTAGCCTGTATTTTGAGGTGATAAAATGAAACATTTAAGAAAAGGAAGTATCGTTGTTAGAAAATCACATAGAAAAGATATTATATTTAAAGTAGAAAAAATTATTAAAACACATAATAACCAAATTGCTCTCTTAAGAGGCATTACTGAACGAGTAGAGGCTGATAGTCCTATTGAAGATTTAGAAATAGTTGAGTCTGAAGTTGTTAAAAAAGAATTAAATAATTTAGATAGAAAAATTAAAAATAAGATTAAATCTAAAAAAAAATGTCCATATAAAATTGCAATACTTAATAAAAAAAGAGATATAGGAGAAACTGTAATAACAGGTAAAATTTTGCATTTAGATGGTGACAAAAATTATTCAAATAAGTCTTATTATTATTACAAAAAAGTTGGTTTAAATGCTATTGTTAAGAATATTCCTGAATATAAACAGCCTAAAGTTGTTTATTCTTTATTAAAAATGTATAAACCTGATATTTTAATAATAACTCGGTCATGATGGAATGATTAAGCGAAATGTCGGTTTTTACGATATTTACAATTACAGAAATTCAAGGCATTTTATAAATACAGTAAAAGAAGCTAGGAGATATGATAGTGAAAATAATAAAAATACTGTGATTTTCGCAGGTGCTTGCCAAAGTTATTTTGAGGCTTTAATATCTGCAGGTGCAAATTTTGCATCTTCTCCTGCTAGAATTTTAATAGATTTTCTTGATCCTATTATTATTGCAGAAAAAGTAGCTTTAACAGAAAATTATAAATATATCACTATTGATGATGTTGCATCTGAGTTACGAGATGGAAAAAAAGGTGTTGATGGTATAGGTGCAAGTGGTAAAATGAAGGTTTGTAATCTTTCTGTAACAAAGATGTAATATAAATGTAATATATAGAAGGTAAAGACGTGAAACTATTGATATAAGTGAGTTTTGCGTCTTTTTTGTTCTTCTACATTTTTTGACATATCTTCTAAAAAATGATATAATTCAATCATCTTAAGAGAGTAGGTGATGACATGATTTGTAAAACAGATATAGCAAATCTAAAAACTGACATCTTAGAAAAAGTTGGGCAAAAGATAATAGTAAAAGGTTCTTTAGGTAGGAGTAAAGCCTTTGAAAAAGAAGCCACATTAGAAAAAGCATATCCTAATATTTTTATAGTAAGATATGAAGAAAATAATAGCAATGTAACTTATAGTTACACAGATGTTCTAACACACACAGTTGAGGTAGAAGTATTTGATGGAACTTCATATAGTCCACTTATTCCTCCACCAGTAGAACACAAAAGAAGAAGACATAGTTCTGGAACACAAATGACACAAGTTGAATTATAAAAATAAGGTTTGGCATAAAACCAAACCTCATTTTTTTTCTTTATTTTCTTTAGCATGTAAATTAATGTATTTTAATTTAGTAGCCATCCCCCCTCTAATATGTCTTTCTGCCTTATTTTCATCTAGTATTTGTCTTACTTCTCGTGCCAATCCTGGATTGATTTTTTCAAGTCTTTCTGAAACATCTTTGTGTACTGATGTTACTCTTCGTAACGGTATCTTTGATGTCATTAAAATTAGTTATAACTGCAGGTGTAGAGCCTATTTCATTTAATAGTTTAAGCCTTACTTCTACATTGCTATCTGAATCTACTTCAATAACATCTATTATTGTTTTTAGCATTGCATTTGTTATTGTTTCGTTATTAAGTATGTCATCAACTGTACTAATTGTTTTGGTAAGTTCTTTTTCTAATACATCTTTTTCTTTTATCTCTGATGTTATTAGTTTTAACTCTCTTTCTAATCTTGCAATATCTTCATTTAATGGATTTGTATATTGTTTTAGTTCTTGGATATTAATTACTTCATTTTGGAACATTTCCATATATTTTTGTTTCTTATTTGTAACTTTTTCTATTTCTTGTAAAAGACTTTGTTCACTTCTTTCATTATTTTCTCTTAATTTTGTAATCTTTTCAAATTCTTTTTCGACTGCTTTCATAAAGCCCTTTTTGTTTTTTATAATGCTTTTTAAATATACCTTTATTGCATTTAAAAGTTCTTCTTCATCAATTACAGTTGTGTTAGGGCAATGATTTACACCCATTGAGTTTCTTCCACTACATACCCATCTTATATATTCCTTTCCATCATCTGTGTATTTTCTTCTAATTCTTCTAAATGAATAGCCACAATGTTTGCAATAAATAAGTGTACTAAATACATATTCTGTTTTTTCTCTTTTGTTGTTTAATTTAAACTCATTTGACCTCTGGGCTAAAATATCTTGTGCTCTGTTAAAGAGTTCATCTGATATAATTCTCATTTCTGGTCTTTCAACTGTTATCCATTCTTCTTCTGGTAAGTCTTTTCTTGTTCCTGTGATAAAGTCTGTTACTTCTGATTTTTTATTTATTAC
>CANRBI010000038.1 GCA_947628775.1 uncultured Clostridia bacterium
TTTTTTGGTGAATTATAACTATTGATTGGATTTTTATTATTTTTCATCTTCTTCCTCCTACATAATATATTATGTATTTATTTTAATTGTATTGTATCACCAGTGGAGACGTTTTGCAATGGTTTTTTCTTGCAGTTTTTGTGGTAGTTTGTTGTTAAAATCCTTTAATAGCTAAAAAATCGCACTTTTCGTGCGATTATTAAATTTTTATTACTTTTTTGTTACATTTTTGTTACTTACTTGATAATTTTATTATTAAATCCATGTTGTCATCTTTTGCTGCTTTGTTTTTTCGAATTGTGCCACATTTTTTGCATTTGAATATGATTACATACCCTTTTTTGCTGTTAATTTCAAGTCCTATTGGTTCTAGGTCTCCATGGCATGTTTCTTCTCTGTCTCCTGGATTTTTGTCTACGTGTTTTGAATGTAGGCAGTATGGGCAGTGATTTCTGCAGGAGTATCCGAGTTTTGTGACTTTTTTGCCACAGTTGTCACATATGAATTCTTCGTCTATTTCTATAAAATTTGCTTTTTCTAACATTTTTTATATTTGCTCCTTTCAATTTGTATTATGGGAATTTTTCTTATTATATCAGTTTATGTGGATTGTTTCAATATTTTATTATTTCATTTTTTAAATTATTATATTGTATATTCCTGTTGTTAACATACAAATTAGTATTCCTAAAATTGTTGGTATAAGAAAGGCTGCAAGTGTCCATTTTATGCTTGATGTTTCTTTTTTTATTGTGAGTAGTGTTGTAGCACATGGAAAATGTAGTATTGTGAAAATCATTACATTTATTGCTGTAAGAAGTGTCCATCCATTTTGTCTTAATATCTCTCCTAGGGCAAATGTGTCTTCTATTTGCATTAATACATTTGTTTTTAAATAACACATTAGTATTATTGGAAATACTATTTCGTTTGCTGGTATTCCTAGTATAAATGCTGTTAGAATATATCCATCTAGTCCCATTAGTTTTGCAAATGGATCAAAAAAGTTTGCGACCATTGTAAGTAAACTTTGTCCTTGTATTCCAATATTTGCCATGAGCCATATCACAAGTCCTGCTGGTGCTGCAACTTTAATTGCTCTTGCTAGTACAAATAGTGTTCTATCAAATATTGAACGTACTAATATTTTGCCTATTTGTGGCTTTCTGTATGGTGGTAGTTCTAGTACAAATGAAGATGGCATTCCTTTTAATATTGTTTTTGATAATATTTTTGATATTATTAAGGCTAATATTATTCCAAATACTATTACTGCTATAACTGTTAGTGTTGCTAGTATTGATGAAAATCCTCCATATGCTCCTGCTATAAATATTGTTGCAATTGATATTAAAAATGGAAATCTTCCGGTTACATGGTACAAAATTGTTTGTTAGGATTGCTATTAGCCTTTCTCGTGGAGAATCTATTATTCTACAGCCAACCACTCCACAGGCATTACATCCAAACCCCATGCACATGGGGGTAACAAAGTACTAAAGAGCCATTCTAGGCTCTTTTCTATTCAAAAATTTATTACGATTGTTGTATTCTAACAACAACTTTATTGTAATTTAACTATAACATAAAAATGTTTGATTGTCTACATTTTTTCAAAAATTCTATTTTATTACTAAATAATGAATAAGATATTTTTAATTTTAATATATATTTTATAAGGAGTATATAAAAATGACCTTATATGAAATGAAAAATGAGTTTAGTAGGCGGGAAAAGTATTTTTGATTTGGCTCTTAGGGTGTGTTATTATGCTAGAGTTTCTACTGAGAAGGAGGAACAATTACATTCTTTGGATAATCAGGTTGCTTTTTTTAATGATTATATTAAATCTAATAAAAATTGGCAGTTTGTTGATGGGTATGTTGATGAGGGTATTTCTGGAACAAGTTCTAGGAAAAGAGAAAATTTTATGAAGATGGTTGATGATGCACAAAAAGGGTTTTTTGATTTAATTGTTACTAAAGAGGTTTCTAGGTTTTCTCGTGATACTATTGATAGTTTATTATATACTAGAAAATTACTAGATTATGATGTTTGTGTATATTTTTTGTCTGATAATATTGTTACTGCTTCTAATGATGGTGAGTTAAGGCTTACTATTATGTCTAGTATGGCTCAAGATGAAATTCGTAAAATTTCTGAAAGGACTAAATTTGGCTTTAAAAGGGCTGTTCAAAATGGGTCTGTTTTGGGGACAAATAATATTTGGGGTTATACTAAAAATAATCGTAAACTTGTTATTGATGAAAATGAGGCTCCTTTGATTAGAAATATATTTGAACTTTATGCTAATAATCCTAAAATTGGTCTTAAAAAACTTTCTGATATGTTATGTGATATTGGTTACTTAAATCATAATCGGAAAGCCTTTTCATCAGAATTCTTTGAGAAAAATTATTCAAAATCCTAAGTATAAAGGCTATTATACAGGTGGTTTATCTACTGTTATAGATTATAGGAGTAAAAAGAGAAATTTTAATGATAAATCTGAATGGAAAATTTTTAAGGATTTTGATAAGGTTCCTCCTATTGTTTCAGAAGAATTATGGCAAAGGGCTAATGATAAGTTAAATAGGAATAGAAAAATAAAACAAATATGATTTAAAAAGGACGAAACATTTATAAGTCTCGTCCCTTTTATTTACTTCTGGCTAAGCCAGGGATATTTATTTTATTTGTGGTTTAATCATTTTAATGTTTTGATTTTTTATCTTTCATTTTTACAAAAATTAATCCTGCTGCTACTATTACTAATATTACTAAAACTGTTATTGCCCATATGTTTGAACGATTTCCTCCTGTTTTAGTTTTGAAAGCTGATATTACTTTTTGTACTACTGATTGATTATTTCCATCATCATCTGTTGATGATTGGCTTCCTGAAGGTTGGCTACCTGTGTCTGAATCACCTGATGAACTTCCTGATGATTGCCCTCCTACATTTGGATCTTGATTTTGGCTTCCACTACCTGATGTATTACCTTGGTCTCCAGCTGTGTTTCCATCGCCTGTTGTGTTGCCTTGGTCACCGGCTGTATTTCCATCTCCTGCTGTATTGCCTTGGTCACCAGCTGTATTTCCATCTCCTGTTGTGTTGCCTTGGTCTCCGGCTGTATTTCCATCTCCTGTTGTGTTGCCTTGGTCACCGGCTGTATTTCCATCTCCTGTTGTATTTCCTTGGTCTCCGGCTGTATTTCCATCTCCTGTTGTGTTGCCTTGGTCACCGGCTGTATTTCCATCACCTGCTGTATTGCCTTGGTCACCAGCTGTGTTTCCATCACCTGCTGTGTTACCTTGGTCTCCGGCTGTATTTCCACCTCCTGTTGTATTTCCATCACCTTCTGATGTTCCAGGAGCTGATATTGTTGTTATTATAGTGTCATCTGGAGTTACAATTATATTTTTTGATACATGTGATAAAGAAACTGTTTTGGTAAATGTTTCTTCATCTGTTGTTTGGTCATTTCCATCATCTCCTATTGGTGTAACTCTAACATCTGAAACTTTACCTTCACTATCTTCATTTCCTATGTAGTTAAAGCTTATTGTTCCAACTTTTACTTTACTTTTATTACCTTCTTCATCTAATTGATTTAATTCATCTGTTCCTGCATAATAAACATTGATTCTTTTTAATCCTTTATATGTTTCTTTGTCATCAATTGATGAAATTCTGTAATCACTAAATCCTTTTAGGTTTTCATCTATATTAAATTTTGCTTCAAAATTATCGTTTACATCTACTTCTAAGCCTACTTGGAAACTTCCAACACTTGCTTCTTTTGCCATTTCTAGATATACGTCAAATGCTGTCATTTCATTAGCTTTTGTTTCTTCTAGTACTACAGATGTTTTTTCATATTCTGGTGATAAATCTGCATTTTTAGAATTACCAGTATTAGCTAAAGCAAAACCCATAAATATAATGAAAATTACAATAGGTATTAGTGTTAGCAATAATTTCATTTTTCTGGTTAATTTCATTTTATTCCTCCTTTTAGATTATGCTTTTTTTTACTAAAATTTGCATTGTATTGGAAAAATCTGTTATTAGACTTTTCCAATACTTGTTTTTCTAGTTTGAACCGTCAATTTTAAATTGAATGTCAGCAAATTCACTTGGTATTGTTTTAATTAATGTATCACTAACTAATCTTTCTCCTACATTTGTTTTCGCATTATCTACACGATATAGTTCTACTCTTATTTTTCCTTTACCTAAAGCTGAATTTATAACTGAGTAATCTGGGTTACCTTCAGGTTCTAGTACAAATATCCATTTACCTTCACTTGTTTCTCCTAAGTTACCTTCTCCTGGATGTGGTGCTAGTATTAATTGGTAACCATTAATTAGTCTCCATTGTCCTGATTCTGCATCTTGATACCATACTTTTGCTACGTTATATGCAGGGTTTCCTTTATATGTTCCTGTAAGAACTATTGAATCTTTTGGCACTTTATTACCTTCTGCATATATAAAGTCTTCTTTTAGTTTTGCAATTGAACCTACTTCATTGAATTCTACATTATCTCCTGATTGTGCTAATAGGTCAATTTCTGATATACTTACATTTTGATCATCTATTGTGATTCTTACGTAATCACAGTCATAATCATAGTTGTATACTGTTTGTTTTCCATCGATTACTTTTGTAAATTCTAATACTTGTGAATCTGTACTTTGTGTATCTGTTTGAACCTCATTTTCTGCGCTTACTAGGTTTACAAAGAAGTTTCTGATTGAGTTAATTGCTCTAGATACTGGATTTGCTTCGCTTTGGGCTTCGTTTTTGCCTTCTCTAACTGTTGTCCATTCTTTTCCTTCTGTTTTTACTTCTACTTTGTAACCACTGAATTTTTGTCCGTAATATTTTAGTCCAACTAGTTTTTTAGTTTCTGGTAATTTTATTGTAATTTGTGCTTTATCATCTGTTGTTGTTCCGTTAAATGTTGTTCCCATTTTTCCATCTGCTATAACTGGTACTGATGATATTGTTTGTTCTTCATCTGAGTATTCAACATTGTTTTTATCTTTTTCTTCCAAGTCTTCTGTTTTCTTGTCATCACTAGATGTCATGTTTGTTGTTATTTCCCATCCGTCTTGTGAAATTTGTCCTTGATGTGTTACTTTTATTGGGTTTAATTCTTTTTTAGCTATTTCGTTTAGACATTTATCATATGCTACAATTGTATATGTAAATGCTCTGTTGTTTATTGTGTCAATTCTATCTGTATATGTGATATTTGGATTTGTTGTTCCATCTTCATTTTTGCTAGGTTCTACAAATGCTACTGGTCTTGATATTACATTATTGTTTGACATGTAGCTTCTTATAATTTCATATCCTAGTACTCCATTTGCATCTACACCTGCTCCTGATACATTTAGTGCAAATGTTACTTCATTGTCTTCTGTTCTGTTATTTGGTGCATTTGTTATTGATGCATCAAGAACTGCTGTTGTTGGTAGGGCTTCTCCACCTTCTAGTTCATAGTTTCTTGCTTCATCATTTACATACCAAATTGCTCTTGTTTCTTTATCCCATTGAGCTGCATATTCTATTGTTTCTTGACTTGGTTCCATTCCCCATTTTTCGAAGAATGTTAGTATGTCTTTTTGTGTTGCTGCACATGCTAGTTTCATTAAGTTGTTGTCTGTATCACCTTTTACTATTTTTAATGCTATTCCTTTTGGACTTGGTGCTTTAGATGGATTTCTTGCATATGTATCCATTCTTGCATATATTGCATTGTTTAATAGATCTTGTTGTGTAGTGTATTGTTTGTAGTTATATCCACCTTTGTCATATGCTAGGTGTAGTTGCCAATATAGTCCTAGTTGTGTGAATACATTTTGTGCTTTTCCTTTTTTGTCAGATGTTACTTTTGCATATACATCATCATAGTTGAAACGTACTGTATTTCTTGTATTGTCTGTTTGTGCTAAGATTGAGAAGTAGTTATTTGTAACTTCTCCTTGTACATATGCTTGTTGATTTATTATGTGTCCAATTTCGTGGGCAATTCCCCAACCAAAATAGTTACCATTTGAATCTGATGTTTCTTTTCCTGTTGTGTCTACTTTCATTGGAGCTCCTTTTGATAGAAGTTTTACTTCATTCCATTGGATTCCTATGTGTCCTGATCCTGCATACATGAATGCTCTTCCTGTCATTCTCATACATCTGATATTTTGTCTTGTTCTTGGATATGTGTTATTTCCATATGCATTTGTATTTTGTGCTTGTCCACGTTTTATAAGTCCTTTTTGACTGTAGAATAAATCCATCATTTGATCCATTGCTACTAGTGATTTATATAGTGCATCTGCTTCTGTTAGGTCTTTTCTTCCTGATTCTTTTATTTTTTCTGTTATTCCGTCATATATTTGTTTTGAAGATACTGAATACATCATTTGGTCTAGTACTATTTCTGTTATTCCTAGTAAGCAGTCTTGTAATTTGTATTCATCTGCTCCTCTGTAGTCTTTACATACATCTCCATTATGTTTTTCTTCTAATGTACTTACAACGTCTGTTATTTCATCTATATATGTTTTTACTGCTGCTTTTTTGTCATCTTCTGACATTGGTATTACATTTCCTGTTTCTGGGTCTTCTTTGCTACTTAGGTCTAGTACTGGTATTTCTGTTCCTCCAGATACTCTTACTGCATAATTTCTGTCAATATATCTTGTTGGTTTATCATCTTCTAATCCTGTGTATTGGATATATAATGATCCACCTTTTTCTCTGCTTGTTGATATCATGTCTGGAACTGTAATTTTATTTGCTCCAACTTGTAGGTTTTTAACTACTTTTTTGTATTCTCCTTCTGCTCTCCATTGTGTTGCAACTAGTTGTAGTCTTGTTCCATCTCCTACATTTAAGTATGGGTTTCCTACATATACTGTTATTTCTTCTCCTGTTCTTCCCATTACTCCTAGAGGTTGAAGAGCACTTAATCCATCTCTAAATTCTATTCCTGAATCATATGAAGTTGCAATTTGACTGTTTATTTTTGTGATTTTTCCTAAGTCTCCATTGTCAAGAAGTGTTTGTGCTGTATTTAATTCATCTAATAAGTTTTCTTTATCTATGTGATAGTCTCTTTCTCCTTCTGCTCCACCTACTTTTTGTATTCCTGCATTTAATGTTTCTTTATATTCTGCAATGTTAGCTTTGATTTGGTCTTTTGTTAGTTTTGGATTTAGTTTTAAATGCATTGCATCTTCAAATAGGTCATTTATTTTTGTTTCAATGTCATCATATTCATAGAATCCCATTTCTGCTATTTTTATTTCTCTTTTGCCTTGGTCACTGTTACCTAATGATACTACGATTTCGTCTGTAGTAATTGGTTTAGCTAATTTTACAACTGTATATTTTGCTCCTGTTTCATCTTGTCTTGTAACTACTTGTGATGCATCCATTTTAATTAAATTATTACCTGTTGCTCCATTTGCTCTTTCTTTGTACCATACTCTTGCATGTGCGAAATCGGTGTTCCATTCTACTTTTGCTACTGTGACATAGTTCATTGTGTATACTTTATCAAATTTAACTTGAACTCCTTTGTCTGAGCCTGCGTAATATCCTCCCCAGTCCCAGTCATTAACATTTAGATATGAACCGAAGTTATTATCTGCTACACCTTGTGCTGATTTTGGGGTTGTGTCTAGTGGACTATCTACCATATATCTGTCAACATTAGAATTAAATGTTATATCATTGATATGTGCTGATAGTTTGCCTGGTCCGTTTGATGTGTTTATTCTTTTATATGTTGGTAAGCTTACTTCTTGTACTGCTAGTGTGCTTGCAGTTGCTGTTTGTGAAGGATCACTTACACCACTCTTGTTACATGCATATACTCTTACTGAATATTCTGTTACTTCACTTGCTAGTCCTGTAATTACACATGAAGTTTCTGAAATTTCTGTTGTTTCTTTTTTGGTTGTTGGGTCTATTTTTGTGAATTTTTTGTATTCTTCATCACTGTTTGCTTTTTTGTATTCTACCATATATGTTGTGGCTCTTGGGTCACCATTCCATTTAACACTCATTGATTGGTATCCACCTTTAAGTGTTAGTCCTGTTGGTGCATTTGGTTTACCATTTGGAGTTGGCATAATTACATATTCTTCTGAGTATGGGCTATACCATTTTCCATTTACTGAGCGTACTTTAATATGATATGCTGTGTAGTCATTTTTGTAATTGTATTTTTCACTTGGGTCTTTACCTTTTCCTTTATCTAGTAAGTCTTTTATATCTTTACCTTTAAATTTTTCTATTTTTATTTCATGTCCATCTACGTTAAAGTCTTCTATTTCTTCTCCTTCTGATGTATATGATGTTATACGTACTTGATATCCTGTTACATTTGGTTCATTGTTCCATTTTACTGTGAAATGTTCCTCTGTAACTAGTTTGTCTATATCGTCTGTTCTTAATGTTGGTATATTTAGGTCTGGTTCTGGAATTTTGTTTTCCATTCCATTAAAGAATTCAACTCTTGATATATCAGCTAATTCATTGCTTGTTGTTCCTGTTACATTTATTGTAACTTTTTTTACAACTATAGCATTTCCAAAGTCTAGTACTATTGTTCCGTCATCACTAATTGTTACATTTCCATCTGATGTTGCTTCAGCTACTTTGATTGAACGTGTGCTGTCACTTATTACTGATGGTAAACTTGCAACTTTATATAGTGATTTTATTTTTCCTGTTTCTGTTCCACCTGATGGTTGATTTCCTATTGTGAATGTTTTTTGTTCTCCATCTATTGTTTCTACTACTATTGTTCCTTGAGTTATGTTGTGGTCAGGGTTTGATGATGGTGCTATTGTTACTATTTGTGTTTCAGCAATTTCTTGTGTTATTTCCATCTCAAGTTTTATAGGGTTAGTAATAGATATAGGTTCATCTTTTGGTGGTTGTATTGAAATATGTTTATCATTATTTGTAAATAAATCACTTATTGTTCCTATTGTAGAGTCTTGGCTATTTTCAACTAGTTTACTTTCTCCTATTGATGATGTAACTGATTCTGGATTTACTGTTGCTATCCATGTAGCTGGTGCTCCAATAAATGAATGATTTTTGTTTATTGCAGCATATGATAAATCTACTATATCTATTTTGCCATCTTTATTTAGGTCATATATATCGTTTGCGCTAGCAGGTGCTTTGCTTTCGATTTTGTCTATTATTGCTTTTGTGTCATCATCTCTGATGTTTCCATCTCCAGTAACATCTCCTAGTCCTATAACTCCTATTTTTCCTTTTTGTGATTCTTGTTCTTCAGTTGTTCCATCATTTTCTGGTGAGTATGCAGCTAGTCCATCATAACCATTAACAAGGTTTAGCTGTGTTGTAATGTTTGGATCGATTTTTATTGATGATTGTGTAAATGTTTGGAAACGATTTCCTGTTATTTTTAGGTTATATTGTCCTGGTTCTAGATTTTTAAATGTATAGAAAAGTTCTTTGTCCTTTTCTTCTCCTGTTGTTGCATTTACACTTTCTGGTGTTGTTTGTCCAGCTTTTGTTAAAGTAACTTTCAACTCATTTGCTGATATTGTTTGTTGTGGGAATCTAAAGTCAATTGTTAATTCAAGTGTTCCTTTATCTGTTGCTGGAATAGGATTATCAATTTTCGCTAATCCGTTTTGTTCTGTTCCAAGTCCAATTGTACTTGTTTCTGGTGTTTGTGCTTTTTGAGCATTTTGTGGTTGTGTTTCTGTTACTGTTTCAGTTGTTGCATTTGTTGTAGTGTTAGTTTGTGTTTGGTTTACAGTTTGGTTTGAGTTTTCGGTTGTTGTGTTTATTGGTTCTACTGTATTACCATTTTGCGTGTCTTGTGTTACCTCCACTGAATTAGTAACTTTTTCGCTAGTAACTTCATCGTATGCTGTTTTTGCTAATACTGCTGTATTTGGGCCAAGTAGTGTTATTATAATGAATATTACAAGTGCGAACTTTAAGTTTTGTTTCATAAACTCATCCTCCTTTTAGTAATTTTTATTAACAAAAAACAAACTAGTTTTTATGCTTTACAATTATACCAGATATTGGAACATTTTTCAATATGTTTTTTGTTTTTTTATGTATTACATTTTGGTTACAAGATTGTTACAATTATATTATTTGTGGATATATTTACTTACATGTTTTATACGCAAAAAATGCCTTTTTGTTACTCCCATGCACATGGTTATCATTTGTTTACCTGTGCAGCATGCTTTTTTGAAGAATTTATCCATGTTAAAGGCTATTCTAGGTAGGTAACCTAGGTCTTCTAAAAATGTAAATAATGGGAAAAATATTGCCATTGGTGGTAGCATTACTGATATAACCCATGTTAGTGTTTGGTATATTCCTTTAATTAGCATGTTTGAGAGCCATTCTGGCATTTTGATAATATTTGCAAGATTTATTAATCCTTTTTGTATGTATGCAAAGAAATTGAATAATACTTCTGATGGATAGTTTGCTCCTACTATTGTTATCCAGAAGATGAGTGCTAGAAATAGTATCATTATTGGGATTCCGAATTTTTTTGATGTTAGTATTTTGTCTAGTTTTCTATCTCTGTTACTATAATCTTTATTTTCAAATGTGCATACATTTTTACATATTTTTTCTGCTTTGTTTAGTATGTTACTTACTATTTTATCTTTGAAATTGTTGCTTTTTATTCCATTTTCTTTTAATTCTTCTCTTACTTGTTTAACAGCTAGTTTTATTTTTTCGTTTTGGATGTTTATTTTTGTGTGTTTTTTTATGGATTCTAAGATTTTTTCTTCTCCATCTATTAATTTGATGGATATCCATCTTAGGAATTTTTCACTTGTGTATTTGTTGTTTTCTTTTATATTTGAATCTTTTATATCTTCTGATAAAACTGCTTTTACTTTTGTAATTGCTTTTTCTATTGCTTTTTCATATATTAGTTTTTTAGGGCTTGGTGTTATTTCTCCTGTACATACTTTTTGTACCATTTTCTTTAGGTTTTCTAATGTGTTTTTGTTTTTAGCTGTTGTTCCTACTACAGGTATTCCTAGTAAATCAGATAGTTTTTCTAAGTCAATTTTTATTTTTTTCTTTTTGGCTTCATCTAATAAATTGACACATAGTATGACTTTTGTTGTTATTTCTGTTATTTGAAATACTAGATTTAAGTTTCTTTCTAAACATGTACTATCAACTACAATTATTGTTACATCTGGATTAGAAAAACAGATATAATCTCTTGCTATTTCTTCTTCTTCTGAATTTGACATTATTGAATATGTACCTGGTATGTCTACAAATGTGTATTTTTGATTATTGATTATCGCTTCTCCTGTTGCGTTTGCAACTGTTTTACCTGGCCAGTTACCTGTGTGTTGATGCATGCCTGTTAGGTTATTGAAGATCGTTGATTTACCTACATTTGGATTTCCTGCTAGTGCCACTGTATATGATTTACTCATAATTTTCCTCCATAAAATTGTTTTTATATATTTTATGAGGTATGTGGTGTAAAGGTACTTGTTATTTGGTTATTGAATAAAAAGTCGAAAATTGTGATGGGTTGGTTGTTTTTCCATCGGCAATTTTCGACTTTGAGTGTGTAGGGTATTAGGAAGTGTTAAGGAGCTAATGTAACGCGGAAACCATGCCAACTTCCACCAAATCCATGATAACTTCCACCACAGAACAATCCTGCTTTCCAACCATCGTCGGAACCGACCTCCTCGACGAATGAACTGACCTGAAGAACACACGACATCAATCATTCGATTGAACCAGCATCGTTCAGGCAATGTATCTATCTTAACCTCTTTTGTCATATCTCCTGTTTTACTTACTTCATATATTTTATCTCCACTAAGAGTTGTTGTTCCGTTTGTATATGCTGTTGCCCACTTTGTACTTGATTTTCCCCTTGCTGCCCATGATGATGACTCTGAAGAACTCCAATCAGATCCTTGTGGATCAAATGCTGCCACATATTCATATGCTCCTCCGCTTAGGTCATATATTCCATATATATTTCCTGTTGAACTTGCCATTTGTCCTGCTTCTGTGTTATATTGATT